>MEEF01000136.1:33086-61984 GCA_001724355.1 Mesorhizobium sp. SCN 65-20 | reverse complement strand
CGAGGTGCGGTACGCGCTCGTACTCAATCCGCGCTTTCCCAACGCCCATGGCGACCTTTCCGAGCTCTACGCGTTTCTCGGGCAGACCGAAGAAGCGATCGCCGAGGCGAGGGAGGCCATTCGTCTGAGTTCGCGTGATCCCGCGGATTTCTGGCGCTACTACAGCCTCTCTGTTGCCCAGTTCGGCGCAGGCGACGACGCGGGCGCGCTGGAGACCGCCCGCCACGTCATGCGTACCAAGCCTGACTTTGCGCGGGGCGCGGTTTTCTGGGCGGCGGCAGCCGCGGCCGTGGGCAATGCCGAGGAAGCCTTGCGCGCCGTGGAGGTTTGCCTGGAACAATTGCCCGAACTCCGATTAGGCAACGTCTCTCCGGGTTTCGTGCCTCGCTATGTCCAGGAGCAGCAGCACCAGCGCTTCCTCGCAATGCTGCGCAAGGCCGGGCTGCCGGAATAGATCATCCCAGCAGAATACAACTTTGCGCGAGTGCCGTTGTCTCCGATCCCGGCGTCTTGTACTGCGCATCCCGACCCGAAGACACGCGCCACGGAATTGATCTGGCGCAAATTCCCGGGCCTCGGAGCAGGATATCCTTTGAGGTAGACCCCGAACGATCAATCCAAGGAGAAAGAGCAACCATGAAGACCTCGATCAAGATGATCGTTGGCGCAGCGATAGCCACGATGGCGTCGTCAATCGCCGCAGCCGAAGTCAGCGCGGCCGCCATTTCCGTCTACAAGACCCCGTACTGCGGATGCTGCCACACGTGGGCGGAGTCCGTCGAAAAGGCGGGCTACGAGGTCAAGTCGACGGACATGGAAGACCTCGCGCCGGTGAGGAAGCTGGCCGGCGTGCCCGCGGACATGGAAGGCTGCCATGTGGCCGCTGTCGACGGTTACTTCCTGGAGGGCCATGTGCCGCTCGAGGCCATCGCCAAGCTACTCGCCGAAAAGCCCGACATCGCAGGCATCGCCGTTCCCGGAATGCCTGACGGTTCGCTCGGCATGGGCGATGATCCCAAGGCCGTCTACGACGTCTACGCAGTTTCCCGCGACCCCGCGAAGGCGCCGACGCTGTTCTACCGCGCCGGCAGCTGAGCCGGCGGGTTGACTGAACAACCTTGGCGGGGTCGGCGCCCTCGCCAAGGCTTCCTGTTGAATGGCAGGTTTCGGCAGACTAAAAGGTGCGGGCAATCGCTTCCCCAAATCGGACCGCGAGACCAGCCGCAGCATGCTACGTGCGTCGACCCTGCCAGACAGATTGGCCAGTTCGGTCCGGGGGGATCGGATACTCACCTTCATTGCGGCCCTGTGCCTGATCCAGGCGCTGGTGCTGAGTGTGATCCGGACGGGAACCAGCTACGACGGCGCCGAGCAACTGCTCTACACGCAGAGCCTCGAATGGGGGTACGGTCGCTCGCAGCCGCCGCTCTATACGTGGCTGCTGATCGCCGTGCAGCAGGTGTTCGGCGTCACGCAGCTTGCCGAGAACCTGCTCAAGTTCTCACTGCTGTTCGCCTTCTGCTTCCTGATGTGGCGGATAGCCATCCGCCTCGGCCTGAGGCGGACCGCGGCGGGTGTCGTCGCGATTTCGCCCTTCCTGGTCTACGAGATCGCATGGGAGGTGCAGCGGAACTACTCGCACTCGGTGCTCTTGCTTGCCCTGACCGCGGCCTTCGCCCTTTGCTATCTTCGCACGCTTGCGAAGCCGGATGTCGGGCATTACGCGCTCATGGGGCTCGTCCTCGGGCTGATGGCGCTGACGAAATACAACGGTGTCCTGTTCGTCGGAGCACTGGTGGCGGCCGACCTCGCCACCATGCGCCGGGACGGGGTGTTCTGGTCCGCCAAGGCCGTGCTGATTCCTGCGATTGCAGCGATCCTGGTCGCGCCACACGCCGTCTGGGCGCTCAATCATGCCAGCCACGTGCTTGCCCTGGTCGACCGGTTCAAGATCGCCGAAACCGGCGGCCGCCTCGCCGGGCTGGGCCGCGGGCTGTTGTCCTATGTTATGGCGTGCCTGGCGATACTCGGGCTGCCGGCGCTGGTGATGTTCTTCAGTGGCGGATGGGCCACCATTCGCGGCGAGCTGCGTGGGGTCACGCGGGTCTTCGCCTGCTGGGCGATGCTGAGCCTCGCCTTCGGGCTCGTCCTCGTGTTCGCAACGGGCACTACCCATGTCAATGTCCGCTGGATGCTGCCGGTTGTCGTTGCGGCCCTGCCGATCCTGTGCGGTCTCGTGGCCGACACGATCCCCAGGGCCGCCAGGAATTTCACGCTTGTTGCGGTCTCCATGGCGGTCATTGCGTCGGTCGGGCAATGGATCGAAAGCTGGCCGAGCGCACGCAAGAGCTACAACTACCGCGAACTCTCGCGTGAGGTGCAGCAAGCGACGGGTGCGTCCGAACTCCTGATCAACGACTATGCGGTGCTGGCGAACCTCAGGCTCTACGCCCCCGAGACACGCGTTCTCCACCCGATCATGCCGGCTGCCGCGTCGTTTCCGCTGAAAAAGCCGGTCATGGTATGGACGGACGACGACGACGGGGCAGGGGACGTGCACGAATTCGCGCGCGCCCTCGGCGTTTGCCCGGCCGAGCCGGCCCCGCGGGGTTTCACCTTGCGGTCGCGTGGCGGCAAGGAGCTGAACGTCCACTATCAGGCGCTGAAGACCACCTGCCCGTAGCGGCCGCCTTGCTCCCGAAAGCCAGCAACGGGGCCTGCCCCCGCGCATCGTTAACCCTTGCTGGAAAGCAATTGCGCAAGCAACCGAAGTCTCTGCGAATTGCGTTGCAATAGTCTCCTGTGAAGGTAAGGTTGTCGTCGGAGTAGGGGCTGGCCGATCGGTTCGGCCGTGGATGTCCAAGGCACATGAGGTGATCATGACCCAGGACCAAGGAACGTCGAATGCCGTTCGTCACGATGCTTCGGCGCGCCGCAGGGAGCTCATAACCTTTCTCGTCCTGGCTTTCGGCATCTGGCCCATCGTCGCGGTTGGCGTCGTCGGCGGCTACGGTTTCCTCGTCTGGATGTGGCAGCTGATATTTGGACCGCCCGGGCCGCCGGGAGGTTGAAGCATGGCGGCGGCCGCCATCACCCGCAGAAGCTTCCTCACCGGGCGCGAAGCACGGTCGACGACGATTGCGCCTCCCGGTGTACGGGGAGGGTGGCTCGCGGCCTGCACGGGCTGCGGCGCCTGCGTCGAGGCCTGCCCGACCTCGATCATCGGGCTCGTGGAGGCAAGGCCAGCGCTTGATTTCAGCACCGGCGAATGCCTGTTTTGCGGCGAATGCGCCAGCGTCTGTCCCGAGCCGGTCTTCGACCCGGTCGCGGCACGCACTTTTTGCCATGTCGTCGCCATCTCCGACGCCTGCCTGACCCACAGCGGCGTGGCATGCATGACCTGCCGCGACGCCTGCCCCGAGGCGGCGATTGTGTTCCGCCCCCGAATCGGCGGGCCGTTCGTCCCCGAACTCAAGGCCAGCGCCTGCACCGGCTGCGGCGCCTGCATCGCGCCTTGCCCGGCAGGCGCAATCGCCGTCTCGCAACCGACAGGGGAGGCGGTCCATGCCTGACGCGCGCCGCTACCATCACATCTCCAGCGCCGTGATCTCGGTGATCCCTGGTCGCATGGATTTCGTCCTGGAGTCCGTCGCCCGCACGGAGGGCGTCGAGATCCGCGGCCAAGGCAACAACCGCATCGTCGTCGTCATGGAAGGCGGCAGTGCGGGCGAACTCGGCGCGGCGCTGACGACGCTCGGCGCGCTCGAGGGCGTCGTCGCGGCAAACATGGTTTTCGAGCATATCGAGGAATTGGAGGGCACCGAGCCATGACAGCAGAACTCAACCGGCGCGAGCTGTTGAAGGCGCAGGCAGCGGCGGTCGCCGCCGCCACCGCCGGCATCGCCCTTCCCGCCGCCGCCCAGCCGGTTCCCGGTGGGGTCGGGGCACTCGAAATCAAGTGGTCGAAGGCGCCCTGCCGGTTCTGCGGCACGGGCTGCGGCGTCATGGTCGGCGTCAAGGACGGCCAGGTGGTGGCCACCCACGGCGACACCCAGGCCGAGGTCAACCGCGGCCTGAACTGCGTGAAGGGCTACTTCCTGTCCAAGATCATGTATGGCGCCGACCGCCTGACCTCGCCGCTGATGCGCAAGCGCAATGGCGCCTACGACAAGGACGGGGAGTTCGAGCCGGTGAGCTGGGACGAGGCCTTCGGGGTGATGGCCGATCGGGTCAAGAAGGTGCTCAAGGAGAAGGGGCCGACAGCGGTCGGCATGTTCGGCTCGGGCCAGTGGACCATCTTCGAGGGCTATGCTGCGACCAAGCTGATGCGCGCCGGTTTCCGCTCCAACAACCTCGACCCGAATGCGCGCCACTGCATGGCATCGGCCGCCTACGCCTTCATGCGCACCTTCGGCATGGACGAGCCGATGGGCTGCTACGACGACTTCGAGCACGCCGACGCCTTCGTGCTGTGGGGTTCGAACATGGCCGAGATGCATCCGATCCTGTGGACGCGGCTGGCGGACCGCAGGCTCGGGCACGAGAACGTCAAGGTCGCGGTGCTGTCCACCTTCACCCACCGCAGCATGGACCTGGCCGACATCCCCGTGGTGTTCAAGCCGGGCACCGACCTCGCCATCATGAACTACATCGCCAACCACATCATCACCACCGGCCGGGTGAACGAGGACTTCGTCAAGAACCACACCGTGTTCATGCGCGGCGAGACCGACATCGGCTACGGCTTGCGGCCTGAGGACCCGCGCGAGACCTCGGCCAAGGGAGCGGCCAACGCCGCCAAAATGGATCCGATCGACTTCGAGGCGTTCAAGCAGCTGGTTTCGGAATACACGCTCGAAAAGGTCGCCGAACTGAGCGGGGTCGAAAAGGGCTTCCTGGAAGAACTTGCCGAGCTCTATGCCGACCCGTCGCGCAAGGTGATGTCGCTCTGGACGATGGGGTTCAACCAGCATGTCCGCGGCGTCTGGGCCAACCAGATGGTCTACAACCTCCACCTCCTGACCGGGAAGATATCGGAGCCGGGCAACAGCCCGTTCTCGCTGACCGGCCAGCCTTCCGCCTGCGGCACGGCCCGCGAGGTCGGCACCTTCGCCCACCGCCTGCCGGCTGACATGGTCGTGACCAATCCCGAGCACCGCAAGCATGTCGAGGAGGTGTGGAAGCTGCCGTCGGGGCTTCTGCCCGACAAGCCGGGCTTCCATGCCGTCCAGCAGGACCGCATGCTCAAGGACGGAAAGCTCAATTTCTACTGGGTGCAGGTCAACAACAACGTGCAGGCCGCGCCCAACAGCAGCAACGAGACCTATCCAGGCTATCGCAACCCGGACAATTTCATCGTCGTCTCCGATGCCTATCCCACCGTCACCGCCCTGTCGGCCGACATCATCCTGCCGGCGGCGATGTGGGTGGAGAAGGAGGGTGCCTACGGCAATGCCGAGCGGCGCACCCACGTCTGGCACCAGCTCGTTCAGGCCCCCGGCGACGCGCGCTCGGACGTCTGGCAGCTCGCGGAGTTCTCGAAATACTTCACCACCGACGAGGTATGGCCGAAGGAGATCCTCGACGCCAATCCGGCCTATCGCGGCAAGACGCTGTTCGACGTGCTGTTCCGCAACGGCAATGTCGACAAGTTCCCGCGCAGTGAGATCGATCCCGACTACGACAACAACGAAGCCAAGGAATTCGGCTTCTATCTCCAGAAGGGGCTGTTCGAGGAATATGCCACATTCGGCCGTGGCCATGGACACGACCTGGCGCCGTACGACACCTATCACGAGGTGCGCGGCCTGCGCTGGCCGGTGGTCGACGGCAAGGAGACGCTCTGGCGCTACCGCGAGGGTCTCGACCCCTATGTGAAGCCCGGCGAGAAGGTGAAGTTCTATGGCCGGCCCGACGGCAGGGCCGTGATCCTGGCCGTGCCCTACGAGCCGCCGGCGGAATCGCCCGACGACGAATTCGACATGTGGCTGGTCACCGGCCGCGTGCTCGAACACTGGCATTCCGGCTCGATGACGCTGCGCGTGCCGGAGCTCTATCGCGCCTTCCCCGGGGCACGCTGCTTCATGAATGCCGACGACGCGCGCAAGCGCGGCATCAACCAGGGCGCCGAGGTGCGTGTGGTCTCGCGGCGCGGCGAAATCCGTTCCCGCATCGAGACGCGCGGTCGCAACCGTATGCCGAACGGGGTGATCTTCGTGCCGTGGTTCGACGCCAGCCAGCTCATCAACAAGGTCACGCTCGACGCCACCGATCCCATCTCCAAGCAGACGGATTTCAAGAAATGCGCAGTCAAGATCGTTCCCGTCGCATGACGCGAGGTACCGTTCCCGCGCTGGTGTTCGTCACGCTGTTCTGCGCGGGCACAGCCGCCCTGGCCCAGATGGCCTCCAACTCGTCCGCGGAGCTGACAGGCCCGCCGTCGCCGATGGAGTCCATTCCGGCGCCGTCGGTACCGAAATGGGTGACCGACGACGTGCGGCAGATGCGGGCCTATCCGGAGCAGCCGCCGGTCATCCCGCATTCGATCGAGGGCTACCAGCTCTCGGTCAACACCAACCGCTGCCTGTCCTGCCACAAGCGCGAGTTCACCCAAGGCTCCGGCGCGCCGATGATCAGCGTCACCCATTTCATGACGCGCGACGGCCAGATGCTCGCCGACGTCTCGCCGCGCCGCTACTTCTGCACCGAATGCCACGTGCCGCAGGCGGATGTGCGCCCGCTGGTCGAGAACCGTTTCAAGGACATGATCGAGCTCGGCGCCAAGCCCGCGGGAAGCGAGTAGGTCCATGCAGACACTGAAGAACTGGCTGCTTTGGGCCTGGCGCCTGGTAAGTACGCCTGCCGGAACGCTCAGCCTCGGCTTCCTCACGCTGGGCGGGTTCATCGGCGGGGTGATGTTCTGGGGCGCGTTCAACACCGCCCTGGAGGTGACCAATACCGAGGCGTTCTGCACTT
This sequence comes from Mesorhizobium sp. SCN 65-20, assembly GCA_001724355.1. GTDB lineage: Bacteria > Pseudomonadota > Alphaproteobacteria > Rhizobiales > Rhizobiaceae > Aminobacter. Next base: position 55,009 of record MEEF01000136.1, on the reverse strand, counting down.
CCTGTCACGAGATGAAGGACAACGTCTATCAGGAGCTGACCCGCACGATCCACTTCGCCAACCGTTCAGGCGTGCGCGCCTCGTGTCCGGATTGCCACGTGCCGCACGAGTGGACCGACAAGATCGCCCGCAAGATGCAGGCCTCCAAGGAGGTGTGGGGCAAGATCTTCGGCACGATCAACACCCGGCGCAAGTTCCTCGACAAGCGGCTGGAACTCGCCCAGCACGAGTGGGCGCGGCTCAAGGCCAACGACAGCCTGGAGTGCCGCAACTGCCACTCGTCGGTGGCGATGGACCTGACGCGACAGACCGAGCGGGCGGCCACCATCCACACGCGCTACCTGTTGTCGGGCCAGGCCACCTGCATCGATTGCCACAAGGGCATCGCGCACGAGCTGCCGAACATGGAGGGTGTCGCTCCCGGCTGGCAGGTTCCGCCGGAGATGCAGGGCGAACGTCTTCCGCAGTCGTCGGCGGTCGACGAGCTGGATCACTACATCAAGGCGGCGCACGCCGGCATGTCGATGAGTGCCGTCCCTCTCGACTGACGGCGATCCCGTGGATCTCGCTTGTATTTGTCCGCGCGCAAGGAAGGCGCGCGGCCTTCGTTGCATGCTTGGGGCCTCACAAGCGGACAGGCAACATGAAGCCGAGATACAACGACGACATGACCATGGACGCGATCATGCGCACATGGCCGGGAACGATCAGGGTCATTCTGGGGCACGGCCTCATATGCGTGGGATGCCCCATTGCGTCCTTCCACACCGTATCGGATGCGGCAAAGGAGCACAGCCTCGACGAGGACGTGCTGCTGCGCGACCTGATGACGGCGATGAAATGAGGCTGATAGCGCCGCGCGTCCTTCAGGACGCGCAAAGGACGCTTTAGCACCTTGAACTTGTGCCCTCAGCTCTTGTCCGCGCGGCCCTCGGCCAGCGCGAACAGGCGGTGCGGTTCGACGACCGTAACTTTCTGGCGGCCGCTCTTGACCAGGCCCTTCTCTTCCCAGGCGGTCAGCAGCCGGCTGACCGTGTGAAGCGTCGTCCCCGTCATCTCGGCGATGTCCTGCCGCGAGATGGGGAAGTCGATGAGGATGCCCTCGTCGGTCTTCCTGCCCGTCTGCTTGACGAGCCTGAGGAGCGCATGCGCGACGCGCTGTTCCACCTGTTCGGTGGCCAGTTCGACCACGCGCGACTGGGTTTCCTGCAGGCGGGTGCCGACGGTCTTGTAGGTGCCCGTGCCGAAGCTTGGAAACGACTCGGCAAGCTCGGGCCAGATATGGTCCGGCCAGGCGAGCACGACGCAGTCGACCGCGGCGATGGCGCTTGCCGGATAGGTGGTGCGCCCCAGCGCATGGGCGATGCCCATCAGTTCTCCGGGGCTGATGTAGCGCACGATCACCTGTTGTCCGTCGGGCGTGGTCTTGACCACGCGCACGTGACCGTCGAGCAACAGGAAGAAGGACTGCGCCTCGCCCTCCTGCTCGAACACCGTCTGGTCCTTCGCGATGCGGAGCGAGCGCGCCTGCAGCAGTATGCGGTCGAGGTCGGCCGGCGCCAGACCCTTGAACATGGGCAGGCCGGCGATCAGCGAGCGGTCGAGACGGCTCATGAGGGATGCTCCTTTGGTTGCCCGATCACGATCCCCGAAACCACAGATCACCTTGCGGCGATTTGCGCTGGATCAAAGTGTCTCCGGCAAAACTATCTTACGCAAGGCCCTAACGGCGGAGGCCGTACTGAAAAGGAAATGAGAAGATCATGAAATACGCAATCGCTACTGCAGCCGCATTCGCAGCCGTGCTGCTGGCCGGCACCGTCCAAGCGGCCGAGATCAAGATCGAGATGCTGAACAAGGGCGAGAAGGGCGCGATGGTGTTCCAGCCCGATTACGTCGTCGCCCAGCCCGGCGATACCATCACGTTCGTTCCCACCGACAAGTCGCATGACGCCCAGAGCATCAAGGACATGATCCCCGAGGGCGCCACGCCGTTCAAGGGCAAGATGAGCGAGGCGGTCTCCTTCACCGTCGACAAGGAAGGCGTCTACGGCGTCAAGTGCGCGCCGCACTACGGCATGGGCATGGTCGCGCTGATCGTGGTCGGCAATCCGGCCAATCTCGAGCAGGCCAAGACCATCAAGCACCCCGGCAAGGCCAAGAAGGCATTCGAGGCGTTGCTGGCACAGGTCCCCGCGGGCAACTAAGCCTGGCGGACTGCCGCAACGGCTTTCTCGCAAGCTTGCCGGGTGGAACAACGTCCACCCGGCATTTTTTTTGAAAGGGGCGTCATGGCTATCCCACGTACCAAGCCGGGAAATTATCCAGCGGTGCTTTCCTACGGTTTCCGGCCCTTCTTCCTGCTCGGCTCGATCTATGCCGGCATTTCCATCCTGTTCTGGCTGCCGCTGCTCTACGGGCGGCTCGAAACGGCGAGCGCATTCGCCCCCGTCGACTGGCACATCCACGAGATGCTCTTCGGCTACGTGGCGGCGATCGTGACGGGTTTCCTGCTCACCGCCATTCCCAACTGGACCGGCCGCCTGCCGGTGCAGGGCCTGCCGCTGTTCGCGCTGGTCGCGATCTGGCTGGCCGGGCGTTTCGCAGTGTTCTTCTCGGCCGACATCGGCTGGGTCGTGGCTGCCGTGATCGATAGCGCTTTCCTCCTGGCGGTCGCCGTCGCCGCGGCGGTCGAGATCATCGCCGGACGCAACTGGCGCAACCTCAAGGTGCTGGCGCCGGTGATGGTGCTGTTCGCCGCCAACGTCGTGTTCCACCTCGAGGCCAACATTGCTGGGGCAGCCGACATCGGGCGCCGGCTCGGCATCGGCGCGACTGTTGTGCTGATCATGATCATCGGCGGACGCATCATCCCGAGCTTCACGCGCAACTGGCTGGCGCGCGCGAATCCGGGCCGGCTGCCGGTGCCGTTCAACCGCTTCGACGGGATCACCATCGCGGTTTCCGGCCTCGCGCTGACCGCGTGGGCATTCCTGCCGGAGCGGCCTGAAACGGGAGCCGCACTGCTAGTGGCAGCGCTCCTCAACACGGCGCGGCTGACCCGCTGGGCGGGCGACCGCACCCTGCGCGACCCGCTGGTGATCGTCCTGCACGCCGCCTACCTGTTCGTGCCGTTGGGCTTCGCCCTGGCCGGGGCCGCAGCCTTCGTGCCGGATGTGGTCGTGCCAGCCGCCGGACTTCACGCCCTCGGCGTGGGCGCCATCGGATCGATGACGCTCGCGGTGATGGCGCGGGCGACACTCGGGCACACGGGACGCGAGCTCAAGGCCGGATCCGGGACCTGCATGGTGTTCGCGGCGATCATCATCTCCTCGGCCCTGCGCATCGCCGCAGCCTTCCTGCCCGGCGTGCCGGCGCTGTTGCATGCTTCGGCGGCTACCTGGACGCTGGCGTTCCTCGGCTACGCCCTTCTCTACGGCGGTGCGTTGGTCCGTCCGCGGCTGCGCCAGCGCCAACCCAACCCGGCGCCTTCCTAAGACCAGCCGTCCGGCGCTGCATAAGCCAAGGCCCAGGTTCGGATTGGAACCTGGGCCTTTTTCTTTGCCTATGTAGTTTCGTGACCGTCAGCCCGTGGCCTTGCGCCAGAAGGTCCTGAAGGCCACCAGCAGCGAGGGACGCTCCTTCACCAGCCGGATCCCCAGATTGTCGGGGGGCAGGCCACCCGCGCAACCGCCGCTCTTGCCGTCGCGGATGAAGAACGACATGTAGCCGCGGTGCTTGCCGCCAACGACGCGGACACCGCAATTGTCGATGCTGCCGTCGATGCGGCCGGCCTCATCGAGGGTGGCGCGGCGATAGCAGGTCGTGGTCCATTCCCAGACGTTGCCCGACAGGTCGTAGATGCCGTTCGAGTTGGCGCCGAAGTGGCCGTGCGGCTTGGGTTGGGGATCGCGGCCGCTGGCGGCCTCGGCCTCGCTGCGGTAGCGCGCCAGCCAGCGGGTCGCCGGGTTGGCATCGTCCTCGATGCCGAGCTTGTCGTCGGCATAGCGCTCGGCGGCCGCGAATGCCCATTCTTCGTCGGTGGGCAGCCGCCAGGCTTCGCCCGTGCGAGCCGACAGCCACTCGGCATAGGCAAGGGCGTCGCGGAAGCTCACTCCCGTGGCGGGCAGGTTCCCTGTCGTCTCATCAGGGCCCTCGGACGGCGCACAGGCGCCGTCGGCGACGCACAGCGCATAGTCGCTGGCGCTGACCTGGTAGGTCATGATCTCGAAGGGACGGCGGAAGCGGACGTCTTCGGCCGGCCCGTCGACGGGGCGCTGGGCCTTGAGGAATTCTCCCGGCAGCCGGTAGGCCAGGTTGCCTGGGTTTACGGTGACGGTGGCGGGAGGGGGCAGACGCACGGCGTCCGCCAGATCAGGCTGGGGAGCAAAAGAGTAGACCGCGAGCGCAACTGCCGGGACGGCGACTGCCGCGGTCAGGAGAGTGCCGATCTTCATCGAGATGGTCCTTCATGAAAGAAAAGGCCCGCCGGTGGATACCGGCGGGCCCGATGGAAGCAGCGTCTAGGTCCGCCCTCAGTTGGTCGGGATCGGGCCGGGGGCCTGAACCTGCTTCATCAGGTCGTCATTCCACTCGCCCTCGACCGTGACGTGCGCGGTTGCGCCGAGTTCAGCGGCCTCGATGAGGTTGTGGTTGACGTAGGCGTACAGGCCCGGCTGCAGGAAGGTGTAGAGCGCAGCTCCGGCCGATCCGCCGCGGATGAACCAGGTCTCCAGGTCCTTGGCCGGCGCGTTGACGAACTTGCCTTCTTCCCAGACATGGTCGCCGTGGCCGCCGATCAGGTGCGGACGCGTGTCCCGGTTGGCCTGGGCGTGGATGATCAGCACAGTTTCGCCAACCTTCGCCTTGAGCGCGTTGTCGCCCGTCAGCGAACCGACCTTGCCGTTGAAGACGACGTGGCTCGGGATCAGGCCGCGCATCACCTGCAGCGTCTCGTCGTAGCTCTCGCCGAGCGATGCGAACTTCTTGAACTTGCCGTTCTCGTCGCGCGGAACATAGAGGTCATGCTCGCCGATGTAGAAGATGCGGTCGTACTTCAGCGCCTTGCCCGCCTCGTCCTTCAGGCCGTCGCGTGGCAGCACCATGACGGCGCCGTTCATGCCCGACACGACATGCCAGGGGATCATGCCCGCCGCCGCCCAGGGCGCCGGTCGCGGCGTGGAAGTCGATGTTGTGCGGCATCTCGTTGGTCTCGGGGTTGACCAGCGTCAGTTCGACGTAGTCGCCCTCGTGGACGATCATCAACGGTCCGGGCATCGTGCCTTCATAGGTCATGGCGCGCAGCTCGGTGCCGTCGCCGTCGATCACCATCGGCTGTTCCTTGATGGTCATGTGGAATTCGACGACCTTGGGCCCGCCCTTTGCGACCTGGTCGTGGGCATGGGCGAAAGGCGGCGGGACGAGATCGACCTTGACCCGGGGCAGGCTGGCGATGTCGGCGGCCGTCGCCTCCGCGAGCGCGGGGGTGGCAGTCATCGACGCCAGGAACGCTGCTGCGGCCGCACCGGTTGCAGTGCCCAAAAGTGCTTCGCGACGCGTCAACATCTGAATTCTCCTTCGTGTGATGTTGCCTTTTGTTATGTTCAGAAGAATAGGCGCTGTCCGACAAGCCGACTTTTGATGCAGCGCAAACAATTGCTGCATTGCGACATTTTGGCTTCCTATTGCGACGGCCCTGCGCAAAGGCGAGCGCCGCCGGGACGCGGAGCGCCTGGCGGAAGCGGTGTAGGGGTGCAGATGGGGTTGCCGGCTCAGAGCGGTTCTGCATTTCTTCGAATCGCGGAAGCGCTCTATCTCTTTGTTTTTACGCAATTCCGGTCGGAAGACCGATGCGCACTTTTCCTGGAATTTCTCTAGTGCCGGGCAGGGACGGTGCGCAGCGCGGCGACGAGGCTCTGCTCGCAGGCGACGTGACGCCGGACACTGACGAAATAGGCGCGCAGCATGTAGCCTAAGGCGTCCCACGAGCGCGCGCCGCCACCTCGCGACAACATGAGAAGCATGTTCGCGATCTCGTCCGCAGCGGCCCTGTCGTGGAGGTGTTCGCGTGCCAGCCTTTCGATCGCATGGGCTTCCGCAGGCAGCCGTCCGAGAATGGCGGGGAAAAGGATGGCTTCCTCGAGCGCGTTCGCGGTCTCGATCGCCGGCCTCAGCTCAGCCGCGAGCTTTCGGCAGCGCCTTCGATCCGGATTGGGGAGAGAATCGGCCACCGCCTCGAGGTCGTCGCAGATTCGGAGGGTGGAGCGGTAGAGCCGGTCGAGCTCGGCGAGGCCGTCCGCGGGGCTTTGAATCGTCATGGCGGCGGCAGGCGGAATCTACTGGTTGAGGAAAAGCACTGTCGCGATGGCGACGGAGACGAGCACGGCCGCAGCCGCTCCGGTGCGCTGGAGCACGCCCATCCGGTAGAGGAGAATCGCAAAGCCGACGATGATCGGCGTAGCGGCGGAAAGTCCGAATTGGGCGCTGGTCATCGCGAGCTCCGTGGGCTGGTTGTTGTCACGCCGCGATCCTGCAGATTTTGGTTGGCGCGACCTTGCGCAAACGCAAAGAACCCCGGCGAGGCCGTGCCTAAGAAGCGGGCATGGACATGACGACTGCCGCGGCGCAGGAGGTGGAAACCCCCGACGCCGGTGATTTTCTGCTCTGGATACTGGTGTGGAGCGAGCTTGCCGCATTCGGCATCCTGCTCGTCGCGTTCATGGTCGCCGGTCTGGTCCAGGCGGACCAGTTCGCGGCCGCACGACAGCATATCGACGCGCCCCTCGCGGCGCTGAACACGGCGGTGCTTCTCACCAGCGGATGGCAGGCGGCGCGCGCGGTGCGGCCGGACGCAAAGCGCGGAGAGGCGCGCCTCGCGCTCGTGCTCGCGGCCCTGTTCGGACTGCTGTTCGTCGCAATCAAGCTGTTCGAATATGGCGGCGAGATCGGCCACGCCGGCGAGGACGCCTACGGCGTGTTCTTCGAACTCTATTTCCTGCTCACCGGGTTCCACCTGCTGCACGTGCTCTTCGGCGCACTTGTGCTCCTTCTGGCCAGCTGGCGGATGGAGCGGTCGAACGTCGTTCTCATCACAACGCTCTGGCACGTGTTCGATCTGATCTGGATCGTCATGTTCCCGCTCGTCTACCTGGCGTGACCGGCATGACCCACGGCTCGAACCGGCAGCTCCTGCTCACCTGGCTAGCGCTGGTTGCGCTGACCGGCGCGAGCGTCGCTGCGGTCCGCTACGCAGGCGGTACCGCAGGACTGGCGCTGGTGCTCTCCTTCGCCTTGTTCAAGGCCCGCCTCGTCGTCCTCGATTTCATGGGGCTGCGGGAGCAGGCGGCTATGCGGCGCGCGCTGGTCGGCTGGTGTGCGCTGCTCGCCGTTTCGGCGGCGGCCAAGGCCGTGCTGGCAACGGCCCTCGGCGGCTGAGCCGCTTTGTTTGCCAAAACGCAAAGAACGCCTTCCCCAAACTCCTAGAAGGTTCCGGACCGGCACGACTTCCGGGGACCGGCGGCCAGCCTGCCGGATGAATCGATCGGGCATTTCCGCGGCTGCGGAAATCTGACTGGAAAGGATCGCGTGATGGCAGAACGCCTCACAAAAACGGGGGCTCGAAACGTCTTTTACGGCGGTTCGATCTTCTTCTTCGCAATTTTCGTGGGCCTCACCGCCCACAGCCACTTTTACATTCGCACCACATCGACGGACGAGAAGACGCTGACGGATTCCGTGGCGCGCGGCAAGCACGTCTGGGAGAAGAACTCCTGCGTCAACTGCCACACGATCTTGGGCGAGGGTGCCTATTTCGCGCCCGAGCTCGGCAATGTCTGGAAGCGCTATGGCGGCGAAAGCGACCCCGAAGGCGCGCGCGAGACGCTCAAGGCCTGGATGGCGGCACAGCCCTCCGGCATCGAGGGCCGCCGCCAGATGCCGCAGTTCAACCTGACCGAACAGGAACTGAACGACCTCGCCGATTTCCTCGAATGGACCAGCCGCATCGACACCCAGAAGTGGCCGCCGAACGAGGCGGGCTGAGGCGCGGCGCCAAGGAGACTGACATGAAATACCAAACTCAAAAGGTCGCGATGACCTACTTCTACGGCGCCCTCGTGCTGTTCCTGGCTCAGGTCGCCTTCGGCGTGGTCGCCGGCATGGTCTACGTCCTGCCCAACACGCTCTCGGAGCTGCTGCCGTTCAACATCATCCGGATGATCCACACCAATGCGCTGATCGTCTGGCTGTTGATGGGCTTCATGGGCGCGACCTACTACCTGCTGCCCGAGGAGGCCGAGACCGAGCTGTTCAGCCCGAAGCTTGCGATCGCCCAGTTCTGGATGTTCTTCGTCGCGGCCGGCATCGCCGTGGTCGGTTACATGTTCCGCATCCACGAGGGCCGCGAGTTCCTCGAACAGCCCTTCATCATCAAGGTGGGCATCGTGGTCGTGGTGCTGATGTTCCTCTTCAACATCACCATGACGTCGCTCAAGGGCCGCAAGACGACGATCACCAACGTCCTGCTGTTCGGTCTGTGGATGCTGGCGATCTTCTTCCTGTTCTCCTTCTACAACCCGTCCAACCTCGCGCTGGACAAGCTGTACTGGTGGTACGTCATCCATCTCTGGGTGGAAGGCGTGTGGGAGCTGGTCATGGCGTCGGTGCTCGCCTTCCTGATGATCAAGCTCAACGGCGTCGACCGCGAAGTGGTCGAGAAGTGGCTCTACATCATCGTCGGCCTCGCGCTCTTCTCGGGCATCCTCGGCACCGGCCACCACTACTATTGGATCGGCGCCCCGGGCTACTGGCAGTGGATCGGCTCGCTGTTCTCCACGCCGGAGGTCGCTCCCTTCTTCGCCATGGTGGTCTTCACCTTCCACATGACTTGGAAGGCCGGCCGCAACCATCCCAACAAGGCCGCGCTGCTGTGGTCCATCGGCTGCTCCGTCATGGCGTTCTTCGGCGCCGGCGTCTGGGGCTTCCTGCACACGCTGTCCTCGGTGAACTACTACACCCACGGCACGCAGGTGACGGCCGCCCACGGACACCTCGCCTTCTTCGGCGCCTATGTGATGCTCAACCTCGCGGTGATGGCCTATGCCATCCCCGAGATCCGCGGACGCGCGCCGTATAACCAGTGGCTCAACATCGTCAGCTTCTGGGCGATGGTCACGGCCATGTCGGTGATGACCTTCGCGCTCACCTTCGCCGGCGTCGTCCAGGTGCACCTGCAGCGCGTGCTGGGCGAGAGCTTCATGGACGTGCAGGACCAGCTTGCCCTGTTCTACTGGGTCCGCCTCGGCTCCGGCGTCGTCGTGGTCGTCTCCGCGCTGATGTTCGCGTGGGCCGTGCTGGTGCCGGGACGCGAGCGCAGCGAGAAGCTGAGCCGCGCCGTCCAGCCAGCCGAATGAAGCCAAGCCACATGGCCCCGGAACCGTCCGGGGCCATGTCCCCCGCATTGCCTGCCCTCTACGGAGTTCCCCAATGACCATCGCCCTCCCGAACGTCCGCCCCATCCCCGACAGCCCCGCCTACTACAGCCCCTCGGGCAACGAATGCAGCCTGTTCGAGCGCGCCTGGGCGCGCCGTCTGCCGCTGCTTCTCAAGGGGCCGACCGGCTGCGGCAAGACCCGCTTCGTCAGCCACATGGCGGCGAAGCTCGGCCTGCCGCTGTCGACCGTCTCCTGCCACGACGACCTCGCCGCGGCGGATCTCACTGGGCGCTACCTGTTGATGGGCGGCGACACGGTCTGGGTCGACGGGCCGCTCACGCGCGCGGTGCGCGAAGGCGGCATCTGCTACCTCGACGAAGTGGTCGAGGCCCGCAAGGACGTTGCCGTGGTGCTCCATCCGCTCACCGACGACCGCCGCATCCTGCCGCTCGAGCGCACCGGCGAGCAACTGATCGCGCCGGCGAGCTTCATGTTGGTGGTGTCCTACAACCCCGGCTACCAGAACCTCTTGAAGAGCCTCAAGCCGAGCACGCGCCAGCGCTTTATCGCCATCGAGTTCGATTTCCTGCCCAAGGCCGAGGAGATCGCCGTCGTCTCCGCCGAAAGCGGTCTCGCCGAGGCCCAGGTCGCACCACTGGTGGAACTGGCGCGGCGCATCCGCGCCCTCAAGGGCCACGACTTGGAGGAAGGCGCGTCCACCCGGCTGCTCGTCTACTGTGCCAGCCTGATCGACGCCGGCGTGCCAGTGCGCGAAGCCGTGCTCGCCGCGCTGATCGAGCCGCTGACCGACGAGCTTGACGTCAAGACGGGCCTCGTCGAACTCGCCGATTCCCTCATCCGCTAGGGGGCAGCCATGCTGGACTTCCTCGAACTCGAGGAGACCGTCGGGCGCGCCTGGCACCGTCTCATCGGCCATGTGCAGACATGGCCCCGCCACCCCGAGCATGCGGTGCGTCTCGCCGACGTCCAGCCGGTGCTCGCGGTCTGTTTCCGCGGCTTCGGCGGCGAGGGGGCGGTTCAGATCGCCACCGTGCGCGGCAAGACCTCGGGCCACAGACTCGGATGGCGGCAGCGAATGGGGCTGGGCGAGGAAAAGCTCTCCCAGCCCGCGCGCGACGGCTCGTCGCTCATGCTGCCCGGGTCGATAGACCTGTTTCCCGACAAGATCCTCAACCGCGACATGTATGTCTGGCTCGCGGCCTACATGGCCGTCATGCCGCTGGAGCCGATAGGGGAGGGCGATCCGCTGCAGCGGGATCTCGCCGCGCTCAGGCGCGCCGAAGAGACGGTGGCCCGGGTGCTCGCGAGCTTCCCTGGGCTCGAACGCCGCTACAGTCGGCTCGCGGCGGAAACGCTGGCCGTGCGCCGGCGAGGGCCGCTTCCTTCGGTCGAGGCGCAGGTCGAGGGACGCATTGGGAGCCTGCTCAGGAAAGGCGCGCAGGTAGCCGATGACGCACTGCCGGTTATCTTTCCGCACCGGGCTCCGGCGGGCTACCTGCCGATGCTTCCGGTGCCGCTGTGGCCGGATGCCCTGCTGCGCCCGGAAACGGCGCCCCGGCGCGGCGAAGACGAGCCCGTCACCGGAGGCCGCGATGTCGCTGACGTCGAAACCGATCGCCAGGTTGCCGTCCGTGAGAACCAGGAGGCGCGCAAGGAGGAGCGCAGTCCCTTCATTCTCAACCGCTTCGAGAAGATCCTGGCGATGGCGGAGATGGTCAATGTCGACCGTCCCTCCGACGACACCGACGACGACGCCAAGGCGGCCGAGGACCTCGACGACATGACGCTGGGCGAGCGCAAGGGCCGGCCGGCGTCGCGATTCCGCTTCGACCTCGACCTGCCGCCGGAGGCACTGGACCGCACCCCGCTCACCGCCGAACGCACCTATCCCGAATGGGATTTTCGCTCTGGAACCTACCTGCCCGACCACTGCCGGGTGATGGCGGCGCCTGCCTCGGCACTCGGGGACGTCGGCGAACCGGACCTCGAGACCAGGCGCCTGATCCGGCGCGTGCGCCGCCAGTTCGAGGTGCTGCGTCCGCGCCACGAGGTGCTGCGGGCCCAGCTCGACGGTCCCGATCTCGACCTCGACGCAGTCGTGCGCGCCCGCACTGACCTCGCGGCTGGTGGGCAGGGCAGCGACCGCATCCACCTGATGAGCCGGCCGCAGGTCCACGACCTCGCCGTCACCATCCTCGTCGACGTGTCGCTGTCGACCGACGCCTGGTTCGACAACCGCCGGGTGCTCGACGTCGAGAAGGAGGCGCTGCTTATCCTGGCGAACGGGCTCGCCGCCTGCGGCGACAACCACTCGATCCTGACCTTCACGTCGCGCCGCCGCGACTGGGTGCGCATCGAGGCAGTGAAGGCCTTCGACGAGCCGATGAGCGCCACGGTCGAGGCGCGCATCGCGGCCCTCAAGCCGGGCTACTACACGCGCATCGGCACCGCCGTCAGGCATGCCACGGCAGAACTCGCCAAGCAGCCCAACCGCAAGAAGCTGCTGCTGGTGCTGACCGACGGCAAGCCCAACGACATCGACCACTATGAAGGCCGCTTCGCGATCGAGGACACCCGCCGGGCGGTCATCGAGGCGAGGCGCAGCGGCCTGGGCGTGTTCGGCGTCACCGTCGACCGGGAGGCACGCTCCTACATCCCGGCGCTATTCGGCCAGAACGGCTATGCGGTCGTCAGCAACATCGCGAAGCTGCCGGCCGCACTTCCCGCCATCTATCGCAGCCTTGCAGGTTAGGGGAACAAGGCTGCGATACGGAAAGGCCCGGTGCTTCGGCACCGGGCCTTTTTCGTTGCGGGGCTTTGCTGTTTCGAACGGAAAACCGCTTCGCAGTTTTCCCGGAATTGCCTAGGCCGCCTTGCTGTGCGTGCGGGTCGACTCGTCGATGTAGGCGTCGAAGGCGGCCGCCACCGCCCTGATGACGAAACGGTGCTCCTGGCCGACGCGGACCACGCCGTCCGTGATATCGAGCACGCCGTCTTCCTCGAGCTCGGCCAGCTTGTGCTTGCCGTCGAGGAGAAGCGACGGGTCGAAACCGTGTTTTTTGCAGATCGCGGCGACGTCGGCGCTGAAATCGCACATCAGGCGCTCGATGATCTCGGCACGCACCTTGTCTTCGTGGGTGAGGCGGTAGCCCTTGGCCGTCGCGAGCTGACCCGAAGCGACATGCTGGGCGTAAAGGCCGGGCGCCACCTCGTTCTGCACGTAGCCGCCCTTCATCCGGCCGATGGCCGATGCTCCGAAGCCGATCAGCGTCTCGCAATTGTCGGTGGTGTAGCCCTGGAAGTTGCGCCTCAGCCTGCCGGCCTCCTGCATTTTCACGAGGTCGTCTCCGGGCAGCGCGAAATGATCGAGGCCGATCTGCCTGTAGCCGGCGGCGACCAGCGTCTCGGCAATCGCCTCCGCCTGCTCGTTGCGCTCCGCGCCGTCGGGCAGCGCCTTTTCGTCGATCAGCCGCTGGTGCTTCTTGAAGGACGGGATGTGCGCATAGCCGAAGACCGCGAAGCGGTCCGGCAGCATGGCGATTGCCGCGTTGGCGGTGTCGATGCAGGACTGCACGGTCTGATGCGGAAGGCCGTAGATCAGGTCGAAATTGATGCCGCCCACTCCGGCGCCGCGCAGGCGGTCGGTGGCCTCGGCCGTCTGCTTCTCGGTCTGGATGCGGTTGATCGCCTTCTGCACCACTGGATCGAAGCTCTGCACGCCGAGGCTTGCGCGGCTGACGCCGGCTGCCCCCAGTGCCTGGGCCATCTCGGCGGTCAGCCCGCGCGGGTCGATCTCGACCGCGATCCCTGTCGTATCTGAGAACGCGAAGTGCTCGCGCAGCAGGCCCGTCAGCGCCAGGAATTCCGCTGGCGAGATGATGGTCGGCGTTCCGCCGCCGAAATGCACCTCGCCCACGGGCTGGCGGTGCGGGATGCGCTCGGCGACCATGCGGATCTCGTCGCGCAGCACGGTGAGATAATCAAGGATCGGCCGGTCCTGCTGGGTGATCGTTGTATGGCAGCCGCAGTACCAGCACATCGACCGGCAAAACGGGATGTGGAGGTAGAGCGAAACCGCCTCGTCGGCGGGCAACCGCTCAAGCCAGTCGCCATAGGCGCCGGCGCCGATCGTGGGCGAGAAGCGCGGGGCGGTCGGATAGCTGGTGTAGCGGGGCAGGCGAGCCTCGCCATATTTTTCCAGGATGGTGGACGGCATGGCATTTCCAGTTCTGTCGCAATGGCTTGCGCCGGTTCTAGTGCCGTGGCGGGCGAAGCTCTTTGCGAAATGCCAAGCTGAGTTCGTTTCCCCGATTTGTTTGCGCTTCGACAACATCGCTGGACGGCCGTGGCCCTAGGGTCCGTCGCGCGCGGGAAGACAGCGGCCGCTTCTCCCGGCATCTCCCTTTTCACGGCCAAAGGACAACAAGGACATGGCAACAGCGGAAACGGCTACGAACCCCGTCATCGACGTGCGGACGATCGCGCGAACGGAACGTCATCCAAGGATATTCGCGACCGTCGAGGCGCTGGCCCCGGGCGACGCCTTCGTCGTCGTCAGCGACCACGACCCGCGCCCGCTGCACTACCAGCTGGAGACGTCGTTCCCCGGCAAGCTCACATGGGACTACCTCGAACAGGGTCCCGAGGTCTGGCGTATCGAGATCGGTCGCAAGGAGGTCACTTGCTGCGGTAGTTGCGGCGGTGAAGGGCACTGATCGCCTCGCCGGCCGGCCGCCTCAGTTGAGGGCGGCCGGTTGGCATCCCGGGTTGCCTCGAAGGAACCCGTCGACCATCGTGCCCGGAAGCTCGAGGCAGGAGAGCAGGAAGCGCGAGCCTTCCGCCTCCTCCCTGCCATCCAGCAGGTCCCGGTAGATTTTCGCGACCATGACCATGTCGCAGCTGTGCGGCGACAGCCTCACCCTGCGAATGCTGTGTGCCGCGAGCTCATCCGGGGTGGGGCAGGCGGCCTGCGTCTGGTTCGACAGGGTCTGCACTCCGTTGATGGCAAGGAATGCCTGATCGTCTGCCGTATCGACCGCCAGCCCGTCGAGATCCTTCTCGCAGGTGAACTGGCACGAATCCTTGTGCAGGCCATGAAGCCGCGCGTGGTAGCAGCGCCCAGACAGGGCGAGCGGCAGGCGCCCGAAGGCGAAGATCTCGAACTCCGCCTCGGGACAGTCGCGCGCGATGGCGCCGATGTTCTTCGCCGACAGTTCGACCGGCGGACAGATGGTCTGCGCGCCCTGGCCGATAAGGAAGCGCGCCGTGCCCTCGTTGTAGACGTTAACGAAGGGCCCGGCGACGAAGGGCTGGCCAGTTCGCGCCGGCAAGGCGCTGATATCGTTGATCTCGACAAGGCGGGTGTCGCCGCACAGTTCCTGCAGCGATTTTCGCTCCCGCACCGTCGCGGGCGCCGCGAGCGTCGAGAGGACCACCTCCTTGCCGCCGCGCTCGAGGCGCTCGATCACGTCGGGCCAGACCGGGTCGGAAAAGGGCATGCGCTTGCCGCACACCACCTCGCCGACATGGACGCGGTCGACCGGGGCCTCGTCGGCGATGCGGCGGTAGAAATCGGCGAGGCGCTCGGCCGGCCAATGAAAGAACACCGGGCCCAGGGTCAGCTTGGTCGGCCACATCGGCTTATCTCCATGTTTTCCGGTATGCGCCGGCGGTCTGCCGCCCGCCTTCCGACATTCCAGCGAGGATGCGGTCGATCTCGATCGCGTCGCCGCCCGCCTCGACGGCATCGACGGCCCGGCGGAAGGCGCTCACCACTTCGGTGACATAGCCCTTGCCGCGCTGACGGCCTTCGATCTTGAGCGCCGTCACGCCGGCGGCCTTGAAGCCCGCAAGCAGGCTTCCCGCATTCAGGCTGACCGGGTCCTCGAAAAGGTAGGAGGCCTTGTCGCCGGCCTTGAACCGACCCTTGCAGAGCGTCGGGTAGCCGGCGGGCTCGCCCGGCGCGTAACGGTCGATGGTAAAGCCCGCGAGCTGGGCGGTCTTGCCCCGCGCGTCGTCGACATAGCTCACCGCTTCGGGAGGCGAGCAGACCCCGTTGAGGTTGGGTGATTTCCCGGTCGCGTAGGAGGAGAGGTAGCAGCGACCTTCGACCATCACGCACAATCCGCCGAAGACGAAGGCTTCCGTTTCCACGTCGATCTGGCGGTTGAGCGCAGTTATCTCCTGGATCGACAACACGCGAGGTATGACGACCCGGCGGACGCCGAAGGTCTTCACATAGAAGCCGATGCCCTCTGGCGTCGCGGCGGCGGCCTGGACGGAAAGGTGGAGGCGAAGCGAGTGGTTCTTCGCGACGTGGTCGAGCACGGCGAGATCAGCCGCGATGATCGCGTCGGCGCCGCATGCGGTTGCGTCGTCCACGGCCTTGCGCCAGACGTCGACACGGCCCGGCTGCGCGAAGGTATTGATGGCGACCAGCACCTTCTTGCCATGGTCGTGGGCGAAGCGGACGCCTTCGGCGAGTTCTTCGGTCGAGAAGTTCAGGCCGGGGAAATTGCGTGCATTCGTCTCGTTGCGGAACCCGCAATAGATCGAATCCGCGCCGGCGAGAACTGCCGCCCGCAGCGTCGCAGGCGTGCCTGCCGGACAGACGAGCTCCATGCGATCCCCGCTCATGCTTCGGCCCTCGTCCTGGCGGCGGATTGGTCGGTCAGGCGCCGGGCGGCGGCCACCCCTCCCAGGATGCCGGTGTCGGCAAGCCGGGCAAGCTCGCCGCTCAGGCCGAGCAGGTCGGAGGGCTTCAGCTCCGCATCCTCGATGGCGTTGCGCAGCGCGACGACGGCTTCGGTTCGCCCGCTCACCGATATGACCCGGTGGAAGAACAGCGCATCGCCGTCGAGCGTGCCGTCCAGCAGGCCGAGCAGCATGAAGATCGGCCCGCGGATCACGACGTCTGCCGCGGCGGGATCGTCGCTGCCGACGACCCGGACAAGCGACATTTTGCCGTCCGGGGTGACGATGAAGGAGAAGGCGAGGTCGCTCGGGTCGATGCGGTAGCTTGCCCTGCTGTGCTTGCCCAGACGCTCGAACAGTTGCGGCCGCCGCCGCGCGAGCCCGCGCAGCGAAAGTGTCAGCAGCGGCCCCAGCGGCAGCCCGGTGAAGCTCGGGAAAAGCCGCCGCACGAATGCCGGCAATTCTCCTTCCACGACGTCCGCCACCATCCGATACCCCTCTGCTGCAATGCTTCGAACCCGAGTCATAGGCGTCGGATTGCGGGGCGTGTTTGACGGAAATCAAACAGTAGAAGGAAACCTTCCGCTGCCGGTCAGGCGTGCGTCTGGTTGCCGTAGAGCTTCGCCAGTTCGCCCATGCTGTCGCGGTTAGGGCAGAAATCGTGATAGCCGTCGGCGAACTTGCCTGCGGCGAGCTGGTCGCTGCAGTGGCGGCGCTGGCTGCACATCATGCAGGTGCGCCTCATGTCACGGTTCCATTCGGCGTGCCGGACCGCGAAATCGTCGGGATCACCGCCGACCGACACGATCGCTTCCGGGAGCAGCACAGTTGACGCAAAGGTGTGGCGCATGGCGTTGGCGAAATCCTCGCGCGACAGGCCGCACTCGCCGAGCACCTTATTGGCCTCGTGACGGCCAAGGCCGTTGATCTCGTTCACTGCAGCGCGGCGCCGCTTCCAGTCCTGATAGGCGAGTACCGCGGAATGCCAGATTTCCCAACTTTCGGGGGCCGGAATGCTCATGGATAGTCCTCCTCACGCGCAATGCGGCGGACTGCTTTTGCCGTCGCTCTCCTGTCTCGTACGCCACGCGACCTGCGGTTTCTTTGTCCTGAGTCAAAGTGAGCATGAAGTTTCCCTGAAATATGGCCCCATCCGCCGTTCCGCGGACCGGATCCGCCCGCAATGCACCAGCGCAGCCTTCCCCCGTTTCCCGACCTCGGGTCGTT
The DNA here is from genome assembly GCA_001724355.1 of Mesorhizobium sp. SCN 65-20. Lineage (GTDB taxonomy): Bacteria > Pseudomonadota > Alphaproteobacteria > Rhizobiales > Rhizobiaceae > Aminobacter. Next base: position 37,637 of record MEEF01000136.1, on the reverse strand, counting down.
CCTCTCTCACCTCGACCGACAGGACGAGGTTCTCCGGATCGACAAGCCAGTCTCGATGCATCTCGAACTGACCGAGATCCACCGCCGGGTCATTGCGCGGGGCGGGCCGGTGCTGCGCCTCGGCGCGCCGCTCATGGGTGAGGGTAGCGTGTCGCCCATGCCGGTCGTCACCAACCTGTTCGGCACCTGCGAGCGCGTCGCGGCCGGGCTGGGAACCGACCGCGCGGGACTGGCGGGACTGGGAGAGATGCTCGCCTGGATGAGGTCTCCCCGTCCGCCGCGCACGCTCGGCGAGGCGCGGTCGCTGCTGCCTGCCGCGCGCGGCGCGCTTTCCTCGCGGCCCAAGGTCACGGGACGGGCGGCATGGCACGAGGTGGGACCTGATTTCTCGCAACTGCCGGTCCAGACATGCTGGCCGGAGGACGCCGGCCCGCTCATCACCTGGCCGGTCGTGGTCACGCGGCCGCCGGGTGACGACGACCCTGCCAGCTACAATCTCGGCATCTACCGGATGCAGGTGATCGACCGCGATCGCGCCATCCTGCGGTGGCTGCCGATGCGGGGAGGGGCGGCGCACCATCGCCAATGGGCGGCTATTGGCGCGGACATGCCGGTTGCCGTGGTCATCGGCGCCGACCCCGCCACGCTGCTTGCGGCGGTCATGCCCGCGCCGGAGGGCGTCACCGAGCTTGCCCTTGCCGGGCTCATCAACGGCCGCAGGCTGGGGCTGGCGCCCTGCCGGAGCATCCCCCTGCACGTGCCGGCCAGCGCGGAGATCGTGCTCGAAGGCACGGTTTCGCCCGACGAGACCGCCCTTGAGGGGCCGTTTGGCGACCATACCGGCTACTACAACGCGCCTGAGCGTTACCCGGTGTTCCGCCTCAACCGGATCAGGCTCCGCGATGGCGCAAACTACCTGACGACGTTCACGGGGCGTGCGCCCGACGAACCCGCGGTCCTCGGCGAAGCGATGCTCGAGGTGTTCAAGCCGCTGCTGCGCCAGCAGATTCCAGAGATCGTCGACGTCTGGCTGCCGCCCGAGGCCTGTTCCTACCGCATCGCGGTGATCTCGATCGCCAAGAAGTATCCGGGCCAGGCGCGCCGGGTGATGATGGGGTTCTGGTCGCTGTTGCCGCAGTTTTCGATGACCAAGCTGGTGATCGTCGTCGACGACGACATCGACCTCCGCTCGTGGCCGGACGTGATGTGGGCCGTCGCCACGCGTCTCGACCCGTCGCGCGACCTGATGCTGGCCGACCGCACGCCGATGGACCAGCTCGACTTCGCCTCGCCGCTCGAAGGTCTCGGCGGCAAGCTCGGGCTGGACGCGACGCGCAAGATCGGCGCGGAGACGTCTCGCGATTGGGGCAAGGAGCTGCGGATGTCGGCCGACGTCGAGCAGCAGGTGACGGAGCGCTGGGACGAACTCTTTCTGGCTGGCCAGGGACGAAGACAATGAAGAAGCGACTGATCGTGGGCGTGACGGGAGCGTCCGGCGGGGTGCTTGCGCTCGAAACACTGCGGCAGCTCGGCAGGGCCGGGGTTGAGACGCATCTCGTGATTTCACCCGGGGCTCCGGCGAGCATCGCCCATGAACTCGGCGAGGACGGGCTTGGCCGGCTGGCCGCCTCCGCCAGCCACGTGCATGCGGCGGACAACCTCGCAGCCCCCATCGCCAGCGGATCGTTTCGGGCCGACGCGATGATCGTCGTGCCGTGCTCCATGCGCACGCTGGCGGCGATGGCGCACGGCCTCGGCGACAATCTCCTGACGCGCGCGGCGGATGTCGCCCTCAAGGAGAAGCGGCGCCTCGTCGTGGCGCCGCGCGAGGCGCCGCTGCACGAAGGCCATATCGAGGCGATGCTGAGGCTGGCGCGGATGGGCGCGATAATCGCGCCTCCGGTGCCGCCGTTCTACACTCGCCCGTCGACGATCGAGCAGATGATCAGCGAAATCGCCGCCCGGCTCGTCAACTGGGCAGGCGTCGACCCCGGCGACAGCATGACGCGCTGGGGCGAGGACGCATGAACTAGGCCGGCGCTGATGAACCGACCTGCCGCATCGAACGGGCGCCTTCGGACGCTGCCTTGGCGATGTCTTCGAACAGAAGCGCGACCTCCTCGTAGAGGCCGTGGTCCTGCTCGGTGGACGCAAGCGCGTCGATGTCGCGCAGGAAGAAGAAGACAGCTTCGATCCGCTCGCGCTGCCGGCGCGCATTGGCGAGGTGCTCGCGCGCAGTCCGCCGGTTTTCCAGTGCTTCGAAACGCGCCAGCGCCTGGTCGAGGCGTGCGCGGCATTCGCAATCCAGATCCACGCCCTGCAGCACGGTCGCCAGGCGGCGGACAACCGCGACGCTGGCATATTGGGGGGACTGGCCGCTGCCTGACTGGCTGGCCATGCTCGTGTCCTTTCGATCGTCGGGCCGCGGCTCCGCGGCATTGGTACCGCGGCGATCATAGCGCAGCTGTCCGACGGCTTTTTGCGCCAGAGCAAACCGCGGCGGCGAGGAGCAGGTTCCGTCCTTTGACGAAATGCCTGCGGCGGGCGTGCTCGTGACGCATCGCGAGGGAACCGCACCGTTTCGCTCGTTCTTCGTGTTCGCCGCACTGGACGCGATGCTGGGTGGCATGGTCTGGACGCCGCCCGGCCAGGCGCTTGCCGGCCTGGCGGAGATCGCGCCGGGAGAATGGCACCGCAACATCCTCCTGTTCGGGACCGTGCCTGCCATCCTCGCCGGCTTCCTGCTGACAGCACTTCCGCGCTGGACGAAACAGCGTGCCGTATCCCCGACCGTCATTCGGTCCCTCGCGGGGGTCTGGCTGCTCGGGCGCACCGTCTCCCTGACCATCGGCCAGTCGGCGGGCCTCGCCTTTTTCGGCGGTTTCGTCCTCTTCCTGATCGTCGTTCTGGGCACGGCTGTCGTCGCCGGGCGCGATCGCCGCAACCTGAAGATCCTGCTGCTGCTCGGCGTATATTGCGCGGCAATCGTGCTGACGGCGTTGGATTGGCAACCTCAACCGGCGCTGCGTCTGGGGCTGGCGGCGGTGCTCGGGCTGGTGATGGTGATCGGCGGACGTGTGGTCCCGGCCCTGACGGAGGCCTATCTCCAGAAGACAGGCGGCCTCGTCCCGGGCGCGCCTTCGGCGCCGGTCGAGAGGCTCTCGGGGCTCTTCGCTACTTGCGTACTTGCGGCGTGGGTGGCGGCCCCGCAGGCGCAAGTCACCGGCGTCGCCTGCGCCCTTGCCGCTATCTCACAGGCGGTGCGCCTGGCCCAGTGGCGCGGCTGGCGCACCCGGGCATCGGCGGCGATCCTGGTGCTTCACGTCGGCTATGGCTGGATCGTCGCAGGCTTCGCCCTGCTCGCGGTCCATGCGATCGCGCCCGCCGTTATCGACCGCGCCGCTGCGGTCCATGCCTGGACCGTCGGGGCCGTCGGAACCATGGCGCTCGGCATCATGGCCAGTATGGCCCGCAAGCATGCCGGCCGCGCATTCGCCTCGTCGTGGCAGGCGACCGCAGCGTTCCTGGCGGTGTCCGCGTCGGCGTTGGCGCGCCTCCTGGCTGAGGCTGGGCCGGGCCCGGCCTGGCTTCCGCTCTCGGGGTCACTTTGGATCGCCGCCTTCGCGCTGTTTTTCGCAGCGCTCATCCGCATGCGTCCTGTGAAGGCCGCCCCAAATTCCGCGTAAGGGCTCGCTCGCCCAAAGCGGATGGGCGGAAGGATCCGTCGAACCCTCCCGCCCGGAACGAGTTGGCGCTCCGGATCAATGAGCTTCCGCAGCGATCAACGGTACCTCTGTGCCCTTCGCATCGTAGAGCTTGCCATTGAGGAAATAGTCGCCGTCATGCAGGCGCGCGATGTCCTGATAGCGGATCGTCCGTTCGGTCCCTGCCACGAACACCGACTGCTGGTCCGAATTTCCGGCGGTGAAGTGATTGAACAGGAGGTTGAGGATGATCGCCATCAGGGCGGCGGAACTGATGCCGGAGTGGAAGATGGTCGCGACCCATGCCGGGAAGTGCTCGTAGAAACCTGGAGAGGCGATCGGGATCATGCCGAAACCGATCGAGGTGGCCACGATCACCAGGTTCATGTTGTTGTTGTAGTCGACCTTCGACAGGCTGCGGATGCCGCTTGCAGCCACCGTGCCGAAGAGGACGATGCCGGCGCCACCGAGGACCGAGCTCGGAACCGCCGCGACGATGCGGCCCATCACCGGCAAAAGGCCAAGCGCAACCAGGAACATGCCGCCTGTTGCCACCACATAGCGGCTCTTGACGCCGGTCACGGCGACGAGACCGACGTTCTGGGCAAATGCGCTCTGCGTGAAGGAACCGAAGACGGGTGCGATGATGCTGGACAGCATGTCCGCTCGCAGACCGTCGGCCAAACGCTTGGAATCCACCTTCGTTTCGACGATTTCGCCGACGGCAAGGATATCCGCCGAAGTCTCCACGAGCGTCACCATGATGACGATGAACATCGAAATGATCGCCGCGATCTCGAAGGTGGGATAGCCGAAGTGGAAGATCGTCGGCAGGGCGACGATTGGT
>MEEF01000136.1:0-33078 GCA_001724355.1 Mesorhizobium sp. SCN 65-20 | reverse complement strand
CGGCAGGGCGACGATTGGTCCGTTGGTCACCTGCGAGAAGTCGGTCATGCCGGTGACGTAGGCGATGCCAGTGCCGATCACGATCGCAAGCAGGATCGAGAGTCTCGATATCGAGGCATTTCCGAGCTTGCTCAGCAAAAGCACGATGGCCAGCGTAACCGCCGCAAGCTGGATGTTGGCCTGGCTGCCGAAATCCGGTGCTTTGCTGTTGCCTCCCATCGCCCACATGGCTGCGACCGGCATCAGCGTCAGGCCGATGGTGGTGATCACGATGCCTGTGACGAGCGGCGGGAAGAAGCGGGTGATGCGCGAAAAGACGGGCGTGATCAGCAGGCCGATCAGCGAAGCGGCGATGACCGCCCCGAGGATCGATGGAATGCCGCCGTTTCCGGAGATGGCGATCATGGTCGCAACGCCCGAGAACGATACGCCTTGCACGAGCGGCAGGCGGCAACCGAAGAATGGCAACCCGATGGTCTGAAGGATCGTGGCGAGGCCGCCGGCGAAGAGCGATGCCGTGACGAGCAGGCCGATTTCGCTTGGCTCGAGGCCCGCCGCCTGTCCCAGGATCAGGGGGACGGCGACAATGCCGCCATACATGGTGAGGACGTGTTGAAGCCCGTAAGCCAGATTGGCCCCGACGCTGAGCTTTTCGTCTTCGGGGCGGTTGGGCGATACACTATCCGCAGTGTTTTTTGCCAAGGTAGTCTCCTCCATACCTTTGCGAGCGTCTCGTTTTTGCCGAGACGGGGACGAAAGCTATGGCAGGAATGCAGAGCTGACCTTACCAAAAAAAGCGAAACACCTTCCGGAATAGGGCGAGTAACAAAGTCGGCATCGCGGCCGACCTCGACCCGAATACCTGCCAAACCAGTCATTGGTGCGCGCCGGAATGCGCCGCATCCTCGATGCTCAATCCCCGCGGAAGGCGCGGCTCGCCTGGTCGGTCAGCGGCTTGAGCAGGTAGGACAGCACCGTGCGGTCGCCGGTCTTGAGGAACACCTCGGCCGGCATGCCCGGCTTGAGTTCGGGCGATCCAGCTCGCGCCAGGCTCTCGGGTGAGAGCGCTATGCGCACAGAATAGTAGGACACGCCCGCCTTCACGTCCTCGATCAGGTCGGGCGAGATGCGGTCGACCGAGCCCTCGACCTCCGGCGTCGTCTGCTGGTTGAATGCCGAGAGCCTGAGCGTCGCCGGCTGCCCGGAGCGAATTTGGTCGATGTCCTGCGGAGCCACGCGCGCCTCCACGACCAGCGCGTCTGCGGTGGGCACGATCTGCATGATCGCCTCGCCGGGCGTGATGACGCCGCCGATGGTGTGCACGGCGAGCTGGTGCACACGGCCTGCCTGCGGGGCGCGTATGTCGATCTGCTTCAGCGCCTGTTGTGCAGCGACCTGCCGCTCGCGCAGTTCGGCCATCCTGGCGTCGGTCTCGCGCAGTTCGCTCGCCACCTGGCTGCGCATGTCCTGGCCGATCTGGATAATGGCCAGCTCGGTCTCGCTGATGCGTCCGCGGGTCTGGGCCGCGGCGGCGGTGAGCTGTCCGTCCTCGCCCTCGAGCTGGGCCTCGGCGCGCTGCCGGTCGGCCAGCCGCGACAGCGGCACCAGCTTCTTCTTCCACAGTTCCTGCATGCCATCGAGCTCGACCTTGACGAGGGCGATCTCCTTCTGCTTGCCGGCCTGCTGCGCCTCGATGCCGGAGATCTCCTGGCCGAACTGCGCTACCCGCTCGCGCAATTGAGATACCTGGCCCTCGCGCGCCTGGCGTCGTAGCGCAAACAGCCTGTTTTCGCCGTCGATCAGCTCGCCGACGGCGGGGTCCGCCGCACGCGCTGATAGATCGGCGGTATAGGAAACCGAGGCGGCGCCGTCGCGCTCGGCGAGCAGGCGGGCCCGGTGCGCGGTGAGTTCATCGAGCCCGTTGTCGATGATGGCGAGATTGGCCTTGGCGACCGTGTCGTCCAGCCGGACCAGCACGTCACCGGCTGAGACCACGCTGCCGTTGCGCACGTTGAGTGCACCGACCACGCCGCCCTGCGGATGCTGGACCGCCTTGACGTTGGAATCGACGGCAAGGTGACCGGCGGCCACCACGGCGCCGGATAGCGAGCTCGTCGTGGCCCAGAGGCCCAACCCACCGACCAGGGTCAGCGCTGCGACGGTGCCGAGCCGCACATTGCGGCGGATGGCATGCCGCAGACGCAGCTGCTGCGGAGACATTCCAGATGTGGGACGGGCGCCGCGGTCGAGCAGAACGATCGCCCCGGCCTGCAGGGAGAGCGCCAGCCCGCGGAAAGTCCTAAGCCCGTTCGCTGCTGTCTGGTGATTGGATAGAAGCGTCATAGCGAACCCGCCTTTTCGGTGGCGACGGCATGCAGCGGTGCCGGCTGAATGGCCTGGCGCGCGATGTCGCCCTTGAGGCCGAAGGCCTGCTGCCGGCCGCCGCCGAGAACCAGCAGATGATCGAGCGCGGCGAGCGCGCTCGGCCTGTGCGCCACCACGATGACGATGCCGCCGCGCGCCTTGATGCGCTCTATGGCCTGCGTCAGCGCCTGTTCGCCCGCCGCGTCGAGATTGGAATTGGGTTCGTCGAGAACGACGAGGAACGGATCGCGGTAAAGGGCGCGGGCAAGCGCCACCCGCTGCCGCTGGCCGGCGGACAGGGCCGCGCCGGCTTCGCCGATCTCGGTGCGATAGCCTTCCGGCAGCCGCAGGATCATCTCATGCACGCCCGCCGACCGGGCCGCGGCGATGATGTCGTCGGACGAGGCTTCCTCGTCGAATCGCGAGATGTTCTGGCCGACGGTGCCGGCGAACAGCTCGACGTCCTGGGGCAGATAGCCGATGTGGCGGCCAAGCGAGCCGGCAGGCCACTGCTCGAGTGCCGCCCCGTCCAGCCTGATCTTGCCGCGCGTCAGCGGCCAGACACCGACGAGCGCACGCGCCAGCGACGACTTGCCCGATCCGCTCGGGCCGATCACGCCCATGCCGGAACCGGCCTTCAACGAGAACTCGACGTCCTGCAGCAGCAGGCGGCGGTCGCCGGGCGCCACGACGGCGATACTCTCGACAGTGAGTTCCGAAGTGGGCGCGGGAAGCTCCATTCCGTCATCTGCCGCGGGCAGGGCGGCAAACAGTTCGTCGAGACGGCGCCAGCTCTGGCGGGCACCGAGGAAGCCCTTCCAGTGCGCGATCGCCAGTTCGATCGGCGCCAGCGCCCGCGAGGTCAGGATCGAGCTCGCGATGATGATGCCCGGCGTCGCCTGCTGGTAGATGACCAGATAGGCGCCGAGCGCCAGCACCATGGACTGCAGCATCATGCGCAGGATGCGCGAGGTGGCGCCGAAGCCGCCGGTGATGTCGCTCGTGCGTTCCTGCGCGGAGCGGAAATCGTTGTTGGCCCTGGTCCAGCGCCGCGCGAGGTTGTCGCCCATGCCCATGGCGGTCAGCACCTCGGCATTGCGGGCGCTCGACTGGGCGATGGCGGCCCGTTTCGTGCCGAGAGAGGACATCGCCTTGGTCGGTGCGCGCACCAGGCGGTCGGCAACGACGGTCAGCGAGACCAGCAGGATGGCGCCGACGAGGGCTGCGACGCCGATCCAGGGATGGAACAGGAAGCAGACGCCGATATAGAGCGGAATCCACGGCAGGTCGAACAGCGCTGCCGGTCCGCCCCCAGACAGGAAGCCGCTGACCTGGTCGAGATCGCGGAGAGCCATCAACCCCTCGCCGCGGTCGCGGGTGCGCAGCGGTAGCCGCACGATGCAACTGAAAACGCGGCCGCTGATGATCTCGTCGATGCCGGCGCCGATACGCGTCAGCACTCGTGAGCGCACGACCTCGAGCACGCCCTGGAAGGCGTAGAGCACGACGACCATGACGATCAGCGCGACCAGCGTCGGAATGCTGCGGCTCGGCAGCACGCGGTCGTAGACCTGCAGCATGAACAGCGAACCGGAAAGCATCAGCACGTTGATGAGGCCGCTGAAGCATGCGACGGCGACGAAGGCGCCCCGGAAGGAGGCCAGCGCCTCGCGCAGCTCCGAGCGGCCGGCGCGGGCGAGATCGGTCGAGAAGGGACTGGTCAGGGCTTCCCCCTATGGCAGCCGGATAACGGCCAGGTGGCGAGCCCCGCCGAAACGGGGCCCGCCGCCCTGGCAGCCTGGGTACGGATCAGACGAGGTCCGTGTTGTGGTGGCCCGAATGCGCGGCGATCTGGGAGAGGATCTTGGCAACCGCCGCCTGCGCCGCGTCGCCGGCATCGGCGACGACGTCGGCGGGCAGGTGAGACTGCAGCGTTGCCACTGCATCGTCCAGCGCCTGCTGCACGTGGCTTCCGTCGATGACGTCGCTGACCTGGTCGGCATTGGCATGGGCGATTACATTCGCGTCGAATGCGAACTGGTCGCCATCGAGCACCACGGCATGCTTGGCCGCGCCGTCCGCGGCTCCCGCCACTTTGTCCGCAAAGCGGGCGGTATGATCGGCGCCGCGGTGCTCCATCTTGCTGAAGAAATCAGCGAGCCAGGCGTTTGCCGGCTTCGAGGCGTCGACGACGGTGTCGTCCTGAACGACGGCTTGCTTCGACGGTGCCTGCACCGAAGCCGCGTCGCCCGTGGGGTTCTCGGCCGAGGCGCTCACGCCGAGCGTCCCCGACTTCATCGCCGGATCCATCAGGTCGACCTTCACGTTCTTGGTACCGATCGTCACCGTCTTGGTGGAGGTCGCGATGTTGGTGCCCGAGAAGGTCACCGTGTAGGTGCCAGGCTTCAGCACGAGATCGTAGCCGCCGGCCGCCGAAGTCGTCGTCTTGAAGGTCTGGCCGGCCGCGTTCTTGGCCGTGATGGTGATGGCTCCCATGCCCTCGCCCGGATCGTAGAAGCGGTCGCCGTCCATGTCGTCGAAGGCTACGCCGGTCAGGAACAGGTCCGAGCCGGTCTTGCCGAAGTCCTCCGTAACGAAGGCACTCGAGCGGCCCTTGTAGTCGCCGACCTCGAAGCCGAGCCCGACTTCGCGGAAATTGGGATTGAGGATGTTCGCCCGGTGGCCGGACGAGTTCATCAGGTTGGTGTGGAGGAGCTTGACCTCGTCCGAGTAGCCGGTGGGCGCACGGGTCGTGGCCCAGGCGATGTTCTCACCCGTCGCCCACGAGCCGGAAAGGACGTAGCCCGCGTTCTTCATGCGGGTCGTCGGCGAGGAACCGCCGGATCCGGTGTGGGAGAAGATATCCGTCGCGAGCATCCACTGGTCGTGGCCCTCGGCTGCTTCGCTGAGATCGTTGTCGAATGCCAGAGGCTGGGCGCCGACTTTGGCGCGCTCCGCGTTGATGAGCTCGAGCAGGTACTGCTCGTTGGCGCTGTGCTGAGGCATGGGGTCTCCCCGTTGGTTCTGATTGCTGTTGAACCCCAGTGATCCCATCCGCCCGACCCGTGCCTAGGCAGCAAGTGTGTTGATGATGCGGCGCTCGGATGGTTAATTTAGGACATGCGCATATAACTGGGCCGCCCTTCGACAGGCCCTCCGGGCCGTCGCGGATGGGGCATTGTCTCCCTGAAACACCGGTCGTCCCAGGGGCAGAAACAGGCGAAGCCGCCGAAGGGCAAACCTCCGGCGGCTTCGCTTTTTCGAACCCGCTTGCGCGGATGCCTTATTCTGCGGCCAGGGCGGCAGGTTCCTCGGTCAGGATGAGCGGGCGGTCGCCGGTCTCGTCCTTGATGCGCGTCGGCAGCCCGAGCGTGTCGAGAAGGCGCAGGAACGGCCTGGGCGGCAGCTGCTCGACATTGACCATGGTCTTCGCATCCCACTCGCCGGTGGCGACCAGCATAGCCGCGGCGACGGCAGGAACGCCAGCGGTGTAGGAGATGCCCTGGCTGCCAACCTCGGCGTAGGCTTCGGCATGATCGGCGACGTTGTAGATGAAGACCTCGCGCAGCTTGCCATCCTTGGTGCCGATGACGACGTCGCCGATGCAGGTCTTGCCGCTGTAGGTCGGCGCGAGCGACGCCGGATCGGGCAACACCGCCTTGACGACCTTGAGTGGCACCACCTGCTGGCCCTCGGCGGTGGTGACCGGCTGCTCGGACAGAAGGCCGAGGTTCTTCAGCACCGTGAAGACGTTGATGTAGTGGTCGCCGAAGCCCATCCAGAAGCGCACGTTGGGCACGCCGAGATGGCGCGACAGCGAATGCACCTCGTCATGGCCGGTCAGGTAGGTCGTGCTGGTTCCGACCACCGGCAGCTGCCATTCCTTGCGGACCTCGAACATCTTGTTCGAAACCCAGTTCTTGTCCTGCCACGACCAGACGGTTCCGGTGAACTCGCGGAAATTGATCTCCGGATCGAAGTTGGTGGCGAAGTAGCGTCCGTGGCTGCCGGCATTTACGTCGACGATGTCGATCGACTCGATTTCGTCGAAGTACTCGTCGCGCGCCAGCGCCGCATAGGCGTTGACGACGCCCGGATCGAAGCCGGCGCCGAGGATCGCGGTGACGCCCGCCTCGCGGCATTCCTCGATGCGCTTCCACTCGTAGTTGCCGTACCACGGCGGGGTCTCGCAGATCTTCGCCGGATCCTCGTGGATCGCGGTATCGATGTAGGCCGCGCCAGTTGCCACGCATGCCGAAAGCACCGACATGTTGACGAAGGCCGAGCCGACATTGATCACGATCTGCGACTGCGTCCTTTCGATCAGCGCCTTCAGCGCTTCGACATCCAGGGCGTCGACGGCATGGGCCTCGAGCGCCTTGTTCGTCTTCAGGCTCTTCTTGTCGCGGATCGAGTCGATGATGCTCCTGCACTTCTCGACCGTGCGCGAGGCGATATGGATGTCGCCAAGGACATCGTTGTTCTGCGCGCATTTGTGAGCGACGACTTGGGCGACACCGCCGGCACCGATAATCAGGACGTTCTTCTTCATTTCAAGCGTTAGGCTCCGTGTTGGGGATGAAAGGGCAGGAAAAGTTCAGGAAAGGCTCGAGACGAAATCGTCGAAGCCGAACTGGCGTGCCACCCGTACCGAGCCGTCGAGGCTGCGGATGGCGATTGAGGGCATGTTCACGCCGTTGAACCAGTTCTTCTTGACCATGGTGTAGCCGGCCGCGTCCTGGATGGTGATGCGGTCGCCGACCTTGAGCGGTTCGGCAAAGCGGAACTCGCCGAAGATGTCGCCGGCCAGGCACGATTTTCCGCAGACGAGGTATGTGTGCTCGCCCGCGTCGGGCTCGACCTTCGCGGTCTGGCGGTAGATCAGCAGGTCGAGCATGTGGGCCTCGATCGAGCTGTCGACGACGGCGATGTGCTTGCCGTTGAACAGCGTGTCGAGCACTGTCAGCTCCAGCGTCGTGCTGCGCGTGATGGCGGCTTCGCCCGGCTCGAGATAGACCTGCACGCCGTAGCGTTCGGAGAAGGCCTTGAGACGGTCGCAGAAGGCGCCGAGCGGATAGCCGTCGCCGGTGAAGTGGATGCCGCCGCCGAGGCTGATCCAGTTGACCTGGCCGAGGAGTGGCCCAAACCGCTCCTCGATCGCGGCGAGCATGCGGTCGAACAAGGCGAAGTCGCCGTTCTCGCAGTTGTTGTGGACCATGAAGCCGTCGACGCGGTCGACCACGGCGGCGATCTTGTCTGTGTCCCATTCGCCGAGGCGGCTGTAGGGGCGTGCGGGGTCGGCGAGGTCGAAGCTCGACGAGCTGACCTTTGGGTTGAGGCGCAGGCCGCGCTGCATGGCCGCCGTGCGGCCCGCAAAGCGCTCGAACTGGGCGATCGAGTTGAAGATGATCTTGTCGGAATTGGCGACGACCTCGTCGATCTCGTGGTCGGCATAGGCCACGCTGTAGGCATGGGTTTCACCGCCGAACTTCTGATAACCGAGCTTGGCCTCGTACAACGACGACGAGGTGGTGCCGTCCATGTACTGCTTCATCAGGTCGAACACCGACCAGGTGGCGAAACACTTGAGCGCGAGCAGCAGCTTGGCGCCGCTGCGTTCGCGCACCTGTTGCATGATCTCCATGTTGCGAAGGAGCCTGGTCTCGTCGATCAGGTAGTAGGGCGTCTGGATCATTATTGGTCGTGTTCCGTACTTGGTTGCCCGGGGCGCGACGCGCGCGAGGCGGCTTTCGGCAATGCAGATGAAATGACGCCACGACCCTCGGAGAGGGTCAGCAGGCGTCGGCAGCGCTGATGATGGCGTTACTGGAACGCGCGGGAGGGAGGAGAGGCCGCGAGCGACGTCAGGGCACCAGCGATGCCCCATCCGGCCTTGTGCGCCGCGCCACGGAAACGGAGACCTGCAGCCGGCCGCATCCGCAGCCGAACATGAGCACTCGAGCGCCCCACCTGCATCCAGGCGTGCACCTTTGCGTTGTCTGTTTCTTCCGTTTGGGAGGTGTTCAGGATTGAACCCATCCCCAATTGGAAGAGGGCGTCGCGAGACATGGCGTCCTCCCCAACCAGCAGATGTCCCCACTCAAGGCGGGAAGTTCCCCTATAACTGGTTTGGCAGGTAAATCAACCCACGTGAAGGGCATGGTGTATTTTGAATGATTGACGACGGATGGAATAAACACTCATAGACGAGCTCACAATCATTTTGATTGTTTCGAAAGAGTGTCAATTTTCCTCAAAATAATTCTTCATATGTTCCCGATCGATTGCCCTGTGCGACCTTATATCGCGTTGCGGCTGCTGATGGACGAAGTGCGGTGAGCGGAGCAGTCGCCGAAACGGTGCGAGGCCCTGGTAGGTCCGCGTGCGATTGCCGGAAACAGCAAAGCCCCCCGTGACGCGGGCTTTCTGGTTACTTGGGTTGTCGGCCGGGTCGAAGCCGGGTTTGGTGCGTTTGACGATGGCGGCGGAAGTCGAAGCCAAACTTGGCAAGCCTGTCACCTCGAGCCACGCCATGGCCTGGCACATTTCGTCCCCTGGCACTCACTCCATAGAACAAAGCCAGGCTCGTCGGTGCGGGCATTTGCATCATCTCTTTCGGGAAAGTGCAGGGGTCGCCGAAACGCCGATGAGGTTCGCACGAGCCTCATTGCGTTGGCTTCGATCCAGCGCTTGGATCTGCTCTCGCAAGATATCGGGGGAACGGAATCCGGTGAACAAGTCTCGGAACGGTTCGAGATGACATCCCTTCCTTCATTGCGGGTGCCTCGGGGTGAGATATAGAGTGTTATGCATGTTGGGTTTACTGCCGGTTACTTGTCAAAACCGGCAAATAGTTTGTAGAATGCTTCAAAAAATATAAATGAATATCTTTGATATCGCAGAAATATTGATGTTATGAATACTTAAATACAAAATTAATTATCCTTTATGCCGACTCTTGAAGGGGCTCGATTGAGCTGCTTATTGCGTCCTGATCTTTATTGATTCGATCAGGGAAGCTGATGGGCGCGCGAATTCCTGCCATTTTGATTCTGGTCCTCTCCAGCGGCGCCGGCCAGGCTGCCGACCTCGGCACGCGGGGGGAGGTCGACTGGAGCGCTCCCTATGTCGGCATTTCGGGCGGCTATGGCTGGCTTCGCGATGTCGACCGCTCGTTTACGCCGCAGCTCCGTTCCTCGGGAGAGGACGTGGTCTTCGGAGTTCACGCCGGCTACCTCCACCAGTTCGGTTCTTTTGTCCTCGGGGGCGAAGCCGAGTACACGCGGCTCGACATCAACTTCGAAGGCTTCCCGATCGACGTCGAGGACTCCTACGCGGCCAAGGTTCGCTTAGGCTATGCCTTCGATCGCCTGCTTCTGTCGGGCCATGCCGGGGCTACCTACATCACCACCAACATCGGGCTGGAGGACTGGGGCTGGGTGGCAGGTGCCGGTGCCGACTACCTGCTTTCCGACAATCTCTCTGCCGGCGTGAGCTGGGATCACATGCAGTTCGACAAGTTCGACGGAACGCTGATCGATGGCCAGATCAATCTCGTCAAGGCGCGCGTGGGCTACAAATTCTAGGGTTTCGGCCGGGCCCCTCGACCCCTGAGCTTCACACCGAACGAGAAAGACGCTTGCCGATGAAAGCAATACCAAAGGCTGCACTGTCCGGCAGCCTGAAGGACTATCGCGCCCAGAAGAACAGCGGTCTCATGTCGCGTGCCGACAGCTTCTTCGACTGGCAGGAGCTACGGCGCCAGCATGGCCTTTGGCCCTATGCCCGCTCGACGTCCTCCGCGCCCAAGCCGCGGTCGGAGATCATGACCGACGCCGGAGAGGCCGGCTCGGGCGTCAATTTTGCCTCGCAGGACTATCTCAGCCTGTCCTCGCACCCGAGGATCAAGGCTGCGGCGACCGAGGCGATCGAGAAATACGGCGTTCACAGTGCAGGTTCCGCCGCCCTTCTCGGCAACACCGCCAACTCGCTGCGCTTGTCGGCGGCCCTTTCGGACTTCCTCGGGGGCCGCGAGGTCGTGCTCTATCCGACCGGCTGGGCTGCCGGGTATGGCGCCATCCAGGGTTTTGTCCGTTCGGATGACCACGTGGTGATGGACATCCTGGCGCATTCCTGCCTCCAGGCGGGTGCAACGGCCGCCACGCAGAATGTGTATTACGTCCGGCATCTCGACCTCGACGCGGTCGCTCGCAGGCTGGCCAACATTCGCGCCACGGACGCGAAGAACGGCATCCTGGTGGTGACGGAGAGCCTCTTTTCAATGCACTCCGACGCCCCCGACCTCAGGGCGCTCCGGAACGTCTGCGACGCCTATGGGGCAAGCCTGTTGGTCGACTGCGCCCACGACTTCGGCTGCATGGGTGAGGGTGGCCTTGGCCGCATCGGCGAGCAGGAGATGCTCGGCGACATCGACATCGTCATCGGGAGCTTCTCGAAGACCTTTGCCTCCAACGGCGGCTTCGTGGCGGTCAAGACACGGGCGGCGGCCGAGTATCTGAAATATTACAGCGCGCCGCACACATTCTCGAACGCCCTGTCGCCGGTCCAGGCGGCAACGGTCCTCGAGGCGCTTTCGATCATCCGTTCGGACGAGGGGCTGATGCTGCGGCACAAGCTTCGCGACAACGTCAATCACTTGCGCGAGGCCATGGCACGATCGGGCCGCGAGGTGCTCGGCGAGCCTTCCCCCATCGTCCCGGTCCGTGTCGGGGGCGAAGCTTTGGGGCGGCTTGCCTCGAAGCACCTGTCCATCTTTGCGGGAATTGCCAATCTGGTGGAGTTTCCCGCCGTCCCGTTGGGACAGTCGCGCTTCCGGTTCCAGGTCATGGCGGCTCACACGGCCGAGGACGTCGAAGCCATGGTCGCTGCGTTCAACGGCGCGATGGAGAGCGCGTTGGCGGAACTGAAGCAGCTAGAGGGTGGACTAGGGGCTCAATATCCTGCAGCGCCCGAAATCGAGCAGGCGCAGTTGGACGGTACTTGGTCCGGTACCTGACAAGCGGCCTGTCTTCCATCTTGCAGACCATTCATTGGCCCACGGACGGATGTCCGTGGGCCAATGCCGTCTTTCACGCAACCGCACGCCGCGCCAATGAGAGGGCCTCGATCTCGATCCCGACGTAAGGGGCGAGGTCGGGGCGCGCTGCCGCCATGTGCAGATTGGCGGCCACGAAGCCTGCCGGCATGCCGCAGTCGAAGGTGCGGCCTGAGAATTCGAAAGGCCGGATCGCCTGCGTTTCCATGAGCGTGAGCATGGCGTCGGTGAGCTGGATTTCGCCGCCCGCGCCCGGCGTCTGCTTTTCGAGAATGTCGAAGATCTCCGGCTGCAGGACGTAGCGCCCGGAGATGTAGAGATTGCTCGGGGCCGTGCCGGGAGCAGGCTTTTCCACGAGGCCGGTCACGATCGGCCCGTCGGCCGTCGGCTTGAGCGAGACGATGCCGAACTTGTGCGCGTCCTCGGGCGCGCATCGCTCCACCGCGATCACGTTGCCGCCTTGGAGCGCATGGAGATCGACCATGGATTTCAGGCATGGCCTGTCGGCGACCATGAGCATGTCGGGCAGAAGCACGGCGAAGGGTTCGTCGCCGACGATGTGGCGGGCCGTCCATACTGCGTGGCCGAGACCCCGCGCCTGTTGCTGGCGAACGAAGGAGATCGAGCCGGCTGCTGGCGTGTTCTGCGCGATCCGGTCGGCGAGGGGATGCTTGCCGGCGTTGCGGAGGCTGACATCGAGTTCGAAGGCGTGATCGAAATGGTCCTCGATCGCGCCCTTCATGCGCCCGGTGACGATGATCACGTGCTCGATGCCCGAGGCGAAGGCCTCCGCCACGATATAGTCCAGCACGGGCCGGTCGACGATCGTCAGCAACTCCTTGGGGATGCTCTTCGTCGCCGGAAGCATGCGCGTTCCGAAGCCGGCGGCGGGGATAATGGCCTTGCGGATCTTCTGTTGCATGGTGGTAGCCCTCCTGGTCATGCGACTTCTGAAATGTTGCGGGGTTTGCCCGGGTCGATCGTCCTGCCGGACGTCTTGATGTTGGTGCCGACGGACATGGTCGCATCCTTGCGCTCGCCCGAGGCGATGAACATGAGTATGAGTGCCATGGCTGTCCTAAACCGCCTGCGGTAGTTCGCCGGTCCGGGAGGCTACCGCCTCCGAATGCTTCTGGCGCAGCAGTCGGCGGTAGAGTTCGGCATGCTCGCGGGCCGAGCTCGTATGGCTCGTCGGCCGACGCATCGAGGCCCGCAGGCGATCCCATGTCTGGGAATCGCCCATTATCTCTGCGAAGCGGTCGGCGAGGTCCTGCGCGCTGCCGGCGCGGAAATGCAGCCCGTCCTTTCCGTCGCGCACCTTCTCGGCCATGCCGCCAATGTCGGAGCAGATGATCGGCCGGCGGTGGTGCAGGGCTTCCTGGATCACCAGCGGCGAGTTTTCCCACCAGGTTGACGGCACCACCACCCAATCCACCGAGCGCATAAGGCGCGGCATGTCGGCGTTCTCATAGGCGCCGTAAAAGCGCACACTCCGGCCGGCGTCCTCGATGAGCTTTTTCAGGCGGTCCTGGAATTCGGTGGGGTGGTGCTCGAGATTGCCGCCGAAGATCATCAGGCACCCATCGTCGCCCCAGATATCCTCTGGCACCCGCGAGACCGCGTCGATCAGCACGTCGACGCCCTTGAAAGGCGTCAACTGTCCGAAATAGGCGAAGCGGTTTCGTCGCTGGGCATGCGCCGGCAACCCACGCACGGGCGCGGCTTCCCCCGTCACGATCCCGTTCTCGATGACCGACTGCCTGTCGGGCTCGATCCCCCATTTCGTATACCGGTCTGCCAGGAATTTGCTCGGGGAGACGAAGGCGTCGGCCAAATTCATCATTCCGCGCACGAACCGCTCGCGCTTGAGGAACTGCGACACCGGAATTTCCGGAAAACACCTGTGGCAGGCGATGGGGGATGCTTCCCTGCAGAGCTGGCCGCTTGGTCTTTTGACCATCTGGCCATGGTTGTGACAGATCGGCAGGTATTCGTGGAGCGTCACCAGGATGACCGCCCATGGCTGGGCCTCGCGCACGGCATAAAGCGCTTCCAGGCCGACACCCAGGACATGGTGGAAGTGGATGACATGGGGCCTGGCGTCGCGCACGAAACGCACGAGGTCGCGCTGAAGCGCCTCGGTATCCCTGTTGGAGAGGAAGAAGTGGTCGTAGTCGTCGGCGTGGAACAGCAACTCGTCCCCGGCTGGACGAAGGTTCATCAATGCCGAAGCACCGTGCCGCGGAAAGGGGTGGCCGACGCGCGCCAGATACACCGATTCCACATCGGGCAGCGCATTCAGGCCCTGGTGGAGGTTGTGGGATGCAATCTCGCCGCCGCCAAGCGAGATCGACGGATGCCCATGCGAAACGACGAGGACGCGAAGCTGCTCGTTCATTGGCGCGGCCTCTCCAGTGGGTTCTCGTTGAGGGCCAGTTCGGCTTCGAGCAGCTTGCGATCGATGCCTGCCATGAGAGCACCCAAAGAGCCCGTGCTCGACGTCTCGCCGGAACCGAGCATCTGCACCGACGGCAGCCAGTAGGAGGCAAGGCCGGCGCGGGCGAGCCTGAGGCCGAGGTCCATGCCCTTTTCCTGGGAGCCGAGATACGCTGCGGCGAAGCCGCCTGCCTGGAGGAGAGCGTCGCGCGGCATGACGCAGCATTCGAGGGATGCCCCGCCAACCGGTGTCAGCTCGAGCCCGGTCACGACGCTGATCGGGTAGCCCTCGTAGCGGCCTGCCCGCCAGGTTCCGGCCCAGCGAACGGAATGGTCTTCATAGGCCAGGGTGGGGGAGACGATGCTTCCCTTCAGTGCCGCCTGGGTGGCGACGAGCCTGCCGTACCAGCCGGGCTGGTGAGGCAACAGCGATCCTGAAAGCAGCACGACCGTTTCGGACGAGAGGGCCCGAGCTCCGGCTTCAAGGAGATCGTAGGCGTCGCCGGCGTCCTTGGCTGAGACCAGCCTGATGGCAAGTCCGTAGAATTTTGCGAGCTTGCCTATCTGGCCTACCTGCCGGTGGAAACGCTCGGAGGGCATCACGAGGGCGATGGGAGCACGCTTCGTCTCGGGGTCGATTGCCAGCAGTGCGAGAAGTGGGCCGATGCCGGCTTCATCGTCTTCCCCGACACTGATGACGATCGGCGGCCCTGACGCATCCTCGAAAGGTCCCGCATCGAGGACCGCGTCGACCGTCGGCGATACCCTTTCCAGCGCCGACAGGAGCGGGATGACCTGGCGCTCCATGATCTCCGCCAGCGCCCAATCGTTGGGGTCGATGGCGCCGATCTGGCGCATCACCGCAAGGCGCGCTGTCGTCCGCACGGGGGCTAGCGGAATGAAGGCGCGGCGGGCGTCCCGCAATGTGAGTTCCAGGTGGAGGGGTGATGCCGGGTCGCCGTCCAGGAGCCTCGCGTGGGCAACGAAGCCATGTCTGTGAGACCCGCGGTCGTATGCGCGTGCAAAGGCGGGCTCGTCAGAATGGGCGTTGGTCACGTCGGTCCGATCGAGCCGGCTCCAGTGGACGTCCAGCCTCGCCTCGCAGCCATGGCGGCGCAGCTTCACGCTCTCGACGTGGTTGTTGGGGTCGAGCAGCCAGCCGGAGATGAGAAAGCTGGCTTCATCGACCTGGAAAGCGTCGTCGATCCCCATCCGCACGGGAACGGGCAGGCTCGACAGCGTCTCGGTACCGTCGAAGCCGTTTGCGATTGCGCGCAGGCGCTGCAAGGCCTGGGGCGAGCTGTGGGCCCGGATGAGAACGGAGCGGATATGGCCCAGCGTTTCCAGCGGTCCGGCAACCAGCTTGCGGCCATGGACGGCCGTGTAGCGCCAACCGTGGCGGCCGCGATACGCCAGGCCTTCGATGTCGCCCGGAATGAATGGCCTGTCTGGCTGCAGCAGGCCAACGAAACCCGAAGCGCCCTGCGGGACGTCCTGACGGGCATAGACGGCAATCGCGCACTCCGCAGCAGAGGGCCTGTCGCCGTCAGCCACCATACGGCAAACGCCCGGCGCGATGTCATGGCCCCAGCCTTGCAGGAAAATTTCCCCGTTCTCGCCTTCGCCGATCAGCTCGACGAGGCCGTTGCTCCCATGTGTAGCCCTGACCAGCGTGGTAATGGCCGATGGCGAGGCATGGCCGGATGGCGCCTTGATGAGCAGATCGGCAAGAGCGTTGACCGTGGCTCCCAGTTGTTTCCCGGCAAGCTCGGCCAGGATTGCGGCCACTTCGTTCAGCGAGACCATGCGGGGGGTGAAGACATAGCGCTTGCGGGCGCTTTCTTGCCCGAATTGCAGGCTCGTGAAGACGCGATTGACCGTGTTCGTGGACAGCAGTGCTGCGAAGCCGTGCGTCGCCGTCGGCAGCGGCGCCGGCAATCGCCAGCTGACGATGGCGGCAGGCGAAGTCTCGGCCGGATCGTCGTTGAATTCGACCGGTGCCTCGTCGGGCATGACCCCGCCCGTGCCAATGACCAGCAGGGCAGTATCGCCGATTGGGCAACCGACGACCCGTCCCGCCCTTGGGGTCCTGCCGCTTCGTCTGATATCGGCGGTCGGCGAGGGAACATTCTCCACGGCCAGCATGTGTTTCAGGCTCGGGCGAGGAGCGTCATGGCAGCGCCCGCCGCGAAACCGACGAGCACGAACAGCAACAGCAGAAGCGGCTTCAGCTCCCCGTTTGAGCGCTTCTGCAGCCCGCTCAAGTTCTTCTCCATCGCCGCCACCACGCCGTCGAGCCGCATCAGATGGACGTCGAGGTCGCTCAGCCGTTGAGTGATTTCCGTCCGGAGGCCTGAAACCGCGGTGCTGATGTCGATGAGACCCACCGTCTCGGTTTCGCCCGCCTCGTCGATTTGCTGGGTACGCAGGAAGGAGCGCTGGGAAACCTGCAACTGCCGCTGCGAGGCCATCAGCACGTCCAGCCTGTCGAGCACCTTGGCGAGCGGCGCGGCGATCAAGGCTTCGGCGGCCTGTTCGTGGGGGCGGGGGACGCGCAGCGTCTGCTCATTGTCCTGTCCACTGACTGCCACCACGACGAGATCGGCGGTGCGTGTGACCGCCGGTTCCGGCAGCGCGATCTCGAAGGCGTGCTTGCCGTCGCCGATGCCATTGCGCTTGAGATCGGGACGATCGCGATCGGCTGCCGCCTCGGCAATCGTTTTGCCGTCGAGCATGACGCGGATCGCCAGCCGCTTGTTCGGAGTCGTGGGGTCGAAGGCCCAACCAAAGACGCGGCCCTGGTCGATGGCGTCGACGCGGCCGCTCACCGGCCGTGCGTTGTTCTGTTCCGCCAACGGAGTCGTTCTTTCGACCTCAACAGGCATTTGCTCGTACCTCATGCTGCTTGGAGACACGCGCCGGCTCGATCGTCTCGATCAGGTCGAGATAGCGCCGCGCGGTCGTGTCGATGTCGTCGGGCCGGCGCGCGTTCCTGGAAAGCCGACGCCCCAACTCCGGCTCTTCCGCGAAACGGCGCATGGCAGAAGCGAGCGCGCGCGGATCGTTGGGGGCGATGGTCAGGCCGTTGACGCCGTCCTGAACCAGTTCGGCCATGCCGCCGATGTTGCTGGCGATCACGGGCCGCCCTTGCGCCTGTGCTTCCTGGATGACGAGCGGCGCATTTTCCCACCAGATGGAGGGCACGACCGTGCAGTCGACCGCGGCGACGAGACCGGCAACGTCCTCGCGCCTGTAGGGCCCGCGCCGTTGCACCGTGGGGGCTGTCTCGCCGAAGCGGCGGTCGATCTCCTCGACGAAGGCTTCGCTCTGGAACGGGGCGCCGCCGTGAACGCGCAGCTCGAACTCGAACCCTTCGGCGATGAGCTGCCGGGCCGCCTCGAGCAGAACTGTGGTGCCTTTCCAGGGGTTGAGATTGCCGAAATATCCGAAGACGGTCGGGCCTGTGCCGTGGCTTTTCGCCGTCGCCGGCTTTGCCCGAGGCGGGAGACCGTTCGGGATGACGCTGAGGGTGTCCTCGGCGAGATCCCACTCGACATAGCGCTGGCGCAGAAAGTGGCTTGGCGCGACGAAGCGGTCGACTGGACGCAGCAGCGCCTTCAGGTGGCGCTCGCGCAGCGCGAACCGGTCGAGGGGGATATCCTTGAAGCAGGCATGGCAGCGGTCGGGGCTTGCGGCGTGGCAAAGCTCCTTGCTGCCGGTGCGTACCATCAGGCCGTCGTGATGGCAGATCGGATAGTAGTCGTGGAGCGTCATGACGATCCGGCAGTCCGGCAGCGTCCGGCGGACGATATGCGGGAACTCGGCTCCGATAAGCAGCAGGTGGTGGATGTGGACGACGTCCGGCCTGAAGTCGGACAGCAGCTCCACGAGGTCCGGGACGACCCCGTAGAGGTCGATCTGGCTCATGTTGAAACGGTCGAAGTGGCCGGACCAGAGCAGGATTTCGTCTCCCGCACCGCCGAGGCCCTGAAAGCTCGTGCCGGGCCTGGCCTGGCGATGGATCTGGTTGGTGGCGCCCAGGAAAAGCGCCTCATGGCCCGCGCGCTGATAGGCGCGGAAGAGGTCGTGCGCGAAGATCTCGGTGCCGCCGGGATGGAGGGCCGGATGGTTATGCGCCGCAACGAGAATGCGCATGCTTACCGCTGGGCTCCCCGGTATTCGGCCACATAGATGTCCTGATAGTGATCCGCATCCTGGCCTCTCCAGTGACCGAGGGATTTGACGGCGACCTGAAGTCCGGCCTTTTCCAGTGCCCGGTCCAGAAAGCCATCATCGAACCCGACAGCCGCAAGCCGAGGCATGTCCGGGACGAACCAGCAGGGCCCGTTGCCATCGCGCGCGAAGGCAAGTCTGGCATCGCGCCTGCCGGACGCGTTTTCGGCGGCAAGTTGGTCGATGACGAAGGCGGTCATGAACAGTCGCCCGCCCGGCTTGAGCAGCCTGGCAACTTCGCTCAGATGAACCAGGACCTCGTCCGGTGGCAGGTGCGTGACCACCGACGTCATGATCACGAAATCGAACTGCCGATCTGGATAGGGCAGCCTCAGGGCCTCGCCGCTGATCTTGCCCTGCGGATTGTAGAGATTGTGCGCGATGTCGAGCCGCTGGAAATTGAAGTTGGGATAGGCAGGCGTAATGAAACGCCGGCACCAGGCGATGCCGCCTTCAACCGGATCCAGCCCGTTGTAGTGGCCCTTTTCGAAGTCGAGGTACTGGGTCAGCGGCACGGCCATCCGGCCGATCCCGCAGCCGATGTCGAGCACGCGATGCTCCGGCCTGAGGCCTCCCATTCGGATGAAATGGCCAAGAAACTCCGCGCCGACGGCTTTGAAGTCGCCGTCGCCGACGAAGACGTTGTTCGCCTGCGGTTGCGGCAGGTAGCGGTTGCGCGAAACTGCCTCCTGCAGCCAGCGGATATGGTCGTCCTGAACTGGCGTCATCTCCGGCGCTGGCTCGTGTCGGATGGCTGCTTCGCTCATGCGGCGTTCCTCTCTGCTGCGTGGGCGAGACCGTCCGCACTGCCGGCAGCAGATGCGGCCATCAGCTTGGCAATGTCGTCGTTCCAGCGTTGGGTATGCAGCCACGCGTTGTATTGGCTGGCGACGCCGCGCATGTAGTCGCTGCTGCGCTGGATCGAGCGGCGCTCGAAATGGTAGAGGCAGGCGGCGGGCTCATAGGCGATCTGGAGACCCAGCTGCCGGATCTTCAGGCAGAGGTCGCTATCTTCGTAGTCGCCGATGACATAGTCCTCCGTGTAGCCACCGACGCGGTCGTAGGTCTCCCTGCGCGTCACCAGGCAGGCGCCGGTGACGCCGGGTACGTGGCGGGCAAGCTGCGCCGGCGGATAGCGGCCGGGCATGCCCTTGTGGAAATGATGGTTGAGCCAGATGCCGTGCCGGTCGCGGGCGAAATACAGCCCCGCATGCTGCAGCGAACCGTCCTCGAAGAGCAGCTTCGGGCCGATGGCGCCGAGTTCCTCCCGTTCGAGAAGCGGCTGTGTCAGCAACTGCAGCCAGCCCGGCTCGCGCGGCACCACGTCGGAGTTGAGCATCACGAGGACCGAGCCGTTCGCAAAACGCGCGCCGGCATTGCAGGCCCGGGCATAACCGCCGTTGCGGTTCATCACCACGAGTTTCATCCGCAGGCCGTGCAGGATATGCAGCCCGCCCAGCAGGTGTTTCGTCTCATCCTCGATCTCGGGCGAATCCAGGACGTAGATGATCTCCGAATTCTCCGCGAGCCAGGGATCGGTCGCCATTCCGGACAGCTGGAAGCGCAGGAAGTCGAGAACCCGATAGAGCGGCACCACGATCGAGACGAGGGGGGCCGGATGGGCGCGGCCATAGTCCTTGACGTGATCGACTTCTACCGTCTTGCCGAGCGTCTTTTCGACGTCTTGCAAGGCGGGAGCGAGAATGGTGCGGAACGCTGCATCCGTTGCATGCTGCGGGGTAACGGCGCGCAGGATGCGGTTGCGCTGCGCGACGGGTTCGAAGGGCTGCGGCTTCGGCACCAGCGGTTTTACGGCGCCCGAGTTGAGGCGCAGCTGGAACCGCGGCTGCAGCAACGGACCCAGCGGCTCGTCGAGCGGAAGCCAGGCGACGAAACCGGTCACGCTGGTCTTGGAATTGGTCTTGGCTTCCTGTCCCCAGGCCGGGAACTGATACCAGTTGCCGTCGAGCGGCAAGGCCGTGCCGTCCTCTTTCAGGTAGTCGATGCCGGCGAGTGTGGAGACGGGATCGTCGGTCCAGCCGCCGGCAAGCAGGCCGCCCTGCAGCGAGATCGCCAAGTCGATCTCGGCAGCAGCATGCATTGCCGACTTTGCGACCCTTTGCGCGGTCTGCGGTGGTCGCAGCTGGAGGTCGATCGCGGTCGCCGCGCCGCTGGGCGACAGGCTGGACAGTTGCCGCAAGACGAATTCACGCAAGCCCGCGTCTCGCTGCTCTTCCGCCCACCATTTCTGGAGACCCGGATAGCGCGGATTGCAGTTCGGCAGGTACCGGGCCGCGATGCCTTTCTTGCCAAGGAAGACAAGGTGCTGCGGTTGCGCCGGTTGCCGCGATTCGAGAATGAAATGGCAGGACTGCCGACCGCGCTCCGAACCGTTGCCTACGACAAATTGTGAAGTCAACGGCACGACCGAGTTGGCGCCGATGGCATAGAGGCTGCCGATCTCGCCCAGATCGGGGCTGACGTCGGTTTGGATCAGGAAACGGCCCGGGGTTATCTGGGTAACAGAGTTCGCAGGCCGCGGCGCGGGCACCAGCGCCTGCACTGCGTCTTCGACGACGCCTGCGAAAAGCTCGTCGCGGGACAGGCGGAACGCGCTTCGCCAGACGGTCAGGAGAGTGTTCAGGAACTTGATGCTGCCGTCGGGCGAGAGGCTCTCCAGGAGATACTCCACATCGAGAAGCGGAAGCCTTGCGGCTGGCTGGAGCGCGAGCGACTGCAACGCGCTTCCGTCAGCTGCGCAAATCTGTACGTCTTGCACTTCGTCGCCGGGCCGCATCGCCCAGAGCATGCACCGCCCTCGATCGGCCGTCGGCAGCAACATGCTGACGAGCGGGACCGCCTGCCGTTGGGTGGACAGGAAAAGCTTGCCCGAGGCCGGCAGTTGCTGGGGGATGCTCCAGATCACGACGGCCACGTCCGAGCAAAGCCGGAAGGCCCTTGCAACGCTGGAACCGTCGCCGAAGTCCGTCGAACGGTCGGGCGTCACGCGTTAGCTCTTTGGTTCGGTTGAAGGGGAATACGGCGCGCCCCGGGGAGTGGGGCAGGGCGCGCCGTCTCAGGCTCAATGCACCGTGAAATAGCTTTCCGGGTTGGCCTGAATATCCTTGGCGTCGACGTCCACCAGCGTGAGCGTGTCGCCATGGCCGAGATCGATCACGACATTGCCGCCGACCTGGGTGATGCGCGAAGCCAGGTCTTCCGGGGACGAGATATCGAGGCCGTTGATGTCCTTCGAAATCTGCAGCAGGTCCTCGCCGGGCGTGAAGTCGAGGATGACGTCGTTTCCGCCGCCGCCGTCGAAGACGAAGAGGTCGCTGCCCTGGCCGCCGACCAGGATGTCGTTGCCCTTGCCGCCGTCGATGATGTCGTTGCCGGCGCCGCCCAGGAGAATGTCGTTGCCGCGGCCGCCCATGAGGTAGTCGCTGCCATCGCCGCCCCGAAGGATGTCGTTGCCATTTTCGCCGAACAGCAGGTCGTCGCCGGGGCCGCCGTTCAGGACGTCATTGCCGTTGCCGCCATAGAGGGCGTCCTGGCCGTCGCCGCCGAACAGGGTGTCGTTTCCATTGTCGCCGAACAGCAAGTCGTCGCCGCCGTTCCCAATGATGATGTCGTCGCCGTTGCCTCCGCTGACGTAGTCATCGCCGCCGAGAGCGCGAATGACGTCGTCAAAGCGGGTGCCAAACAGGACGTCGTCATATGCGCCGCCTTCCAATGTGGCCATCTGCTTCACCTCTTCCTCGTTTGAACGCGCGCCTCATCGGTAGCCGAGAATTACGCAGCGCCACTTTGTAGTGAAAAAGAAGAGATGTGCAATATACTGTAGGGTGCAAATGCCGATTTATTGTATGAAATATTTGTTACAGATTCGTTGTATCTACATTTCGAAAGAATAATGAAATAAGATTGCTGATACGATGCTTTTATACTGTGAACAAAGCGTTTCAAATTTTGAAATAGTTTATTCGGGCTCGACGGGCGGCCGTCGGGCACAAGCATCGAGCCGCCGACTGCCCGGATTGTAAACAAGGTTCCCGGTCGGGCCTTCCTCGGGCTGTGCCCGAGGAAGCGTTCAGTCTTCTCTCAGAGCGCGGTTGAAACTGTCGGTGACCGGAGAGATCAGGTAGTCGATCGCCCGGCGTGCCTTGTGCACGATGAGCACTTCCGCCGGCATCCCGGGATAGAGGCGCATGTCCGGATTTGCGGCCATCGAAGCCGGATCGATCTGCGCCCGCGCGACGAAATAGGCCACGTTCGATTTTTCATCCAGCGACTGGTCGGCGGCGACGTAGGTGATGGTGCCCGACAATGGCAGGTGCGAGCGCTGGTTATACGCCGTCAGCCGGATCTGCGTCCGGGAGCCGACCGCGACGCTGTCGATATCGCGCGTGCTCAGGTTCATCTCGACGAGCAGTGGTTCGCTTTCCGGCACGATGTCGAGCAGCGGCTGGCCGGGGGACACTGCGCTTCCCGGCGTGCGTACGGCGATGTTGGTCACGATGCCGGCCTGTGGGGAGCGGATCTCGAGGCGGCGCAGCACGTCTTTCGCGGCAATGATCCTTTCCTCTGCATCCGCGAGCTCGAGGCGAGCCGTGGTGATTTCGCCGGCGATCTCCGACTGGAAGTCGCTGTCGATGCCTATCAGCGCGAGTTCGCTGCCCGCCTTGGCCTTCTCCGCCTGGGCCTGCTGGCCGGCGAGTTCGCCGCGCGAGGCCGCGAGTTCGCTCAGCCTTGCCTCGATTTCGATGAGCTTGGAGCGCTGGGCAAATCCCTTCTCGACCAGGGTTGCGATGGCCGAGCGCTGTTCGTCGATGAGGGCGATCTGGCGGTCGGTGGCCTCGATCTGGATGGTCAGGAACTTCGACCGCTCGGAATATTCCTCGATCGTCGTGCGCTGTATCCCGCTTCGCCCCGCCTTGGATTCCCGCCTCTTTTCGAAGAATGCTCGTTCAGCCGTCATGGCGTCATGGGCCGCGGCCTCGCCGGTTCCGCCGAGTTCTGCGGGGAAGCCTATCTCCTCAGTGCCGGTCTGTTCGGCCCTGAGGCGCGCAAGCTTCGCGATCAGGCCCACGCGCCGGCTTTCCAGCGCCTGCAGGTCGGCGCGGGCGCGCGTGTCCTCAAGCCTGATCAATGGCTGTCCGGCGGCGACCTGGTCGCCCTCCTGCACCAGCAGGCGGCTCAGGATGCCGCCCTCGAAATGGCTGACCGTCTTGCGTTTGGAATCGACGATGATCGTGCCGGCGGCCACCGAAGCGCTGTCGAGTTCTGTCAGGAAGCCCCAGCCGAGAAATCCGCCGAACGACAGCAGGATGGTCGTCAGGCCGGCGATGACGAGACGCCGGAGCGGCGAGCGGGCGTGGCCTTCCGCCAGTTCCAGCTCCAAGGCAGTAGGCGGGAGCGGATTCTGTTGTTCCGCTCGAATTGAATGTTTCGGGAGGCTCGGCTGGTGGGCCGGAGCGACATCGGTGCGCTCCGACGGCTTCGACTTGTGCATCATGATGCCACCACCTCGCGCGACGATTGGCCGGACGTCATCGAGGCGACCACGTCGGTGCGTGGACCGAACTGCGTGATGCGGCCGTTCTCCAGGATGAGCAGCTTGTCGGCGACCTCCATGATGGTCGGCCGGTGGGCGATCATCACGACGATGGCGCCGTCGGCGCGAGCCTTTTCGATGGCGCGGATGAGCGCACGCTCGCCGACCGCATCGAGATTGGCGTTCGGCTCATCAAGCACGATCAGCCGGGGGCGGCCGTAGAGGCAGCGGGCAAGCGCGATACGCTGCCTCTGCCCACCCGACAGTGTCAGGTGTCCGTCGCCGACCGGCGTGTCGTAGCCCAGTGGAAGACGCCCGATCATGTCGTGGACATCGGCCTGACGTGCGGCTTCGAGAACCCTGTGCGGGTCGCTGTCGTCCATACGGGCGATGTTGTCCCGGATCGTTCCCTCGAGAAGCGAGATCGATTGCGGAAGGTAGCCGGTGACGCATCCAAAGGAGGAGCGTTCCCAGAGAAAGACATTGTTGCCGTCCAGGAAGATGCCTCCCGACGTCGGCTTCAGGATGCCGACGAGCAGCCGTGCCAGAGTGGATTTGCCGGCGGCGGAGGGGCCGACCAGCCCCAGCACCTCACCGGGTGAAAGCGAGAAGGAGACGCCCTTGATGATCGGCACGTCCATGCCCGGCGCAGCGTAGACCAGCTTGTCGACGATCAGGTCGCCCTGCGAATGCGGCGTGGGCATGGCCTGGCGCACCGCAAGGTCCTCGTTGAGTGCGGTCTCGATCCGGCGCCATCCGGCGATCGCCAGAACCCATTGCCGCCAGTTCTCGATGACGGAATCGAACGGTTGGAGAAGGCGGCCGACAAGGATGCCTGAAGCCATCATGACGCCTGGAGAGACTTCCTGCTTGAGCACCAGCAAGGCCCCTGTGGCCAAGGTCGCGACCTGGATGATGTAGCGGAGCGCGCGGGTGATCGACGCCATCGCACGGCTTCGGTTCCCGCTGGTTTCGAGAAGGTCCAGTGCATGCATCTGCGCTGATCGCCACCGCCTCGCCAGCGCAGGCAGCATGCCCATGGCCTCGATCGCCTCCGCGTGACGGAGCGACGCGCCGATCTTCGACACCGATTCTATGTTGGCCTGGTTTGCCTCCTTCATGAGCTGGCGCGTGAGCAGGTCCGTGACGACACCACAGCAAAGCAGCAGCGCCACCGAGATCGTGCCGAGAACGCCGAGCACAGGGTGCAGCAGATACAGGGCGCCAAGAAAGATGGGCGACCAGGCGGCATCGAGAGGGGCGCTGACTGCCGGGGAGGTGAGGAAGCCGCGCAACTCGGTCAGGTCCCTCAGCGACTGCGTTGCGCGCGACACCCCCTGATCGACGGAGGCTTGGACAGCGGCCGTAAGCAGCGGCAGGTTCAGCCGCCGGGTCACGGCGCTGCCCATCGCCTGGAACGAGAGGGCGCGGATGAACTCGAGCACGCCGTAGACCAGCAGGGCGCCGATCGCCAGAACGGTGAGCGCGGTGAGCGAATCGATGCTTTGGCTATTCAGCACGCGGTCATACACCTGCATCATGAACAGGGGCATCGTAAGTTGCAGCAGGCTGATGCATGCGCTTAGCAGGGCTGCATAAAGCAGCGTCGTGACGAAAACACGCCGTGCTTGCAGAACGAGCAACCTCGGATTGAGCGCCCCATTCTGGGCGACAACTGACCCATTTTGGCCCTTGCCAAGCGGGTTTTTTCGAACAGTATCAAGCATGGGCGATTTGGCCTGGGGCTAGCGTGTTTGGTGATTTGAGGGTGTTATCTGCGCCGCATGCAGAACATATTACAATATCGCTGTCGTCATTGTGACATGAAAATGATAGCACTCTCAAGTTATAGGGTTCGTGGTGGGGCGTTGTAGAAATTTACTTCAAGTTTTGAAGTAAATTCCAAAGAATGGAGAGTGGGATGACACAGGGACTTCTCTACCCGTCCTTGGGTTTGGAAGATGCAGTTTTACTATCGAGCAGGGGTGACGGGCTGCACATCGCCCCCGACCAGCCGCGCCGTGACCAGATCAGCGATGCTCCGCAGGCCACGTGTTTCGATCTGGCACGCCTGCTCGATCGGTCCAGCCGGCGCTTCTCGGGCCTCATAAGCGCGGAGCTCACTCGGCTCGGCATCGACGACATCGGGCCGTCCCAGGTGATGGTTCTGCTGGCCGTTGGCGATACCGAGGTGTCGGTCGGCGAACTGCTCGATCGCGGCAATTATGTGGGCTCGAACATCTCGTACTACCTGAAGCAACTGGGCGATGGCGATTACATCGATCGCGTCACCTCCCAGCGCGACAAGCGCTCGGCCCGAATCAGGCTCTCGGAAAAGGGCAGGCAGCTCTGTGCCGATCTGCGGGTCGCGGCGAAGGCCTTTGAGCGCGCTTTTTGCGTCGAGCAGGACTTGCGGGATCTGGCAACGGCCTTTCAGGCGTTGCACCGGCTTGAACTGATGTGGGCCAATGCCGCGCGCTACGGCGTTTGAACTCGATTTGAAGGGCAGGCCCATATCAGGGGCCTGCTAGACATCATGCATATAGCATTCGTGCATCGGCGCGGCTTCGGCCAGTTCGCCGCCCTGGCTGCGCATTTGGCGCAGGCCGGGAATGAAGTGAGCCTTGTGACGGAGGCGATCGATCAGCGCATTCCGTCGGTTCGCGTCGTGCGGCATCGAACGGAGCCGGGGCCGCGGGCCCATCCGCAAATGGCGCGGCACCTTGGCATACCCGACCATCACGTTCGGGTCGGCCATCGCGTTGCCGAAACATTCGACGCGATGGCGCGCCAGGGCCAGAAGCCGGACATCATCATCGGCCACATCGGCTGGGGCAGCATGATGTTCGTCAAGGACGTGCTCCCGCGCGTGCCTGCCCTCGGCTATTGCGAGTTCTTCTATAGGGCCGACGGGGCGGATGTCGGATTTGCCCCTGGCGATGAGCCCGACGTCGAGACGCGCAAGCGACTGAGGCTTCGCAACATGGCGCAGCTCGTTTCACTGGAGGCACTGGAGGGCGGCATCAGCCCGACCCAATGGCAGCGAAGCCTTTATCCGGCCGATGCGCGGGCGCGCATCACCGTGTGCCACGAGGGGATAGACACGCGGCGCTTCCGCCCGGATCCGGCGGCATCGCTGAAGCTGCCCGACGGGCGCGTGCTCAAGGCCGGTGATCCCATCGTCACATTCGTCGCGCGCGACCTGGAGCCCTATCGCGGGTTCCCGCAGGCGCTGGAGGCTGCGGCCAAGGTCATCGGCAAGAATCCCGACGCCCTGTTCGTCTTCGTCGGTAGCGATGGCGTGAGCTATGGCACGCCGCCACCTGATGGCGGATCCTGGAAGGAGCATCTTCTCAAGTCGCTCGATCTTCCGAGGGACCGGGTGTTGTTCCCCGGCGCGGTCCCGCACGCGGTCCTGCGCCAGCTCTTCCAGATTTCCGCGGCTCACGTCTACCTGACCTACCCCTTCGTGCTTTCCTGGTCGGTTCTGGAGGCCATGGCGTGCGGGGCGCTGGTCATCGCGTCCGATACCGCCTGCGTCCAGGAGGTCATCCGTTCGGGCCGCAACGGCATCCTCGTGCCGTTCTTCGATACGGACGCGCTCGCTGAGTCCATTCTTGGGGCCTTGAAGAGCCCGGATAGTTACGCCGGATTGCGGGCCGCGGCGCGCAGGACGGTCGAACAGCGCTTCCGGCTGGAAGAATGCCTTGCAACCCAAACCAATCTGATCGGAAAGTTGACCGGGATGGATTGTAATGTGGCAAAAGAAATGCGGATTGCGTGAATATTACTTCAAGTTTTGAAGTATACTATTCTTCTAAGTGCCTGATTTTTATCATTGTCGCCAGTGATAAACATTGATACGAGTTTCGTTGCCTGAATGTCGTGGGGATATTCGGCGCAAATGACAATTAAGATTGTCAATGAAATCTCGTTATTGTTAGGGGCGCTGCGTGCACGGGGTAATTTCGTCTGGCGAGAGGCTATCGGCGGCGAAGATAAAGTTGATTGCGGCATCCGGTCGGGACCGGGCCGCCGTCGAAAAGGCCGGCATCGAAAACCTGGTCGTATTCCTTGATGGCAGCGCGGGCGTTCAGCCTGCGTTGCGTAACGCCTTTCCTCTCATTGCGGTTGCCTTTTCCGAAGCGTCGGAAGCCGATCTGAGGGGCGCGCTCGTTGCGCTCCGCCAGCTCGGCACGGTGCCCGAGATCCCCGTTCAGCGGCTCGATGCGAAGAATGCGGCCGAGATGTGCGCCCTCATTCGCTCGCTCGCCGAGGGCGGGGTGGGGCGGCTCTCCCGGTTTTCCGCCTCGATCGCCACGGAACTCGCCATGCTGCGGCGAGAGCGCGAGATGATGCTTGAAAACTACCGTGCGCTCGAGGATGCGTTCCAGGCACGGAACTGGGAGCCGGTCGCGGAAGTCTTCGGGCATGACCCGCATGTCGATCCCAAGGACGAAGGCATCGGCCAGCTTCTGTCGAACGCCTATGTCGAACAGCTCCTGCCGGTTTCCAGCCAGGGCGTGGCCGGCATCGCGCTCCATCTCCATTCGGTGCCGAAGGATGGCGCCGAGCTGGTCATGACGCTGAGCTATGTAGAAAGCCGCGAAGGCGTGGCCGAGTGGAGCGTTCCCGCCTCGAAGCTCGTCGCGAACTGGAACTTCTTCTCGCTGCCGCGGGCGTGCGGAGGCGGAGCGAAGACGCTGCGGCTGCGAGTGTCCTCCACCGGACCGGAGACGCTGGGGCTGTCGCTCGGATTCCCCATCGCCAGTGAGCGCTATACCGCGCGATCTGAAATTCCGCATTCCGACCTCGATCTGCGGCCACTGGCATTCCGCGTGTTCACCGGGCTGCCGGGCGTCAAGCCCACCTGGATGCCCAACATGATCGCGCCGACCGACCTGCTCGACGGCCAGTTCATCGAAGACTATCGCCTGGCCCCCGACATCCTGGGCCGGATCGTCGATGTGTCGGTCACGCCTGTCGTGCCTGACTTCCAGACCGTGCGCTTCCTCGAGCACGAATACGCCGTGGTTTGCCACCCGCTGCAGAGCGGCGTTTCCGCCGGCGCCGTCAGTCGCGCGGTCGAGCCCGGGACCATTTCGTTCTCGGCAAGCGCCGTGATCGACCATCCCTAGGGAGCCCCGGCGGCGGTCAGCCTTCTGCTCGCTCCAGCCAATTCAAACGCGCGCACCGAGGTGGCCGAACTGGTGCGAAAGGGTACGACGAAGCCGACGGCCTTCTTCAGCGGCTGGCGCGAAGTCGGTCCCGACAAGGCGGTCAACATCAACATCCACATGGACGAGCCGGTGCGTGCGCCGATGGATCTCATGATCCTGAGCCGTGCCGTTGGCGATTCAGTTGATTTCTCCTGGCTCAAGGTGTCCGGCTTCCGGCTCGTCAAGCAGTCGGGGGAGGCGATCCATGCTCGTCAGTAAGGACGACCTGATTGCCGTGGCGATGCCGCTATACGGGCACGCCGCGCTGGCGCTCGAAGCGCTCGAGTCCGCTCTGGCGTCGATCACCTCCAACTGCAGGATCGCCATCGTCGTCTCCGTCGACGGCGATCCGCGGCACGAGGCTTTCGACCTGCTGCTGCTCTATGCTGCCGCCCATCCATCGGTGCATGTGGTGTTCGGCCCGAATGCCGGGCCGGGCGGGGCGCGCAATCGCGCGATCGACTACATCCTCGAAAACCTGCCCGAGGCCCGGGCGGTCTATTTCCTCGACGCCGACAACAGAATTCTGCCGGGCACCATCGAGACCCTTTACGAACAGCTTCTGTCGAGTGGCTGTGGCTGGGTCTACACCAACATCGACACCTTCTCGGTGAGCTGGCGCGCGCACTACGGCAACCGTTATTCCAGGCTTCTCCACTGCATCACCGACAACATCTGCGACACCGGCTCGATGATCTCCATCGATGTCTTCCGGGCCGGCGTGCGCTTCAACGATGACAGGCAGAACGGTTTCGAGGACTGGGAATTCTGGCTTTCCTGTATCGAGCAGGGGTTCGTCGGCACTCCGTCCCACGACACCACATTCGAATATCGGCTGCGGGCGGAGAGCCGCTTCAAGGAAGCCAATCGCGAGCGTGCCACTTCCGTGGGCTTCCTCAGAAAGCGCCACAAGGCGCTGTTCCAGCGCCCGATGCTCGTCGAGTTCGAGCACGAGGAATGTCCGCGCTATCTCTTCGCGCGGACGGAAGATGCCGCGATTTCCTACTTCACCGATCCCACCAAGCAGCCCAGGATGCTTCGCCTCGACGACATCATCCCGGATTTCTGGGCCAGCATCGGCGAGCCAGACAATGTCCATTTCCCACCTTTCCTGATAGCCGGCAGCGGCGCGACGCTCGACCTTCTGCGGCGGTCGCGCATGTTGCCCAATGTGCTTTGCCATCTCGAGCGCCTGAGCGAGAAGGCCAACATCGTCTTCGTCCAGCTCGGCAACGACGCGACGCAGCGCAAGGTCGAGCCGGTCGTGCTGGAGTCTGGGGCATCGCAAGTCGCGCCTGCGGACCTGATCTTCATCCCGACGTCGCTTGTCCGCGACGTCATCCAGAACAACGCGCTCGACTGGTTCGCCTCGATCGGCAACCAGCAGATATGGCCCACATCGGCCATTCTGAAGGTGCGGTTCCCGTTCCCGCGAACGCTGCCGCGGCGGTCGCTGATCACGCCCCAGCAGATGATGATCAACTGCGTAAACGCCATCGCGACGAGTCCGCTGCGCCAGACCGCTGGCGGGCGCTGGACCTGGCGGCCGGCACGGCTCGTGCCTTTTGCGGAACTGCACAAGTCGCTGCGCAAGGAAATCGGCGGCTCGCCGGTCCTCCCGCTCGGCCACAGCGAGGCCGGCAAGCGGACGGCTGCACTGCTCGTGCCGAATGCTTCCTTCGGCGGAGCCGAGAAGGTTGTCTATGCAGCTGCGCGCGAACTGAAGAGGGCGGGGTACGAGACCCACCTTTTCGTGCTCGGCACGCTTCGCATGGACGTGATCGACGAATTCGACGCGAGCTTCGACCACATCCATTTCTGGAACGAGGGCATACCCGCCTGGGGAGGCTCGGGTCAGTTCCTCGGTCAGGATTTCATCGCCGAGCACCATGAAGTCGACTGGGGCGGACTGAAGGGCCAACTCTCGGGCTTCGACCTGATCGTCAATAACCACGTGATGTCGGTCCATCCCCTGATTGCGCGGCTGCGTTCGGAGGGAGCGCGCACGACTTGCTATCTGCACGTCGTCGACAACACTTCGTACAAGAGGCCCGCTGGCCAACCCTTTGCGGCGATCGCCCACGAGCACTGCTACGACGCGTTCCTGACCTGTTCGGAGCAGCTCAAGATCTACCTGCGCAGCTTCGGTGTTCCGCTCGAAAAAGTCTTCGCCGTGCCCAATGGTGCGAGTTTTTCGGTGCCGCCCAAGGCACTTGCCGAAGTCGTGTCGGCCAGGCGGACGGAGCGCAAGGACGACCGGCTGCGGCTCCTCTACATGGGCCGGTTCGATCAGCAGAAGGGCATCGACCGGCTGGCTGCTACGATCGCGGAGCTGCACGCCTCGCGCGTTCCAGTCGACATCAGGGCGATCGGCGGGGAGATCCTCGCCGATTCCAGCGTCTCCTGGACCGACCAGCTCAAGAGCCTCGGCGTCGAGGTGCACCCACCGGTCTTCGCCAGCAAGGAGCTGATCAAGGCGCTGGGCTGGGCGGACGTCCTGATCATGCCATCGCGCTGGGAGGGCGCTCCGCTGATGATCGCGGAAGCGCAGCAACTCGGTTGCGTTCCGGTCGCAACCGGCGTCGGCGCGGTGGACGAACTCATCACGCATGGCGAGGACGGCATCCTCATCAACGCCGACATCGACTCCCAGGTGGTGCGGCAGATAGCCAGGGTCATCGAGGAGGTCGCCCTCGATCGCGGCAAGCTCGCTCCGCTCACGGAAGGCTGTCTCAGGTCGGCGGCACGCCGGTCATGGGCTGGTTCATTTTCTGAATTCCTCGGCTGGTGCGACGGCGCGGTGAACAATTCATCGCAGTCGCGCGCAACCGTCATGCATCGGCGCGAAACGCCGAACCCGGTTGTCGCGGCCGCAGGCTGAACGACTTCCGCCAGATCCAGCAAGTAGAAAGGTCTAGTTGTATGCGTCCAAGGATCCTCGTGACGGGCATTCCTGGTCATTATTCGCGCCTTGCAAACGGCGCCCAAGGATTGTCGGTCTCCTATTCGGAGCGGCAGAAACAGCCCGAGACAAAAGACGAGTTTCTTCAGGAACTGCGCAACATCAGCAATACCGGCAATTACCTGATCGGCGAGGGCGCCTTGCGTGCGCTCGCACCGCATGCGAAGCCGGTGCCTTTCTGGCACCTCTACAATTGCAGCCGCAACGGGGAGGGGTTTGAGCAGTTCAATTCCAACTTTGACATCTGCGTCTTCACCTGCGCTAACCTGTTGCGCAAGGGACTGTCCGCCGATGCCGAGGCCGAGGTGCTGAGCCAGCTCAAGATGCCGATCGTGATGCTCGGCATCGGCCAGCAGAACCGGAAGGACCTCGAAAATTCGCTGCCGGAGGGTACGAAGCGGCTCCTGAGCGTGCTGAAGGAGCGAGAGCACTATTTCCTGACGCGCGGTTTCGAAACTGCCGGCTTCCTGAAGGACCAAGGGTTCTCCAATGTCCGGCCGACCGGCTGCCCATCCGTCTATTTCATGCCGGACAACATGCGCCGGTCGCTCAAGAAGCTGCCTGGCGTGCAGGTCGGCAAGGCGCGGACCACTTACTCCGGTTACCTCGGCGCCAATCAAGATGCGATCGTCGACGCCAATGCCCTGGAGCCGCAGGGCTCGGTTCCGCAATATGTCGTCCAGGACGAATTCCTGCACTTCGACATGAAGGTGGAGCCGAATACTGAAGGGCGCGTCTACGACTCAGCCACCGGTACAATGATCGGCGACGTCGCCTATCCGGGCACCGAGCGGCTCAAGACCCCATTCGATCTGCGCACCTTCTTCGACAACAACCAGTGGCGCGCCTGGGCCTCGTCGATGGACTTCAATTTCGGGCGGCGATTCCACGGATCGATCATCGCCATGCAGGCGGGGGTGCCGAGCCTCATGGTGGCGGTGGACGATCGCATGCGCGAGATGCTGGGCTTCACCGGCTTGCCGGCCGTCGATGCGACCGATGTCGAAAAGGCCGAGAACCGGGCCGAATTCGTCGCGGCTCATCTCACCGGCCTCAACGCGTCCGAACTGGTCGATCGCTATTCAGATCGCGAGCGGAATTTCCGCACGGCGCTGCGCGAGATCGGCATCGGGCAGTAGCCCCTAGGCGAGCAGCCCAGGTCTCAAGCACAATTTTCAGGGAACATCATGCGCATCCTGCTTACGGGCATCCCATCATACCTGCAGCGAACCGTGTCGAGCGTATCCGGGGTGGA
>MEEF01000135.1 GCA_001724355.1 Mesorhizobium sp. SCN 65-20 | reverse complement strand
AACGGCGCTCGAGGATCCTGCCCCCTTTCGCCACACCAGACGGGCTTGCGGCCCGGCGCGATGCGCAGACAAAAGGCAAACACGGTTCGAACCTTTCATCGGAGCCAAGCTCCTTTGTCTGGTCTTCACCCGTCTCATGCAGGCCCTTACGAATTAAGGCGAGCCACCTGCAATCTCGGACAGGATGTCCGGAAGCCGTTTCCAGCTTCCGGAATCCGGGCCCGGAGGCCCGGAATTCTTTCAGGAACGGGCAGTTAGCGCCCGTTCCTAAATCTCAGATGCCTCAGGCCGAAGCCAGCGAGGTGAGGTCGAGCTTGAGGCCCGGGCCCATGGTCGAGCTGACCGAGACCTTCTTGACGAACACGCCCTTGGCGCCCGTCGGCTTGGCCTTGTTGACCGCATCAGTGAAGGCGCGGACGTTCTCTTCCAGCGCCTTGACGTCGAACGACACCTTGCCGACGCCGGCGTGGATGATGCCGGCCTTCTCGACGCGGAACTCGACGGCGCCGCCCTTCGAAGCCTTGACGGCTGCCGCGACGTCGGTGGTCACGGTGCCGACCTTCGGGTTCGGCATCATGCCGCGCGGGCCGAGCACCTTACCGAGACGGCCGACCAGCGGCATCATGTCCGGGGTGGCGATGCAGCGATCGAAGTCGATCTGGCCCTTCTGGACGATCTCGACCAGGTCTTCCGCACCGACGATGTCGGCGCCGGCGGCGCGAGCCTCGTCAGCCTTGGCGTCCTTGGCGAACACGGCGACGCGGACGGTACGGCCGGTGCCGTTCGGCAGGTTGACCACGCCGCGGACCATCTGGTCGGCGTGGCGCGGGTCGACGCCGAGGTTCATGGCGACTTCGATGGTCTCGTCGAACTTGACCGACGAACGAGCCTTCAGCAGCTCGAGAGCCTCGCTGAGGCCGTAAGCCTGGTTCGGGTCGATGCCCTCGCGGGACTTGGAAACGCGCTTTGCAATCTTAGCCATGATCTCAGCCCACCACTTCCAGACCCATCGAACGGGCGGAGCCCTCGACCATCTTGATGGCCGCTTCGACGTCGTTGGCGTTCAGGTCCTTCATCTTGGCCTGGGCGATTTCGCGAACCTTGTCGCGGCTGATCTGGCCAGCCTTGACCTTGCCCGGCTCCTTCGAGCCCGACTTCAGGTTGGCGGCCTTCTTCAGGAAGTAGCTCACCGGCGGCGTCTTCATGACGAAGGTGAACGACTTATCCTGGTAATAGGTGATCACGACCGGGATCGGCGATCCCTTCTCGAGCTCCTGGGTCTGCGCATTGAACGCCTTGCAGAACTCCATGATGTTGATGCCACGCTGACCAAGCGCCGGTCCGATCGGGGGCGACGGAGTCGCCGAACCCGCGGAAACCTGGAGCTTGAGCTGGCCTGCTACTTTCTTAGCCATCTCTTACCTGCCTTTGTTTCATGCCGGACTTTTCCGGCGGTTGCAGTTCGGTGGTGCGATTTCAGCGGCCGGCTAAGCCGCCTTCTCTCCCACCATGCTTGCGCGAGGCATTTGCCGCGCGCCATCCATCGCCAAGAGGCGACGGAACTTCGATCAGCCCTTTTCGACCTGACCGAACTCCAGATCGACGGGCACGGCGCGCCCGAAGATCGAAACTTCCACCTTGAGGCGCGCACGCTCCTCGTCGACTTCCTGAACGAAGCCATTGAACGAGGCGAACGGACCATCCGACACGCGCACCTGCTCGCCGATCTCGAACGTGACCGAGGGCTTCGGACGCTCGACGCCTTCCTGCACCTGGTTGAGGATGCGCTGGGCCTCGCTCTCGGTGATCGGCACCGGCTTGGAGTCACCCAGGAACCCCGTGACCTTCGGCGTGTTCTTCACGAGCGAGAACACCGCGTCGGTGAGGTTGGCCTTGAGCAGCACGTAGCCCGGGAAGAACTTGCGCTCGGCATCCACCTTGCGGCCACGACGGACCTCGACGACCTTCTCGGTCGGAACGACGATCTGCTCGATCTGGTCGCTCAGGCCCTTCTGCTTGGCCTTGTGCTCGATGTCCTCGGCCACCTTCTTTTCGAAGTTCGAGTAAGCGTGGACGATATACCAGCGCGCAGTCATCTCAGAAATTCTCCGTATTCGCGGTCTTAGCGTCCGATACCCAGGATCTGTTCGACGGCAAAGGCCATCATCTGATCCGCGGCGAAGAAGAAGATCATCGCGATGGCGGCGAAACCGATCNCATCGCGACGGCGGCGAAGCCGAGCACCATGACCGTGGAGATCATCGTCTCGCGCCGCGACGGCCACGTAACCTTCGCCGTTTCCGACCTTACCTGCTGCAGAAAGGTGAAGGGATTGGTTTTCGCCATGTGCCGCTCTGCTCTCAACGTCCGTTGACCGGACTTCTGGATGATCCCGTGGCCGGGAGATTGTGCATGCCCGCAATCCTCGCGCCGAATCAGCGCAAACATTCCGCCCATGCAATTCGGACGCGTAAAGCCGGATTCCCAGCCCCACGCGCCGCGTGTCTGTCTCGCCTACATAAAACCGATTCTTGTTCCACGCAAGTGGCTGGAATCCGCTTTACGCCTCACGCCGCATCGGAACCATCCAGTCGTTCCGTCCCGGCTATGCGGCCCTTATGCCCGAATTGGCGCGTTCTGGCAAGTCTTGAGGGGAAACACTGCCCGGCGCCCGGCTTCCGGCAGCCATTGGGCCAGGGCACCAGACGCCCTATCGGGGCCTTCCCGCAACGAGCCATCCCACCGCGCGCAAGAGCACATAGGCGAGAATTCCGGCCAGGCCGTAGCTGACCGCGGCCCTGCCCGTTTCGGAAAGTCGCGCCGAATGCTCCGCGGCAAAGGCGGCATTCTGCCTTCCGACCGCCGCTTTCAGCGGTTCGCTGGCACCGCTCTGGTAGCGGATGAAGTCTCCATCGAGGTGCGGGCTGGTGAATTCGTCGAACCCGCCGATGTTTTCGAGGTCAGCAAAACCCTTCGCCACTCTCGGCCCTTCCGTCCAGGCCGACACGAATAGTGCCGACCAGAACAGGCAGGCGACCAGTAGCAGCCCGCCGAGCATCAGCCCAAGGCGGTCAAGGACGCGGCGAACCGGCGGACCGGCTGAGATCTCGGCGATGCTCACGGCGACCTCGGCATCTGCTGTGGCCGAAAGGACTGGACGCCCCGTTCGGCGCAACTTCTGGGACTATACCATCTGGCTGGCGGCGGGGCATGCCCCGATCGACGATGTGCAGACGCTTGCAGCGCACATCTGTCAGCCACTTGTCAGAATTGGGAGATGGGGAGGCTTCTGCCTGCGTAGGTGGCAGGGGCAGCAGGGCTCGAACCTGCGACCTGCGGTTTTGGAGACCGCCGCTCTACCAACTGAGCTATACCCCTAACGCGGGGCGTATCTCCCACAAAGCGGCGGAGAACTCAAGTGAAGTTTCGAGCAAAATTGCGCTGCTCCCTCCGTTTTCTGACGAACCATGCGGCGACCGCGCAGATCCCGGTCTCCAAGGCGAAAGTCCAGTGGAGCATGAAGCTCAGGATCCAGTACGAATAGGTAGCCGGGATGCGGACAAGCTCGACCGCTCGGTCATCAAACGGCATCAGCCAATGCATTGGTGCCGCCACGGAATCGAGAATCATGTGCGACAGCACCGCGAGGAAGAATACCGCTACGGCGACTTTCCAGCGTCGCGCCGCCAGGGTTACTAGCGGGATAAGGAATGCCGCCAAGGCTGCCCACAAGAGCGGCCAGTGCGTCGGATAGGTCCTGTGGTGTACGCCGCCATTGTCGACGAACCAGAACCACGCGATGTCGAAGTCCGGTGCCACGCTGCCTGCCAGCGCCGCCAGCATCACGCTGCGTGCAGTTGGTGCCATGCGCCGCGCAAGTGACCCGATGACGTAGCCCGCAGGCAGATGCGCGATCAGCATGGCGCCACCTCCGGCCGCGCAAGCTTTACCCCGATTGAGGCACCACGAGGCCGGGATTTGGACGGTTTTGGGAATACACCGCCCAAAAGTCCGATTCCTATGGCTTCGCGTTGTTGCTCACGGCAAATTCGCCAGGGTAGGCCAGCCTGCAGTTCGCAGGCATCGGACGCATGTCGCAGACGCCTCCATCGATGAGAACGTCCACAGACCCGCCACGGGTCAGAAGTGCGGTTTCCACAA
The DNA here is from genome assembly GCA_001724355.1 of Mesorhizobium sp. SCN 65-20. Classification (GTDB taxonomy): domain Bacteria; phylum Pseudomonadota; class Alphaproteobacteria; order Rhizobiales; family Rhizobiaceae; genus Aminobacter. The sequence continues at coordinate 1,882 of MEEF01000135.1, read as the reverse complement.
ATCTTGCCTGATCCGGGTCGTCGAGCCTGGCCGGCGTAATGTCGTCAAACGCCTGCAACTGCACTCCCATCTTCTGCAGATACGGGGCAAGCACTGAACTGGAGGGCGTGTCGGTGTAGTGCCAACCGACAAGCGTGCCGTAGCCGGCCACTCTCGTCGTGCCTGCGGCCAGGATGAGCATACAGTCACGCGTACACCCGCCACCGGAAGAGACGGCATTGCCAAAAAACGGCGTCGGCGAATTGGCCGGCGCTATGCAGTCTTCATCGCGCGGCCCGCAGCCGGCAAACACCGTGCTGCCAACTGCCACGTCCAGACCGTGTTTGCGGATCAGCTCGCCCATCGCAATCGCCGTTTCCACGTCACCTCCCCTGGATGACACCACCAAGGGCAGCTTCCGCGCGCCCAAGGCCTGGAGCATGGCCTGGAGCCTCGGCAACGTCTTGGAATCGATGTCGCCTTCGGCCGATATCCATTCGGGGCAGATCGGCTCGCAGCCCGCCTCGCGAGAGCGAACGACTGCAAACCACATGCCCCCGGCTTCTGGCACAATAGGCTTCGGATATATGCCTGGCTGCTGCTTGGTACCCGGCGCCAGAACGCAGTTCGCAGCGGGAGCCGAGCCCTTGCAGTTCTCGATACTCACAAGCACGTCTGCGCCGTCCAAGCCGGTCACGAGGTTCATGTCGAGCATTTCGACGGGCGCGAGCTGGCGCATGTCAGCGGCGGGCGTGCTCTGCCCGGCCTCGTACATGGCCTGTTTCACGCCCATTTCCTTGAGATAGGCCAGCATCCTGGTCCGGAATGACTTACGCATCTTGGTGGTCGTGTAGCTGCCAACCGTCTTGCGGCCGACGACCTTGCGGCTGACGCTCTTCTTCTTGCCGTCAACGATGCGGTAGGTCTCGCGATAGGTGACCTTCTGTTGCGTCACGTAAGACGTCACCTGGTGGACACCCATGTAGGCCCACTGTCCCACGTACCTGCGCACCCCACCCGCGAACATCATCGAGCAGGCGGACGCACAATAGGCGCCGGACGAGTACAAGGCGCCCGAATAGACATCCTTCCTGGCAGGATCGAGCTTGCAGTTCTGCCCGGGCCCGCATTCGACGAACCTGGTCAGCCCGACGCCGATATCGAGCTTGCGGGCCCGGATCATGCGACCCAGTTCCCAGGCGGCGTCGACCTGGCCGCCTGGTGAGGTGACGATGACCGGCAGTCGCTTGGAGCCCAGCTTCCTCAGGAACTTCTTGAATTCCGCGGGCGTGGCGCGAAGGATCGCACCCTCGGCCGAAATCCATTCTGGGCAAAACGGCTCGCAGCCCGGCGAGGCGCTGCGCACGACGGCAAAACGCATCGGCGGCCCAAGCTCGGCCTCCACCATCTTGTGCTTGGCCGCGCGCGCCGAAGTCGCGGACTGGAGCGCCGCCATGATTGCGAGCGCGCACCAAAGCACGATGGCAACCATCCGCCCCGCATTCACCATGGCGCCCCCCAAGGTCCGCTGCCCGCAGCAATAGTAGCGAACAGCTTGGGACTTGCAACCGCAGGGCGTATGCAATGGAGGAGCGCTTTCGGCCTTTCAGGCGCCCGTGAGCTCAAACAAAAAGGGCGGCCCGAAGGCCGCCCTCATGTAGTCCGTAGGAGCGTCGATTACTCGACGATCGAAGCGACGATGCCGGCGCCGACGGTGCGGCCACCTTCACGGATAGCGAAGCGCAGCTTCTCTTCCATGGCGATCGGAACGATCAGCTCGACGTCAACGGTGATGTTGTCGCCGGGCATCACCATCTCGGTGCCTTCCGGCAGCGTCACGATGCCGGTCACGTCGGTCGTGCGGAAGTAGAACTGCGGACGGTAGTTGGTGAAGAACGGCGTG
>MEEF01000134.1 GCA_001724355.1 Mesorhizobium sp. SCN 65-20 | reverse complement strand
TGGCGCGCCCGAAAGGATTCGAACCTCTGACCCTCAGATTCGTAGTCTGATGCTCTATCCAGCTGAGCTACGGGCGCGTGGCAACGGAACGGAACGGCGAGAGCCGCGTTCGGCTGACGGATGTCGAATTAGCGAGTCGGGCCGCGCTTGGCAACCCCATTCTCGCGACTTTCTTTGCCGATTGATTTTCGGCGGCGCCGGAAGCTCTCCGGCGAGTCCGCCCATCAACCGGCCAAAGCGGTGCCAGCGGGTGCGCAGCCGGCGGAAGCCAAATTGTGGGATGGCGCGGGCCCTGCTTCAACCCGCCCGGCGCAGCCAGACGCGGTCATGCAGCGTCATGCCGGCGAGCATGGCGACGACGAAGAGCACGACCGGGGCCAGCCCCAGCGAGAGCGAGGCCAGCGCCGGGCCCGGACAGAAGCCGGCCATGCCCCAGCCCACCCCGAAGATCGCCGAGCCCAGCACCAGCCGCCGGTCCACCGGTGACGTCGCCGGCAGATGGAACTGCTCGTCGAAGGCAGGGCGCCGCAGGCGCTTCAGCACGGCCATGCCGACGAGCGCGACCGTGACCGCGCCGCCGAGCACGAAGGCAAGGCTCGGATCCCAGGCCCCGAAGAGATCGAGGAAGCCACGCACCCGGGCAGGATCGAGCATGCCAGACATGGCGAGGCCGAGGCCGAAGACGGTGCCCGCCGCCAGGGCGGTGATCACTTGCGCGAATCGGTTCATGGCGCAGCGAGCCTCATCAGAGTGACGGTGACGATGCCGGCGAGCAGGAAGGTCGCGACCGCGACCGCCGAGCGCGGCGAGAACCGGGCGAGGCCGACGATACCGTGACCGCTGGTGCAGCCCGAGCCCATCCGCGTGCCGAACCCGACCAGGAGCCCGGCGAGCGCGATCACCGGCAGCGAGGCCGTGATCGTCACCGCTGGCCATTGCCCGGTGGCGAGCCGGTAGAGCGGCGGCCCGACGAGGAGCCCGATGACGAAGGCCGCATTGGTCGCGGCCTGCGTGCCGAGCGCGAGCCGTCCGAGAATGCCGCTGATCCCGGCGACACGACCGTTCAGGAGCAGCAGCATGACGGCCGACAGGCCGATCAGCATGCCTCCTGCGAGCGATGGCAGATAGGCCGTCATTCCGGCGCCTCCTCAGTGCAGAAGATCTGGTGCAGCGCCTCGACCAGCCGCGCGGCCTTCGCCGCCGTCAGCCGGTAGAAGATCTGCTTGGCGTCGCGGCGCGTCTCGACCAGCCCGGCCTCGCGCAGCACGGTGAGCTGCTGCGACAGGGTCGGCTGGCGGATGCCGAGCATCTCCTCGAGCTGGCCGACCGAATATTCGCCCTCGACCAGGGTGCAGACCAGCATCAGCCGGTTGCGGTTGGCGAGGGTGCGCAGCAGTTCCGCCACCTCCCCTGCCCTGGTGGCGAGCTCTGCCCTGGTGTTCGCCTGTTCGGCTTGCATCGTCATCGCATCTCAGCCCCAGACCGCGCCCGGCAATGCGTCGAGCGGGATCTTCAGATAACGCCGGCCATTGCCTTCCGGCTCCGGCAGCCGGCCACCCCTGATGTTCACCTGCAGGGCATGGAGGATCAGCTTCGGCATCGGCAGCGTCTTGTCCCGGGCCTGGCGCAGCGCCACGAAGGAGGCTTCGTCCTGGCCGGCGATATGCGGGTTGGTCCGCTTCTGCTCGCCGACTGTGCTCTCCCAGCGCGCCGCCCGGCCCCCCGGGCGGTAGTCGTGGCCGGTGAACAGCCGCGTCTCGTCGGGCAAGGCGAGAATGGCCTCGATCGAAGCCCATAGCGCCTTGGCGCTGCCACCGGGAAAATCCGCCCGCGCCGTGCCGGAATCCGGCATGAACAGCGTGTCGTGGACGAAGGCCGCATCACCGATCAGATAGCTCACCGAGGCCAGGGTATGGCCCGGCGAGAACAGCACCGACGCCTCGAGCGATCCGAGCCTGAAGCGTTCGCCCGCCGCGAAGACCTTGTCCCATTGCGAGGCGTCGGCCGGAAAATCCGGCCAGTTGTAGAAATCCTTCCACAGGCGCTGAACCGCGACGACCTCGGCGCCGATCGCCGTCGGCGCGCCGGTCTTCGCCTTGAGATAGGCGGCGGCCGAGAAATGATCGGCATGCGGATGGGTGTCGAGAATCCACTCGACGGTGAGGCCCTGCTGCGCGACATAGGCGAGGATGGCATCGGCACTGACGGTCGCGGTCGCGCCCGATTTCTCGTCGAAATCGAGCACGGGATCGATGATCGCACAGCGCGCCGTCGCCGGGTCTGCGACGACATATTGCACGCTGCCGCTGCGCGGCTCGTAAAAGCCCTTGACCTGCGGACTGCGGGCGCTCTCGCGGTCGAGCCAGGCTTTTGCGCCGGCAAGATCGAAGCCGAAGCGCGCCCCGAAACCCTGCACCTCCTCGGCCCTCATCCGTCCGCCCAGGACCTCGCCCAGCACATGCAGGGTCAAGGAGCGCGTGCCGCCCTTGCAATGCGCCAGCACCGGCCCCGGCGCCGCGGCGAGCGCCGCCTGGAAGGCCTCGACATCGGCCCGGGTGATGGTCGTCCCGGTCACCGGTACGAAGCTGTAGGCCAGGCTCGCCTCGGTGGCCGCCTGCCTTTCGGCGGCCGAATCTGGCTGGCCCGGTTCCTCGCCATCGGGACGGTCGTTGACGATGGCCTTGAAACCCCGCGCGGCGAGGGACTTGAAGTCGACGAGGGAGGGCTGCCCAGCGACCGCAAGCCTCTCGGATATCTCGACGATTTTCATGGCGGCTCCTGTGGCTCGAAATTCAATATACATTTTCATATAATATATAATGATAGGTTGCAACCCCTTCGTCGCGCCACGCTGCCCTCCCCGCTCTCATCGCGCGTTGACGCCGCCTCATTCCCGCCCTACTCGTAAACGCGACGGTTCCCTCACGGGATCAAAAGGGAACGCAGTGCGGGTGGCTCGCCACCCCATGCTGCGGCTGCCCCCGCAACTGTAAGCGGCGAGCCTTTCGCCATACGCCACTGGGGCCTCGGCCCTGGGAAGGCGGTGAGAAGGCGCTGACCCGCGAGCCAGGAGACCTGCCGTCAGTCGTGGTCACACGCGAACACGTTCGGACGGGGTGTTTCGATCGCTGGTTCACTTGCGCGCAACCCGTTCGGGTGCGGGCGGGAGATCGCGTTCGCGGTGACGTGCCACAACGTTGACCGCCCGAGGTTTCTTCCGTGCTCCCCTTCCCCCAGACCGCCCTGCGCGGCCCCCTGCCGTTCGCCTTCCTGCTGCTCGCCGGCACCTCGTTGAACCCCTTTGCCGCCAGGGCCCAGTCGGGACCTGAAACGATCCGGCTCGACGAGGTCGTGGTCAGCGCCACCGGCACGCCGACCCCGGCACGCGAGGTCGCAAGCTCCGTCACCGTCATCACCGCCGACCAGATCCAGCGCGAGCAGCGCCGGACGCTGCCGCAGGCGCTCGCCGCCGTGCCGGGCCTCAACATCGTCCAGATCGGCGGCCCTGGCGGTCAGACCTCGGTGTTCATGCGCGGCACCAATTCGAACCACGTCAAGGTGCTGATCGACGGCATCGAGGCCAACGACCCGTCGACGCCGAACCGGTCCTTCGATTTCGGCTCGATGCTGACCGACGACGTCGAGCGCATCGAGGTACTGCGCGGGCCGCAGAGCGGCCTCTACGGCGCCAACGCGATCGGCGGCGTGATCTCGATCGTCACCAGGCGCGGCGAAGGGCCGCCAAAGGCGACCGCGCGCGTCGAGGCCGGCTCGCACGGCACCTTCAACCAGACCGCAGGCTTCAGCGGCGGCGACGACCGTTTCAACTACGCCTTCAACGTCTCCCATATGCGCTCGGACTCGACCGATTCCGTGCCGCCGAACCTGATCCCGCCGGGCGTGCGCGTGAAGCCCAATGCCTATGACGCCTATAGCTACTCCAGCCGCCTCGGCTTCGCCTTGACCGACACGCTCAACGTCAACTGGGTCGGCCGCTATACCGACGGGCAGTTCCGCTCGACCTATGACAGCGGCTTCCCCAGTCGGCCGACATCCTACCGATCGCTTTCGAACTACGCCCAGGCCTTCACCCGCGGCGAGGTGGTCTGGGATCCGCTGGGAGGTCGCTTTGTGAACCGCTTCGGCGTGTCCTACTCGAACCAGGATCGCTCCTACCGCTCCCCCGACGCATTCGGGGCCCTCGGCCTGCCGACGGAGAACCTGGGTGAGCGGACCAAGCTCGATTGGCGGGGCGATCTCGAACTCGCCAAGGGGCACATGCTGATCGGCGGCCTCTCCTATGAGCGCGAGCGGCTGGACACCCCCAGCCTCACGGCCTCGAACGGCAGCAAGGCGGCCTATCTCGAATATCAGGGCAATGTCGCCGACCGCTTCTTCCTGGCCGCCAACATCCGTCACGACCACGATGACAGCTATGGTGGCCACACCACCTACCGGATCGCGCCAGCCTACATCGTTCCAGGGACCGAGACCAAGCTGAAGGCGAGCTATGGCACCGGTTTCAAGGCGCCGACGCTCGCCGAACTCTTCATCGACTACCGGCCGGGCTTCAACTTCTTCGGCAACCCGAATCTCAAGCCGGAGGAAAGCCGTGGCTGGGACGTCGGCTTCGAGCAGCCGCTTCTGGACCGGCGCGTTCAGTTCGGTGCGACCTGGTTCCAGAACGACATTCAGAACCTGATCGCGACCAACGCGGCGCGCAACTCCTACGCCAATATCGGAAAGGCCGAGACGAAGGGCGTCGAGTCCTTCGCCGCGCTGCAGATCTCCGAGCAGTTGCGTGTCAGGGCCGACTACACCTTCACGCTCGCCAAGGACGAGGTCGCGCGACAGGAACTGCTGCGCCGGCCGCGTCACAAGGCAAGCGGCACAGTCACCTGGACCCCGATGGATAAGCTCAGCCTCTCGGCGACGCTGATCTATGTCGGTCCCTGGGTCGACGGGAACCGGGACTTTTCGGTGCCTCGCCTGAAGGCCAAGGGCGCGACGCTGGTCAACCTCGCCGCCGAGTACAAGGCCACCGACAAGGTCACGGTCTTCGGGCGCGTCGACAACCTGTTCGACAAGCGCTGGGAGAATCCCGTCGGCTTCCTCGTGCCCGGCTTCGGCGCCTTCGGTGGCGTCAAGGTCGCGTTCGGCGGATGATGGCGGAGC
>MEEF01000133.1 GCA_001724355.1 Mesorhizobium sp. SCN 65-20 | reverse complement strand
ATCACCTTGCGGTAGAGCATCAGGTGGAATTCGCCGCGATGGACGGCATATTGGTGCCAATTATATCCGGCCAGCTTGCCGCGCGGCTCGGAATAGATTTCCTTGCCGTTCAAGCCCACCAGCGCCCATTCGCGCGCGGGAATGCCCACCCGGTCAAGCTCGCTTTCGCCAATGCCCAGATCGTCCAGCTCGCGTACGGCATTGGGTTGCAGATTGATGCCCACGCCCAGCGGCTTCAGCTCGCGCACGCTCTCGAACACGACGCACTTCACCCCGATCTGGTGAAGCGTCAATGCAAGTGTCAGGCCCCCGATGCCGCCTCCGGCGATCAACACGGTATCTTTCGGCATCCTGCCCCGTTCTTCTCTTAGGCTATAGAATCCGCGCCAAAAGGCACGGCGCTGCGGTCTATCCCCCCGGAACCCCCATGGCAATGGGCGCCTCGTTCCGGCGGAGCGTCACTCCAAGTGGCCAGTGGCCGCACAAGGCGGCTGCGGCTTGCCCGAACTTGCAAATAGGCCCGGATCATGCCCTGATCGCCAACGGGGAAGCCATCCGGGGGAGAGTAATGAACGCAAGGACAGCAATCCGCGCCTTGATCCTGTGTGCGGCGATTGCTGCGGCGCCGGCATTCGCCGGTCCGCCAGAGCCAGTCGCGCCCGAGACCTGGTTCACCATTAAAGACAACCTGCCCGAAGCCAATAAGCTCGGCATGGATGGCGTGGTTTCCGCAGAGCTTTCCATCAGCGCAACCGGCAGGGTAACCGCCTGCACCATCGTGCAAAGTTCCGGCCACGGCGTGCTGGACGAACATACCTGCAAGCTGCTGGTCGAACGGGCACGGTTCAAGCCCGCGACTGACGAGAATGGGCAGTTGGTCGCCGGGACCTATGTCCATTCGACAAGGTGGCAGGCGATCACACTGGCCAATTGGGCGAAGGACGGCTTTGTCAGGGCCGAGGCGCGCGTCGATCGAATGGCGGTTGCCGCCGCGCACGGCGAAGAACAGGAAGATCGCAGTCCAGAGGATCGACTTCTCGGCGCCCTCATAGCCCTGCCCGAGGGTGACCCAGTGGAACCAGACGGTGACCAGGAGCACGAACATGGCGGCGAAGGAGGCCGGGCGCGTCAGCAGCCCGAGCGCGATGAAGATGCCGCCGAAGAACTCGGTGGAGGACAAAAGCAGCGACCAGAAGGCGCCGGGATAGAAGCCCAGCCCCTCGACCATGCCGGCAGCGCCGAACGGGTCGGCGATCTTGCCGAGGCCGTGGGTGACGAGGGCGGCACCCGCGACGACGCGCAGGATCGTTTCAGCCGAATCGTGCAGGCTCGCATAGAGCCCGCGAAGAGCGGGAATCAACAGGCGGCGGCCGTTGGTTTCGGTCGTCAGGGCCAAGAGCAATGTCTCCATTTCGTTTTTCTTATATTGCGCCGCACAAAGGCCGGGCGGGCACCCGCAAGTCAAATCAACTGGATTTGACAAAAAGATGACAAGTGTAGTCAGGTTTTAGAAAAATGTCGGAACCCTGCCGTCCCGGTGGCGTTCAGGAAGCAGTGCGGCGGACCTGTCGTGCATTTCGAGAAGGAGAAAAAGATGAATTGGAACCAGATCGAAGGCAATTGGGAGCAGTTCAAGGGCAAGATCCAGACCCAGTGGGGCAAGCTTACCGACGACGACCTCGACGTCATCAACGGCAAGCGCAAGGAACTCGCCGGTAAGCTCCAGGCCCGCTACGGCAAGGCCCAGGAAGACGCCGAACGCGATATCGACGACTGGCTGATGCGCCACTGACGCCCTGGCGTTGAGCGCCTGATTTGACTAAGCCCCGCCGCGCGCGGGGCTTTTTTGTACGGCAGAACTGCGCAGAAAACCCCGCGCGAAGCGGGGTTTTCCGGATGGCACTGGATTCGGGCGGCCGACGCCGAGGTCGGGCCGGTGCCCGCTACAGCGTCAGGAGGGTTCCCAGCACGTCTTGCCACCCCAACCCTGCTTGCCCGACATCGTGCCACCTGCACCCTTGCACGCCTGGACGAAGTTGGCGTCGCAAGCCGGATATTTGTCGGATCCGTTCTTGCAGTACTTGTCCTCGGTCGCGCCCCCGCTCGGAGCGGCCTTTGCGCCGGGGCCGGACGGCCTGCTGCTGCCCGATTTATCGGAGAACGAACCCGGGCCGGACGGCCTGTCCTTGCCGGGAGCCGCCGAGAAGCTGGCCGCATGGGCGCCGCCGAGAGCGCCGGCGAGAAGCAGTGCCGCAGTGAGGATCGTGATCTTGGTCTTCATGGTCATTTCCCTTTCGAGGTTGCGCTTCGGGGTCGCGGCGCCTGCTGCGCCACGGCGGAACGGTCGTTCGGGTTCCTCCCCGTTTCGATCGGGCGAACTCAATTCGCCCCGGACACTGCTCGGTCGCAGCGGCGCGGAGAAAGGTTCACGGGGATGCAGGAAAAAAGTTCGAGGCCAGGATCACGCGAGCTCGCGGACGCCCGCGAATCGGCGTGTGGCGGCCGGCTCAGTTCAGCTGCGGACCCGGGCGTTCAGCCGGCGTGGCGTGCGGCAAATTCGGCGATCCTGGCATGCACCGGTCCCGGCACCACGATGCCGTCGGTCTCGGCGCGGACGCGTGCTGCGGCCTTGGCGGGGCCGGGGATGTGGACGTCGTAGCGGCCCGCCAGGCGGTCGAGCTGCACCCGCATGCGGATGTCGAAGCCGGGGTCGAACAGCTTGGGGTCGAGGGCCACCAAGAACAGGCCGGTGCCGGGCGACTGGTCGCCCTCGGTGATCGACGGCGCGTCGATCGACCAGTTGGCGCCCGACACGCCGGCGGCAAGCACTTCGACCATGAGCGCGATGTTGGCGCCGCGGGTGCCGCCGAAGGCGAGCAGCACCCCCTTCATCGCCTTCTTGGGATCGGTGGTGGGCTTGCCCTTGGCGTCGAGCGCCCATCCCTCGGGGATGTCCTCGCCGGCCTTGGCAGCCTTGCGGATGTTGACGAAGGCGGTGGCGCTCGACGACTGGTCGATGATCAGCGGCGGACCGTCGGCGGAAGGGGCGGCGAGCGAGATCGGATTGGTGCAGTAGACCGGTTTTGTCGATCCCGAGCCGGCGACGAGGGCGGGACCGTTGGTCGCCGCAAGCGCCACCAGCCCGGCCTCGGCGAGCCGGCCGGTGAAGTAGCCGAGCGAGCCGCAGGTATAGGCGTTCTTCTGCGCGAAGACGGTCACCCCGAACAGCCGGGCGGCCTTGGCAATCTCGTCGAATGTCCGGTCGAAAGCGGTGTGCGCGGCCCCGCCCTGGGCGTCCGAGAGATAGATCGCCAGGGCAGGGCGCGTGACGGCGGGTTCGGCCTTGCCGTCTATTCTCCCCGCCTCGAGCGCCTCGAGATAGTCGATGTAGTGGGAAAGCCCGACGCTCGACTGACCGTCGGCCTCGGCCGCCACGGCCGCGAGCGCGATGGAGCGCGCCGTTTCCTCGCTGGCGCCGGCCCCCATTGCGGCCGAAATGCAGAGTTCGCGGGCCTCCTCGAGGCTCAGAGTGACGGTTGCTGTCATGGTCCTATCCCAGTCTGGCCGGGATCCTCGCCTCCAGCCTGCGGAATGCGAAGACGAGGATGCCGGTGATGATCAGATAGATGAGCGCGAGCAGAAGCAACGGCTCATAGACGATGAAGGTATCCTGCCGGACCCGCGAGGCGACGGCATAGATGTCGATCACGGTGATGGTGGCGACCAGCGGCGTCGCCTTGAGCTGCAGGACTGTCTCGCCTGCGAGCGTCGGCAGCGCGCGGGAGATCGCCTGCGGCAGCCAGATACGCCTGAACATGGTGGTGCGGCTCATGCCGAAGGCGCGGGCTGCCTCGAGCTGGCCGCGCGGAACGCCGGCGAAGGCGCCGCGCATCACCTCCCCCTCGTAGGCCGCGTAGGAGATCGTCAGCGACAGCACCGCATAGGGCCAAGCCTGCCTAAGGATCGGCCACAGCTCGGACTGCCTGATCCATGGATATTGCGGGAAGAGCGAGCCTAGGCCGTAGTAGAGCAGCCAGAGCTGCAGCAAGAGCGGCGTGCCGCGAATGACGGTGCAGAACGCCTTGGCCGGCCAGGCGAGCCAGAACGGACCCGCGGCCTGTGCGAGCCCGAGCGGAACGGCGAGCATGAAGCCGAGCACGCAGGTGACGACAAGGATCCAGATCGTCCGCCAGATGCCGAGAAGCGCCATGTCGAGATAATCGGGAAGCCACTCCCAGCGCATGAAGAAGGCAGCGGCCAGGACCAAACCGGCGGCAATCGCGATCAGGACGATGCGGTGCGGCTGCAGCCATTCCGAACGAGCTGATGCGCCATGTCCTGTCGAAGCCGCAGCACTCATCGCCCCGCCTCCACGACAGATGGCATGCCGCGACGGGCCCAGCGCTCGATGCGCCCGATGATGACGTTCGAGAACAGGGTCAGGAGAAGGTAGAGGCAGCCCGCGGCCATGAAGAAGGTGAAATAGGCCTTGGTGGTGGCGCCGGCCTGGCGCGTTTCCTGTGTCAGCTCGTTGAAGCCGACGACGGCAAGCAGCGCCGTGTCCTTGGTGGCGATGAGCCAGAGATTGGCGAGGCCCGGAATGGCGAAGGGCAGCATGGCGGGCAGGGTCACCCGGCGCAGCATCAGCCCCGACGACATGCCATAGGCACGCGCGGCCTCGATCTGGCCCTGGGGGATGGCGAGGATGGCGCCGCGGATGACTTCGGTGGCGTAGGCGCCCTGGACAAAGCCGAGCACGACGATGCCGGCAACGAGGCCGCTGATGTCGACGGGCGCGTAGCCAAGACCTTCGAGGGCGCGGTTCACGAGATCGGTTCCCGCATAGTAGAGCAGCAGGATCAATACCAGCTCGGGCACCGCGCGGACGATGGTGGTGTAGACCTCCATCAGATCCCGCACCACCGGCCCGCCATACAGCTTGCCCCAGGCGCCGCCGATGCCGATCGCAAGGCCCAGGCCGAAGGCGCCTACAGCGATCTGGACCGAATTTGCGAGGCCGCGCAGGAGATTGCCTCCCCAGCCGGGGGGCGAGATCGACAGCAGTTCGACCGTCGCGGATTGCAGCAGAGGGTTCAGCAGGTGCTCGATACTAGTGGTCCTCTTGAGAGATGAGGAAGACGGATGTTTCCCCTCCCCCTTGTGGGGAGGGGAAGGAGTGGGGGTATTGCCGCGTGTCGGTGCCTGACGGACCCCCCCCCTTTGTCCCTCCCCACAAGGGGGAGGGAG
>MEEF01000132.1 GCA_001724355.1 Mesorhizobium sp. SCN 65-20 | reverse complement strand
GAGCCCCCAAGCCCGGGCCTTGCGGCGGCTGACGGCGGCAACGCCGAGGCGACTGAGCGGGGCAAGCAGCCGGGCGGGGCGCGAACGTCGCGCCATTTATTTGTCTATCGGAAGGCTCGGCCTCCCGCTTCCCGAACTACCTCCCAAAAGTCGGGAGCGTTCTTTGACAATGGCCAGGCGCGAAAGCGAGCGTGGCAGTAAAGAAACTTGGCCGACGAAAACGCCGTCGCCCCGGCCGCCGAGCGCAGTGCGACCCGGAATGCGTGACTTGCACTCTCCCGCAAGGGGGGAAGGAACAATGCGCCTAGCGCCGCGCCCTCTTGGACGCCGGACTACCTTTAGGTGAAGTGACCCCGCCCTTCGCCCCGGGCGAAACGCTGTTGGTCGCCACCCACACGACGTGGCGGGCGCCGCTGCCCTTGGTGCTGGCGCGGACCTTGACCTCGTCGACGACGAAGCCGCTCTCGTGCAGGCGGCGGTTGAAGGCCTTGTCGGGACCCTGCGACCACACGGTCAGAACGCCGCCCGGCTTGAGAGCGGTCTTCGCCGCATAGAGGCCGGTGTAGTTGTAGAGGCTGTCGTTGGCATCGCGCGACAGGCCTTCGGGGCCGTTGTCGACATCGAGCAGGATGGCGTCAAAGGCGCCCGCGCCGTCGCGGATGACCTTGCCGACGTCGCCCTCGACCACCTCGACGCGCGGATCGTCGAGGCAGCCCGCGAACAGCTCGGCCATGGGCCCGCGCGCCCAGGCGACGACCTCAGGCACCAGCTCGGCCACGACCACGCGGGCATCCTTGCCGAGCAGGGCAAGGGCGGCGCGCAAGGTAAAACCCATGCCGAGGCCGCCGATCAGCAGCTTCGGCTTGCCGCGTCCGCGGATGCGCTCGCAGGCGAGCTTCGCCAGCGCCTCCTCCGAACCGCTCAGCCGGCTGTTCATCAGCTCGTTGGTGCCGAGCATGATCGAGAACTCGGTGCCGCGCTGCTTGAGGCGCAATTCTCCGCCGCCGGGAATCCTGGCGGTGTCGAGTACGATCCATGGAATCATCGGCGCGGGCCCTCGGTGTCGGACGTCATTGCGCGCTCCCTAACACAGAGCGGCGGCTTGCCGACACATCAAAGGTCGCAGGCGCTCTAGACGTTTTCCCAACCGTCGTGCTCGCCGGCGCGGAAGATCGCGTCGATGACCTTCTGGTTGAGCACCGACTCCTCGAGCGAGAAGACGTGGTCCTTGCCATCCTGGGCGGCGCGGGCGAAGGCCTCGACCTCCAGCCTGTACTGCCTGGTGCCCGAGAAGTGGAACACCGTGGTCTCGTTGTGGGGGGCGTTGTGCAGCTCGACGCGTTCGTGCTCGTAGATGCCGGCGTTGAAGGGCGAACGTACCTCGATGAAGCCCTTGTCGCCGTGGAAGACCATCAGCTGGCGGTTGGCGAGCTGGGTCGAGAGGTAGAAGGACAGCTCGAAGTCGCCGAAATCGGCGCGGATGCTGGAATAGATGTCGGTGCCGAAGGTCTTGTCGCGCTCGATGGTCGCCTGGATGCGCCTGGGCTCCTTGCCGGTCGAGAAACGCGTCGTCACCGTCGGATAGACGCCGATGTCGGGAAGCGCTCCGCCGCCGAGGTCGAGCTTGTTGCGCATGTTGTTGGGGTCGACGTTGAAGTAGGAGAATGCCCCCTGCACATGCCGCAGCCTGCCGATGGCGCCGGCGGCGATCAGGTCACGGACCTTGATCCATTGCGGGTGGTAGGTGACCATGAAGGCCTCGGAGATCACCACCTTCTTGCGGTCGCGGATCGCGATCAGCGGCTCAATGTCCTCGGCCTTCAGCGCCAGCGGCTTTTCGACCAGCACGTGCTTGCCGGCTTCGGCGGCCTTGGCCGCCCATTCGAGGTGCTGCGAGGTGGGCAGGGGAATGTAGACCCCGTCCACCGCATCCGAACCCAGCAGCTCCTCATAGGAACCGAAAGCATGCGGCGCGCCGAACCTGTCGGCGAGCGCCCGTGCCTTGCCGAGGTCGCGGCTGGCGATGGCCGCCACCACGCCGTTGTCGGAATCGGCGATCGCCGGCAAAAGGTGGTCGCGGGCGATCTTTGCGGTCGAGAGAATACCCCAGCGAAACATCTGGCCTCCGGTCGTTGGCTTGGCGAGGAGGCGGCCGCTCGGCCGCCCCCGGGATGTTGGCCGAAGCGGCGGCCAAAGACCAGCGGATATTTGGGTGGAGCCCGCTCAGCCGCGGCGGCCGGTGAACTGCATGTCGAAGGCCACGATGTTGGAATAGAGCGGCGTTCCGACATCCATCTGGTAGCGCGAGCGCAGCACCTTGCCGCTGACATGGAAGCGGATCTGTCCGCCGTTCATGCCCTGCAGTTCGACCGCGAACTTTTCGGTGGAGGTGTTGCCGCGCGCGGTCAACTGACCGGTGACAACCGCCGATTTGTCGCCCGTGCGCTGTACACTCGTCGAGCGGAAGGTGATCTGGCGCGAATTGGCCACGTCGAACACCGCATCCGACCTGAGGAAGGCATCGATGCGGCCTTCGCCGGTGCCGACGCTCTCGGGATAGATGGTGAGATCCACGCGCGACCGGCCTATGTCGCCGCCATCGATGCGGATGGTGCCCTCGAAGCGGCCGAAGGCGCCGTTGAGCCCGCCGCCGCCCGCCTTGCCGATGACGAAGCGGATGCTCGATCCATTCTTCGAGATGGCGTAGCGCCCGGCAGCATCGGAGAGCGCCACCGCCCAGGCGCTCCCGACGACGCTGGTCGCGGCGAGGAATGCTGCAAGCCCCAAGCGTTTGACAAACATTGCCTTGCACTCCTTGTCGGCGCGGCGACATGACCGCGCCAGCAATGAACGAATCCCAGGCCGCCGCTATTCCTGACCACCGCCGCGGCCCAGCGACGGCGCGATCATGCGCACCAGCACCTTATCGCGCAGCCAGAAATGATGCCTGAGCGCGGCCAGTACATGCAGCGCCACCAGGGCCATGCCGGCATAGGCAAGCCATTGGTGCCCGACGATCCAGAAATTCTCGGCCTGCTCGGACACGCCGAGCGGCAGGTGCGGCATGACGAAGAGGTTGAACGGCATGGAGGGGATTTCCAGCACCGATACGGACACCAGCGCCCAGCCCGACAGGGGCACCGCCACTTGCGCCGCATAGAGCAGCAGATGGACGGCGGGTGCCGCCCGCCGCTCCATCTCCCCGACCTCCTCGGGCAACTCCGGGCTCTTGCTGCCCAGCCGCCAGCCGATGCGGACGAGCACCAGCCCAAGCAGGAGGAAGCCGAAGGACTTGTGCAGTTGGATCAGCTCGAACGAAGTGCGCTGGCTGGCGATGCGGACCATCACCAACCCGAGTGCGAACTGGCCGATGAAGACCAGCGCGATCAGCCAGTGAAGCAGGATCGCGGCCCAGCCGTAACGGGTCTTGGTGTTGCGCAGCATCGCTGCCTTCAACGAGCAGGGACCACGAAAGTTTCCCGCAATAGCAAAGGCCGGGCACATGGCCCGGCCTTTTCTGGATTGGGATCGCGCGGGCGATCAGCTCCGCAGCGCGCCGCCGGTCTGCTTCTTGACGTTCTCGACGATCTTCGCCACGAGCGCCTCGAAATCCTGGTCGGTCAGCGTCTTTTCGACCGGCTGGATGGTGACCTCGATGGCGACAGACTTCTTGCCCTCGCCTAGCGAAGCGCCCTCGAAGAGGTCGAAGACCGAAACCGCCGTGATCAGCTTCTTGTCGGCACCGAGTGCGGCGCGGGTCAGCGTGCCGGCCTCGACCGCCTTGTCGACGACGAAGGCGAAGTCGCGCTTGACCGCCTGGAATGGCGACAGCTCGAGCTTCGGCTTGGTCTTGGTCGGCTTGGCCTTGGGCTCGGGGATGGCATCGACATAGACCTCGAAGCCGCAGAGCGGGCCCGACACGTCCAAGCCTTCGAGCGTCTTCGGGTGGAACTCACCGAAGGTACCGAGCACGACCTTGGGGCCGAGCTTGATGACGCCCGAACGGCCCGGGTGGTACCAGGCAGGCGCGCCGGTCTCGATCTGCAGCCGGTCGACGGGCGCGCCGCAGGCTTCGAGCGCGGCGATGGCGTCGGCCTTGGCGTCGAACACGCCGACATTGCCTGAATTGCCCGACCAGTTGCGGCCCGAGCCCTCGAGCTTGGCGGTGCCGCGGCGGACGCCTGATGCGACGCGGCGCTGGCCTACGGGCGCGTCGCTCTCATAGGTGCCGGAGACCTCGAACAGGGCGACGTCGCCCAGGCCGCGGTCGGCGTTGCGCTGGGCAGCGGCGATCAAGCCCGGCAGCAACGACGGGCGCATGTCGGACATGTCTGCCGCGATCGGGTTCGACAGCTTGAGGCTGTCCTGGCCGCCGCCGAACAGTTCGGCGTGCCTGGCCGGGATGAACGACCAGGTGACGGCCTCCATCATGCCGCGCACGGCGAGCGCGCGCCGCGCCGAGCCGGTGCGGATCTGCAGCGTGGTCAGGATCTTGCCATTGACGGCGTCATGCGCGCCGAGCGGCTGCGGCGCGATGTTGTCGACGCCGTGGATGCGCATGACCTCCTCGACCAGGTCGGCCTTGCCGTCGACGTCGGGACGCCAGGACGGCACCGACACTTCGACGACATCGCCATTGCCGTTCACGCCAAAGCCGAGGCGGGTGAGGATGTCGAGGCTCTCGGCCTTGTCGACCTCGATGCCGGTCAGGCGCTTGACCTCGGACAGCGGGAAAGAGACGACCTTGGCCGTATGGCCGGCATAGCCGACGACATCGGTTTTCGTCGGCTGGCCGCCGCAGAGCTCCAGCACCAGATTCGTCGCCAGCTCGACGCCCGGCACCATGAATTCGGGGTCGACGCCGCGCTCGAAGCGGTAGCGCGCATCGGTGATGATGCCGAGCGTGCGGCCGGTGCGGGCAACGTTGAGCGGGGCCCACAAAGCCGACTCGATCAGCACGTCGGTCGTGTTCTCGTCGCAGCCCGAATGCTCGCCGCCCATGACGCCGGCGATGGATTCTATGCCGTTGTCGTCGGCGATGACGCACATCTCAGGCGTCAGCTCGTACTCGCGCCCGTCGAGCGCCAGCACCTTGTCGCCCTCGCGGCCACGACGGACGACGAGATTGCCGGCGACCTTCTTGGCATCGAAGACGTGCAGCGGCCGGCCGCGGTCGAAGGTGACGTAGTTGGTGATGTCGACCAGCGCGTTGATGGGGCGCAGGCCGATGGCCAGCAGGCGCTGCTGCATCCACTTGGGCGAG
>MEEF01000131.1 GCA_001724355.1 Mesorhizobium sp. SCN 65-20 | reverse complement strand
CATCTGGGCGCCGACCTCGCAGATCTTGAGGCAGCGCTGCTGCATCTCGACGGTGCGGGCATGCTCCAGCACGATCTGGTAGCCGCGCTCGCCATGGATCTCGTCTGAGACGATGTGCAGGTCGAAGAACTCGACCTCCTCGTCGTTGAAACCGTACTTGTCGCGCAGCGTCGGGGTCTGCTTGCGGTAGATCGACGGCACCTGGGATTCCAGGCCGACGACAAGGCCAGCGACCGCAACGATCGGGTCCTCGCGCATCGCCACCGCATAGCACCAGCTCTGCAGCGCGCGCGTCGTCGGCGACATGTTCTCGGGGTCGCGAATTCTGGCGGCCGTGGTGCCGCAGGCCTCGCCGAAGCGGATCAGAAGGTCGGTGTGGCGGTCGCCGCCGATCTCTTCCTCGTACATGTTGGCGAGCAGGAAGTCCTTGGCCTCGACATACTGCTCGGGCATGCGGGCGTAGATGTAGCCCAGGTAATCCGCGAACGGCCCGACATAGTGGTAGTGGTTCTCGGCCCAGCGGGCGAGATGCTCACGGCTCAGCTTGCCGCTGGCCCAGCCGACGCTGAAGGGCGACTTGTTGGCGCTCTTGCCCTTGATGGCGTTCTCGAGCGCGGTGCGGAATTCGTCCGGATTCATGGCAACGGTCATTCAATGCTCCTGGCGGTCTGGGCTCGTTCGATTTGGAATACTGTATACCAAATTGAATGAGGCGCAAGTCCCGACCGTCGCGGCCTGCCTGCCTGGGTTGCGGGGAGGCGACGGACTCGCCACGCTGCGACAGTTCGGATAGCTTGATTTCGTCCGAAACAATCCAGTGAACCTTTTTGCGGCGACAGGCGACTATGCAGATGGGAGCACAGCGGTTGCACCGGCCATGAACATAGCGTCCGATCCCCTTTCCGATCGCGAGCTCGTCGGCCGGGTCGCAAACGGCGACCGTGCCGCATTGCGGCTCCTGTTCACGCGTCACCACGCGCGGGTCTACCGCTTCGTGGCGCGCCAGAGGGGATCGGAAGCCATGGCGGACGACATTGCCAACGAGGTCTTTCTGGAGCTGTGGCGTCAGGCGCCGCAGTTCGAGGGCCGCTCGGAAGTCTCGACCTGGCTGCTGGGCATTGCCCGCTTCAAGGCGCTGTCCTCGCTGCGCAAGCGCAAGGAAGACTGGATCGACGACGACGATGCCGCGGCGGTTCCGGACGACAGCGACACGCCGGAAGTCGCTACCATGAAGCAGGACAAGGGGGCAGCGCTCCGCCGCTTCGTCGATGCCCTCGCGGAAGAGCACCGCACGGTCGTCGACCTGGCCTATTATCATGGGAAATCGGTGACCGAGATCGGCGAGATCCTCGACATTCCGGTCGCCACCGTGAAGACGCGCATGTTCTACGCCCGCAAGAAGCTGGGCGAGGCCCTGAAGGCCGCCGGATACGACAGGGGGTGGCCATGAGCGCTGCCGAAAAGATGACCCGCCGCGACGAGATCGAGACGCTGCTGCCGTTTTACCTGAACGGCACGCTGGAGGGCGCCGAACTGGCGACCGTCGAGGACTGGCTCTCCACCGATCCCGACGCCCCGGCCGCGCTTGAAGCTGCCGAGGCAGAGTTCTCCGGCACCATGGCCGCCAACGAGGCGATCCGCCCGCCGGCGGATGCGCTGAGCCGTTTCTCCAAGATGCTCGACGCCGAGGCCGGTCCCGTGCGGGAGCGTCAGACGCGGTCCCTGCTGGCGCGCGCCTGGCAGGGCTTCATGGGCCTGCCGGTGGGTGTCGCCTGGGCGACGGCCGCTGCGCTGCTCGCCTTCGTCGTCGTCCAGGGCGTGGTGGAACGGCCCGGCACAGGCACGGTCGAGGTCGCAGGTACCGGCGAGGATGCATCCAAGCTGCCCTTCGCGCTGGTCACCTTCAAGCCGGAGGCCAAGATGTCGGACATCGCGGCCCTGTTCGGCGACAACGGCGTCACCATCATCGACGGGCCGACGGCAAGCGGCGTCTTCCGCGTCGCCATCCCGGCCGAAACCGTTGCGGACTATGACCGCATCGTCGGTACGATCGCCGCCGCAAGCTTCGCCGATACGGTGACCGCAGGGCGGAAACCGGCCGGATGAGCAGGGTTGGGCGCAGAGCCTCGATTGTCCTGGCGGCCACTCTCCTGGCAGTCGCCCCGGCGCTTGCGCAGACCAACGATCCGAACCTGACACCCGAGCAACTGGAGTGCCTGAAGCGCAGCACGGCGGCCAGTGCCGCCGACTGCCTGAAGCCCGGAGGTGGAGGCGGTGCGGGTGGGGGAGGCGGTGGTGCAACCGTTGGCCTGCCCGATCTGCTGGTCGACCTCTTTCCAAATGCGGGCGGTCCGTCGAGCGTGCCGCCGCCGACCACGGTGCCGATCCCCACGCCCAACCCGCAGCGCGGCGATGGCGGCCAGGCAGCCGGCTCGGCCCCGCCAGGGCCACCGCCGACCCTGACCCCGCCTTCGCCGGCTCAGCCGCCGCAGGGATTGCTACTCGCGGTAGCACCCCGGGCCATCGAGGGCGCCTTCGTGCCCGACGAAGTGCTTGTTACCATCGACGGCGGCCCGGCCGTTGCGCAGGCGGTCGCCGCAAGCTTCGGTCTCCAGATCCGCTCGCAGCGCCAATCGGTGCTGCTCGGCACGAGCGTCGTCCGCTATGGCATTCCCGATGGCAGGCCTGTTCCCATCGTGCTCGCCCAGCTCGCCGGCGACGGCCGCACCACGGCGCGCGAGCCGAACCACATCTACGAACTGCAGCAGGCTGCCACCGCTCCGAACTTCGCCTTCCAGCGCATCGCGCTCGACGAGGCCGAGGCAAATGGCGAGAATGTCGGCGTGGCGGTGATCGACACGGCGATCGACGAGACGCATCCGGCGTTGAAGGGCGTGATCGCCGGTAGCTTCGACGCTATGCCCGGCGTCAAGGTCGTCGGCCGCGACCACGCCACCTCCGTCGCCGGCCTCATCGCCGGCACCGGCACCTTCAAGGGCATGGCGCCGGGTTCGAAGGTGTTCCACGCGCGCGCCTTCGAGGGCGGCAGGTCCAACATGGACATCATCCTGAACGCGCTCGATTGGGCCGCGGAGCAGGATGTCCGGATCGTCAACATGAGCTTCGTCGGACCGAAGAACGCCCTGCTTGACCAGGCATGCCGCGCCGCCCGCGCCCGCGGCCTGATCCTGGTTGCCGCCGCCGGCAACAACGGCCCCGGCGCGCCCTACGGCTATCCCGCCGCCTACAAGGGCGTCATCGCAGTGACCGCCACGGATGCCAAGGACGGGTTGATGAAGCAGGCCAATCGCGGTCCCTACGTTTATGTATCTGCGCCAGGCGTCGACCTCGTGGCGCCAGTCGGCGGCGGTGTCGACCTCGTCACCGGAACGTCCTTTGCTGCTGCCGTGGTGAGCGGCGCCATCGCCAACCTCTTGCACCGGGAGCCCGGGCGCTCCGCCGATGCCATCGAGAAGGCCCTTGCCGACACCGCCACCGACCTCGGCGACAAGGGCCGCGACGAGGACTTCGGCTTCGGCCTGATCAACACCAGGGCGGCCGAGGCGGCAAAGCAGTAGGGAATTTCCCTCGTTACGGCCTCGCCCCGGCAATCGACCCGCGCACCACCAGATCCACCGGCCAGACCTCGCCGCGGGCGCCGTCCTCCAGGCCCGATATCCGTGCGGCGAGCCGTTCGGCGACGCGGGCGCCGGCTGCGCGGATCGAGGAGCGCGTGGTCGACAGCGGCACCGGGAAATTTTCGGGCTTCAGCCACGGAAAGACGTCGTCATGGCTGATCAGCGACACGTCGCCGGGAATGGACAGATTGAGGTCCCGAACCGCCCGGACCACGCCGAGCGACATGTGCAGGCTCGAGCAGACGATCGCGGTTGGCGCATCGGCTGCCTCCAGCAGGCTGCGTGCGGCGCGGTAGCCGTTCTCCTCGGTCATCACCACGGAGCGGATGTCGCGCGGATCGAGCGTCAGCCCGCTGGCGGACAGCGCGCGGCTCACCCCGCGTTCGCGGAAGATGGCAAAAGTCTGCGTTTCGTCGCCGTTGATCAGGCCAACCCGCCTGTGACCGAGTTGTAGCAGAAGCCGGGTGGCGTCGTGGAAGGCGCCCTCATTGTCAATGTCGATGAACGGATAGTCGAAGTCGAGCCCCTCGCTGCGCCCATGGACGATGAAGGGGATGCCTAGCTGATGGACGAGCGCTATGCGCTTGTCGACGCTGCGCGGCGCGGAGATGTAAAGGGCGTCCACCTGCTTGTTGGCGACGACCCGCCTGTAGGTCGTTTCCTCGTCGGCTGCGTCGGCGGGGCTGAGCACGAGATCGAGCTCGTGGCCGCGCGCATAGTCGCCGAGGCCCGACAGGAACTCGACGAAATGCGGATCGATGTCGACGGCAGCCCCGGTCGGCATGACGTAGCCGATCATGCCGGCCTTGCCGGTGGCCAGGCGTCGCGCGCTGGGGTTCGGCCTATAGCCGTGGCGCTTGGCGGCATCTATCACCCGCCGGCGCGTTTCCTCGCTGACCTCCGGATAACCGTTGAGCGCACGGCTGACCGTCGTCTGCGAAAGCCCGAGCGTGAGCGACAATTGTTTGAGGTTCACAAATGCCTCGTTTCCCAAAGCGCTTTCAATAGTGCAGTTCCAAAGCCATTCCATTTCGGATGGGGAACGGCGGCAGGATAGCGCGGAGTTGATCACTTTGAAGCAAATTTTTCTGCTGCATTGCGCGAAAACGATGCTGCGCTGCACATTCTTTGCGATTCTAATCGATTAGTGCGGCAGGCTGCTTGACTCTTCGACGATTCGATGGCGTGATGAAATTAGCCAAAGCGCTTTGAGTTGCCGTTGCGTCAGGTGAGTTGCAGGCTGCGCGATACTGGGGCAATGTTCAGGGCAGCGTCGGCGGACGGAATGGAGGTTCCGTCCCGGAGTTTTCGATCCACTGGGAGGAAGACCATGAGAAAGACCCTGATGCTGGGCGTGGCGGTTGCGGCCCTCGCCCTGAGCGCGCCCGCTTCCGCGGAGCTCAAGTTCAAGCCGGGCGAGGATCCGCGTTTCACCTGGGCCAATTTCGACGAACTGAAGAAAGTAGATCTCAAGGGCGAGACCCTGACGATCTTCGGGCCGTGGCGCGGCGAGGACGAGGCGCTGGCACGCTCGGTGCTCGACTATTTCAGCGAGGCCACGGGTGCGGAGATCAAGTACTCGTCGTCCGAGAACTACGAGCAGCAGATCGTCATCGACACCCAGGCGGGCAGTCCGCCCAACATCGCCATCCTGCCGCAGCCCGGCCTGATCCAGGATCTCGCCTCCAAGGGCCTGCTCACCCCGCTCGACGAGGGCACGGCCAATTTCGTCAAGGAGAACTACGGCGCCGGCCAGTCCTGGGTCGATCTCGGCACCTACAAGGACAAGGACGGCAAGCCCGGCTTCTACGGCTTCCCA
>MEEF01000130.1 GCA_001724355.1 Mesorhizobium sp. SCN 65-20 | reverse complement strand
GCCTTGCAATTTAAACGCGTCCGATCTGCTTTCCGGTGTCCGGCGGCAGCGAGTTACCGCGCCTAGATCGCATCCTCCCAAGACTTTGACCGCGTAGGAGAGCGGATTTATTCTCCGCCCTCTCGGTTATCGGGGCACATTAGACCAAGCGGAAATGAATTGTCACGCGGAATTTTGCTTCCGTACGTGCAATCCTGTGCTGCAATGCACAATCCCTGGGCAACCGGTGCTGGACAAACGATCAGGCCATTCTGACGCGACGGTAGGCAGCGCGCGCGGGTTTCCATTCGGCCATGAAATGGCTATGAAGCGCGTTCAAGCAAGCCTCATCAATTTGCCGATTCCGGCATCATCGTCTTCATGGAACATTCGATGCGTCTGTCGCGCTATTTCCTGCCCATCCTGAAAGAGAATCCCCGCGAGGCGGAGATCGTTTCGCATCGGCTGATGCTTCGCGCCGGTCTGATCAGGCAGCAGGGGCAGGGCAGCTTCTCCTGGCTGCCGCTGGGCAAGCGCGTGCTCGACAAGGTGTGCCGCATCGTCCGCGAGGAGCAGGACCGGGCCGGGGCGCTCGAGATCCTGATGCCGACCATCCAGTCGGCGGATCTGTGGCGCGAGAGCGGCCGTTACGACGACTACGGCAAGGAGATGCTGCGCATCAAGGACCGCAACGAGCGCGACATGCTGTTCGGCCCGACCAACGAGGAGATGGTGACGGAGATCTTCCGCTCCTACGTCAAGTCCTACAAGGACCTGCCGCTCAACCTCTACCACATCCAGTGGAAGTATCGCGACGAGGTGCGCCCGCGCTTCGGCGTCATGCGCAGCCGCGAGTTCCTGATGAAGGACGCCTATTCGTTCGACCTCGATTACGAGGGCGCGAAGGCTGCCTACAACCGCATGTTCGTCTCCTACCTGCGCACCTTCACGCGGATGGGCCTGCAGGCGATCCCGATGCGCGCCGACACCGGCCCGATCGGCGGCGACCTCAGCCACGAGTTCATCATCCTGGCCGAGACCGGCGAGAGCCAGGTCTTCTGCCATCGCGACTTCCTCAGCCTGCCGGTGCCGGGCGCGGACACCGACTTCGGCAACGACGCCGAGATCGGCGGCATCGTCAAGGAATGGACGACGCCCTACGCCGCGACCGAAGAGATGCACGAGGAAGCCGCCTGGGAGAAGGTTCCGGAAGCTGACCGCCTGTCGGCGCGCGGCATCGAGGTCGGGCACATCTTCCACTTCGGCGAGAAGTACTCGAAGCCGATGGGCGCCAAGGTGACCGGTCCCGACGGCAAGGAGCACAACGTGTCGATGGGCTCCTACGGCATCGGCCCGAGCCGCCTGATCGCGGCCATCATCGAGGCGAGCCACGACGACAACGGCATCATCTGGCCGGAGGCGACCGCGCCGTTCGACATCGGCCTGATCAACATGAAGGTCGGCGACGCCGAATGCGACCGCATCTGCGACGAGCTCTACAAGGCGTTTGGCGCAGCCGGCAAGGACGTGCTCTATGACGACACCGACCAGCGCGCGGGCGGCAAGTTCGCGACCGCCGACCTCATCGGCCTGCCCTGGCAGGTGATCGTCGGTCCGCGTGGCGCTGCCGCCGGTGAGGTCGAGATCAAGAACCGCAAGACCGGGGAGCGCGAGACGCTGCCGGTCGCGCAGGCAATCACCAGGCTGGGCGCAGGCGCATGAACCAAAAGGCCGCGGCCAAACCGTCCGGGGCGGGGCCGTTTTCGGTGTTCGAACGCATGGTGGCCTGGCGCTACCTGCGGGCGAAACGCAAGGAAACGGTGATCTCGGTCATCGCCTCGATCTCGTTCCTCGGCATCATGCTGGGTGTCGCCACGCTGATCGTGGTGATGGCGGTGATGAATGGGTTCCGCGCAGAGCTGCTCACCCGCATTCTCGGCGTCAACGGGCATCTGATCGTGACGCCGATCGACACGCCGCTCGAGGATTACGCGGCGGTGGCCGACCGGATCAACGGTGTGGCCGGGGTCAAATATGCGATCCCGCTGGTCGAGGGCCAGGTTCTAGCCCAGGGCAATGTCGGCAGCGGCACGGGCGCCCTGGTTCGCGGTATCCGCGGCGAGGACCTCGGCAAGGTAACGATCGTCGCCAACAACATGAAGCAGGGCTCGATCGTCGGCTTCGACACCAGCGATGGCGTCGTCATCGGCAAGCGCATGGCCGAAAGCATGGGCCTGGTCCTGGGCGACAGCATTACGCTCGTCTCGCCCGACGGTGACGTGACGCCGATGGGCACGACGCCGCGCGTCAAGGCCTATCCGATCGTCGGCATCTTCGAGGTGGGCATGTCCGAATACGACAGCTCGATCCTGTTCATGCCGCTCAACGAAGCCCAGCTCTACTTCAATTCCGAGGGCAAGGTCGGGTCCATCGAGATCTATGTCGACAACCCGGACAACGTCGACGCCCTGCGCGCTGGGGTAGAGGAAGCGGCGCAGCGGCCGATCTTCCTGACCGACTGGCGCCAGCGCAACCAGACCTTCTTCTCGGCGCTGCAGGTCGAACGCAATGTGATGTTCATGATCCTGACGCTGATCGTGCTGGTCGCCGCGCTGAACATCATCTCCGGCCTGATCATGCTGGTGAAGGACAAGGGGCACGACATCGCCATCCTGCGCACGATGGGCGCAACGCGCGGCGCCATCATGCGCATCTTCCTGATGACAGGTGCCGCGATCGGTATGACCGGTACCATCGCCGGCGTCATCCTGGGGATCGTGATCTGCCTTAACGTCGAGCGCATCAGGCAGTTCTTCTCCTGGCTCTCCGGCACCGTGCTGTTCAATCCGGAGCTCTACTTCCTCAGCCAGCTGCCGGCCAAGATGGACGTCCGCGAGACGGTGTCGGTCGTGCTGATGGCGCTGGTGCTGTCCTTCCTCGCCACGCTGTTCCCGGCCTGGCGCGCAGCCAACCTCGATCCCGTTGAGGCGCTGAGGTACGAATAATGAGCGGACCCGTCATCGAGCTCAAGAGCGTCGAGCGCCACTACGAGCAGGGATCGCGCAAGCTGACGATCCTCAACGACGCCAATTTCTCGCTCCAGCGGGGCGAGATGGTGGCGTTGGTGGCGCCGTCGGGTGCCGGCAAATCAACCTTGCTGCACACAGCGGGACTGCTGGAGCGGCCCGACGCCGGCGACGTCATCCTCAACGGTCGCGCCTGCGGACGCCTCTCCGACGTGGAGCGCACGGCGATCCGGCGCAACGACATCGGTTTCGTCTACCAGTTCCATCACCTGCTGCCCGAGTTCTCGGCGCTGGAGAACGTGATGATGCCGCAGCTGGTCAAGGGCCTGAAGCCCTCCGATGCCAGCGAGCGGGCAGCGCAGTTGCTCGACTACATGAAGGTCGGTAAGCGGGCGCAGCATCGCCCGGCCGAGCTTTCGGGCGGCGAACAGCAGCGCGTGGCGATCGCCCGTGCGGTCGCCAATGCTCCGCTCGTTCTGTTCGCTGACGAGCCGACCGGCAACCTCGACCCGGCGACCGCCGGCTACGTCTTCGACGCATTGTCCGCGCTGGTGCGGCAGTCGGGGCTCGCAGCACTGATAGCCACCCACAACCTTGAACTCGCTTCCCGCATGGATCGGCGCGTGACGTTGTCGGAAGGCAAGATCGTTGTGATGCGCTAAGGCGCTACGCCCGGGCGAGATAGGCCGGGCGCTCTCAAACCGCGATAGACAGAAGTCTGATGTGATGAACTGGCCGGACGTGACTCCCGTCAGTTCTTAACGTTCGCCGGCGCCAAAAGCCCCGCATAAATCCTTTGTTTACTCTCGATTCGCTCGCAGCTGTTGCGTTCTGCCGAATGCAACCGTGCGCGTTGACATCTGAACAAAATTAGAACAAATTGAGAACAGATGAAAAACAGGAGCCAGTTATGACCGATCTGATCCAGGACGTCGTCTCGATGGTCTGCATGAGCACTTTCCTCGTCACCATGGCCGTGTGGATTGGTGCACTCTGATTTTGGTCGCGCGCCGGTAATCCGGGCGCAGAACGATGGGGAGCGGGGTTCGCCCCGTTTCCAGGGCGGCAAGGTGCCGCCAGCCGCCACGGAACGGCCGGTCGATGGAGGCGCCGTGGATGTGAAATCAGGCGCTCTTCCTGCCTGACTCAGCTGCCAGTGCGGTCGGGCCGAAGATGTCCTCGAACGATGCCTTGAGCGCGACGTCGAGGTCGGTCATCGTCACGGGCAGGCCGAGATCGACCAGGCTGGTCACGCCATGGTCGGTGACGCCGCAGGGCACGATGCCGGTGAAGTGGCCGAGATCGGGCTCCACGTTGATGGCGATGCCGTGGAAGCTTACCCAGCGCCGCAGGCGGATGCCGATCGCGGCGATCTTGTCTTCGGCGGGCGAGCCGTCGGGCAGGGGCGGGCGGTCGGGCCTGACCACCCAGACGCCAACGCGGTCCTCGCGGCGCTCGCCCTTCACGTTGAAGGCGGCCAGTGCCCCAATGATCCAGGCTTCGAGCGCGGCGACGAAGGCGCGCACGTCTTCGCGCCTGCGCTTGAGGTCGAGCATCACGTAGGCGACCCGCTGGCCGGGGCCGTGATAGGTGTATTCGCCGCCGCGGCCGGTCTTGAACACCGGAAAGCGGTCGCGGTCGACGAGATCCTCTTCCTGTGCGCTGGTGCCGGCCGTGTAGATCGGCGGGTGCTCGACGAGCCAGACCAGCTCTGCGGCGGCGCCGTTGCGAATCGCTTCGGCGCGGGACTCCATGAATTCGAGCGCATGATCGTACGGGGTGAGGCCCGGCTCGATTCGCCATTCGACCGGTGCAGAGCCCGGCACGGGAAGAAACGACGTGGCTATCTGGCTGCGTTCGGTCATTTTCAGGTCCGTTGTTCGGTCTGATATGGCGGCTGGCGCTGCAAACGTCCAGTCCGCAGCCAAATGCGGGCGCGGGCAAAAGCGGCAAAGCGGCCGTCTTCCGTTGGGGCATGCAAGAATGATGACGAATATCGTTCAGGGCGCTTGTTTCCCCGGAAACGATTTGCTACATGCCGCGAGCCGGTTCGGACCGGCCCTACATGACAGTGCGGTCGTGGCGGAATTGGTAGACGCGCAGCGTTGAGGTCGCTGTGGGGCAACCCGTGGAAGTTCGAGTCTTCTCGACCGCACCATCATTTTTCAGGTGATCACCAAGTCACCTGAGCTGCCGCCAGGCGAAGCGCAGGCGGCATCGACATAGCCCAGAGCTACCAAGCGAATTCCAAAACAAATCAATCTTCTGCGCAGGATTGCTGCAGTGTTGAGTTCAACGCATTTGTGCCGCCGTTGCGGGCCCAGGGATGTGCGGAAGGGCCAGCGACTGCACCGTGCTGAGCGGCTCGAAGCCAGGTGCTTGTTCCCAGCGTTGTCGGTGGCCTCCGATAGCTTCGATAATTGGCAGGGTCCTCAAGGATGCTGCGACGTTGTGTGGAGTTTATTGCGATATCAGGCCACAATGACAACAGCAGGAGTTGTCATGAAAGCCAAGCCGATATCTGGGGTGTTCTTGGGGAGCAACCATCTGGATAAGTAAGTCAGCTGCGGTAGGGAGGGCGCTTGCTGGCAGTGTTCCTATAGCTGGTCCTTTCCTTGCCGA
>MEEF01000129.1 GCA_001724355.1 Mesorhizobium sp. SCN 65-20 | reverse complement strand
GGGTCCTGTCCACCCGCTCCATTTCCCAAAAGATCACTAGGCCGCACCTGGCCTCGACAACCCCATCCGGTCGCAACGCGACCGACCTCCCCACAAGGGAGGCAGGCCAATCGCAAAGGGATATGCCCATGCCCCGCGTTCTCGTTTCCGACAAGCTCTCCACCACCGCCGTCCAGATCTTCAAGGATCGCGGCGTAGACGTCGACTACCTGCCGGATCTCGGCAAGGACAAGGAAAAGCTGCTCGAAGTCATCGGCCAGTATGACGGCCTCGCCATCCGCTCGGCCACGAAGGTGACCGAAAAGCTGATCGCGGCCGCGACCAACCTCAAGGTCGTCGGCCGCGCCGGCATCGGCGTCGACAATGTCGACATTCCCGCAGCTTCCCGCCGCGGTATCATCGTGATGAACACGCCGTTCGGCAATTCCATCACCACTGCCGAGCATGCCATCGCGCTGATGTTCGCGGTTGCTCGCCAGATCCCCGAGGCCAACGCCTCGACCCATGCCGGCAAGTGGGAAAAGAACCGCTTCATGGGCGTCGAGATCACCGGCAAGACGCTTGGCCTGATCGGCTGCGGCAACATCGGCTCGATCGTCGCCACCCGCGCCGTCGGCCTCAAGATGCATGTCGTGGCCTTCGATCCATTCCTCTCCGAGCACCGCGCCGAGGAATTGGGCGTCGAGAAGGTGGATCTCGAGGAGCTGTTCGCCCGTGCCGACTTCATCACCCTGCACACGCCGCTGACCGACAAGACCCGCAACATCATCAATGCCGAAGCGATCGCCAAGATGAAGGACGGTGTGCGCATCATCAATTGCGCCCGCGGTGGCCTCATCGTCGAGAAAGACCTGATCGCGGCGCTGAAGAGCGGCAAGGTGGCGGGCGCCGGCATCGACGTGTTCGAGGTCGAGCCGGCCGAGCAGAACGAGCTGTTCAACATGGAGAACGTGGTCTGCACGCCGCATCTCGGCGCCTCGACATCGGAAGCGCAGGAGAACGTCGCGCTGCAGGTGGCCGAGCAGATGGCCGACTACCTGGTCAAGGGTGCGGTCACCAACGCCATCAACATGCCCGCGATCACTGCCGAAGAGGCACCGCGGCTCAAGCCCTTCGTCAAGCTGGCCGAAGTTCTCGGCGCCTTCGTCGGCCAGGTCACGGAAGACCCGATCACCGAGGTCGAGATCCTGTTCGACGGCTCGACCGCGCAGATGAACACCAAGGCGCTGATCAGCGCGGCGCTTGCCGGCCTGATCCGTCCGCAGGTCGCCGACGTCAACATGGTGTCGGCGCCGATCATGGTGAAGGAGCGCGGCATCATCGTCGCCGAGGTCAAGCGCGACAAGTCGGGCGTATTCGACGGCTACATCAAGCTGACGGTCAAGACCGAGCACATGACGCGCTCGATCGCCGGCACCTGCTTCTCCGACGGCAAGCCGCGCTTCATCCAGATCAAGGGCATCAACCTCGATGCCGAAGTGGGCCAGCACATGCTCTACACCACCAACGCCGACGCCCCCGGCATCATCGGCCTGCTCGGCACCTTGTGCGGCGAGAATGGCGTCAACATCGCCAACTTCTCGCTCGGCCGCGACCGCCCGGGCGGCGACGCGATCGCCCTGCTCTATCTCGACGCGCCGTTCCCCGAGGACGTGCTCGCCAAGGTGCGCGACCACAAGTCGATCGACTCGGCCAAGCGCCTGCAGTTCGACGTCAACGGCTTCTGAACGGCCGGCTGGACAGCATAGCCTCCCAAGGCTGAAGAAGGCGCGGTGCCGGTCCGCGCCTTTTTCTTTTCGAGACCACCTTGGTCAGATGTCCGCCCCGCTCCAGCCCGGCAGATATTTCGCGTCCGCCTGTCGTGCCAGTTGCAGGGCAAGCCGGGTCGCCTTGTCGAAGTCGTCCCGAACCAGCGCCTTGGCGACGCGCCGGCGGAAGAAGTCCGCCCACAGGAACTCGGCGAAGGGCGCCGAAACCTTGGCGCAGCCTCCCAGGCGCCTGACCTCGCCGGCAAGGCTGCGATAGGGATCGTCGATCAGTTGGTCTATCGATTTCGGGATGTCGGAGTAGGGCCGCCGCCTGCCGGACGCATCGAACGGATGCATCCACGAGCAATTGTCGAGGACGACGAGAAAAGCGTCCTTGTCGAGCATCGACAGGTCCGCGACGACCGTGACGAACACGTCCTTGACGCCCTCTTCGCGAAGCGCGCGGGCAAGATGGTGGTGGTCGACGATATGATAGCGTCCTTTCGGTCCCTGCACGGCCGGTATGAAATGATGCCCGAGGAAGGCGCCGGCCCTGTTCGCCGGCAGGGCCCTCAGTTCCTGCCGCTTGAACGCGACTTCGCGGAAGCCGACGGTTATCTGGGTCGGACGCAGGTCTTCGATCAGGACCGGCTTCAGGATCGATTTGATCTCGCTCAGCATCAAGCGCCCTCGTCGGTATTTGCCCGACCGGTGAGTGCCGACACCGCGTTGTCGACGCTGCGGAAGATATGGTCCGGGCCGAGCTCCGCGGCGATACCGAAGCGGGCGAGCGCGGCCTGGGCGCGCACGGATTCCAGCCGGGCGATGGAGAATGTCAGGCCCGACGCGCGGCAGTAGGCGATGACGTCCGAAAGCACATCGGCTGCGGTGAAGTCGATGTCGGTCACGCTGTTTGCCTCGAACACGAGGTGTCTGATCGCTCCCTCGCGGGCGGCGATCATCGCCTGCGTGTCGCGACGGAACCGCTCGGCATTGACGAATGACAATGGCGCCTGAAATGCGAGCACCAGCACGCCCTCGACGCGCTCGCCCTGCGAGTTGTCGTCCGGCGGCCACCAGATCGACGTGCCGGGCACCCTTTCCAGTTCGATGGCCCTGGCTTCGGTCATGCCCCAAAACCCATGCAGCAGGGAAAGTACGATGCCGGTCGCAACGCCGACCTCGATTGGCAGCGCCACGATCGCGACGGCAGTGACGAGGATCAGCGCGAACTCCATCGGCGCCTGCCTGAGCGTTGCGGAAAATGTCGGCCAGCGCAGGATGCGCAGCGCAACATAGAAGAGGACCCCGGCAAGGGCAGCTTGGGGCACGTTCGCGAGCAGCTTGGCGCCGAACATGATCAGCGCAAGCACTAGTCCGGCTGCGATCAGGCCGGCGAGTTGCGAGCGTCCGCCGGTTTCGGCCACGATGGCAGTTCGCGGCGGGCTGGCATTGACGGGAAAGGCCCCGAAGAGGCCGGCAAGCACGCTGCCGGCGCCCACCCCGACGAAGTCGCGATTGACGTCCGCAGCCGCGCCGGACCGGTCGCCGAAGGAGCGCGTCGTCGCTGCGGTCTGCACCATCACGACGAGCGAGATGAGCAGGGCCGTCGGCACCAGCGTGCGCAGGTCGACGAGGGCGATGGCAGGCATTTCGAGGCCGGGCAGTCCTTCCGGAAGCGCCCCGAGGACCGCGACGCCATGCCGGGTGAGGTCGAAGGACAGCACGGCCAGCGTCGCCAGCGCCAGCGCGATCAGGGCGCCGGGAATGCGCGGGCTGACGCGCTCGGCCAACACGACGGTCGAAAACACCCCCAAGCCGAGCGCAACGCTCGGCCAGTTGACCTGGCCGATGTCCGCGTGGATCGCTGCCAGCCGCTGAAAGACGCTGCCGCTGCCCGGCGGCAGGCCGAGAAGCCCCGGCAGTTGCGAGATGACGATATGGATCGAGATGCCGGCCAGGAATCCGGCCGTGACCGGCACCGACAAAAGGTCCGCGAGCCAGCCCAGCTTCAGCAGTCCGCCCACGGCGACCATGGCGCCCACCATGAGTGCCAGCATTGCGGCCAGGGAGGCGTATTGGGGTGAGCCGGAGGTGGCGATCAGCGCCAGCCCGCCGGCGAAGATCGGCGTGATGGTCGAATCGGCGCCGGAGGAAAGAACGCGGCTGGAGCCGAAGGCCGCGAACGCCACCGACCCGGCGATGAAGGCGACGAAGCCGACCTGTGGCGCGAAATCGCCAAGCCGTGCGGTCGCCATCTGCTCGGGAATGGCGATGGCCGCTAGCGTCAGGCCGGCAGCTACGTCCTTGCCGAGATCCCCGGCGCTCCAGCCCCGGAACGACGCAAGGAAGATGTGGTCGCCGCCCTTAGGCAGGCCGGTCCGGCGATCGGGTTCATCGTGCATGCGAACCTCATCCACCCTACGATCCTGCGCGCCGCCTGCGACTCCCGCAAGCGAGGGCGCATCATCAGCGTTGTCGCTGCGCCATCTTGCGCCCGCTGTTTTCCGCCAGCCAGATGCCGCCGAGCACAAGCACCATGGCCACCCCGTGATAGAGCTGGAAGTCTTCGCCGATGATCACGACGGACAGTAACGTGCCGAAGATCGGGACCATATTGATGAACAGGCCCGCCCGGTTGGCTCCGATCAGTTCGACGCCGCGGATATAGAAGACCTGCGCCGCGAGCGAGGGAAAGATCACGATATAGGCGATCAGCGCCCAGCCCGTCGCGTCGGGAACGATGCCCCGGCCGGTGCCGAATTCCCAGATGGCGAATGGTATCGAGGTTACGAAGGCCGACCCGGTCAGCATGATCATCAGGCTCTGCCAGTGGATCTCTGGCTTGAACCTCAACGCTACTGTGTAGGCGCTGTAGACGAGCACCGCGATCAGCATCAGCGCATCGCCGAAGTTCATGTCCAGTGCGAGCAGCCTTTCCATCGAACCGTGGCTTGCGGTCAACGCGACGCCGATCAGCGAGAGCATGAAGCCGAGGATCTGGGCGGGGGTCACCCGTGTCCGGAAGAGGACGAAATTGGCCGCAAAGATGATCATCGGGATACCGGCTTGCTCGATGCTGGTATTGATCGCCGTCGTAAAGTTGAGGGCCGTGTAGAGGGCGGCGTTGAACACAGTGAAGCCGAGCACGCCGAGGCCCGTCAGCAGCCAGAAATGCTTGCGCACGGTGGGCCAGTCGGCCCTGAGCCGCGGCCAGCCGATCGCGGCGAGGATCACGGCGGCCAGCCCCCAGCGCACGGCGGTCAGCAGCATCGGCGAGACGTGCCCTACGGCCAGCTTGCCGGCGACCGAATTGCCGCCCCAGAAAAGCGTGGTCAAGATCAGCAGCAGATAGGCGTTTCGGTACATTCCGGCGGGGTCTCGGATCAAAAGATGCGTACTGCCCGCCTAAGTGCTGCCGCAGGCCATGTAAATGCACCCAAAGCGGGAAATTGTTGTGCCTCGCAAGGCAAAGAAAGGTCGCGCTTGATATTGCTTGGCGCTATAGAGGCCTGTCATTTTGAACTGTTCGCGGCCTGAACCGCGAAACCGGAAGGAAAAAATCATGGCCAATGTGGTGGTCGTCGGCTCGCAGTGGGGCGACGAAGGCAAGGGCAAGATCGTGGACTGGCTGTCGGAGCGCGCCGACGTGGTCGTCCGCTTCCAGGGCGGGCACAATGCCGGCCACACGCTTGTCGTCGACGGCAAGGTCTACAAGCTGTCGCTGCTGCCTTCCGGCGTCGTGCGCGAGGGCAAGCTGTCGATCATCGGCAATGGCGTGGTCTTCGATCCGCATGCTTTCGTTGCCGAACTCGAGAAGATCCGCGCCCAGGGCGTCGACATTGGTCCGGACCGCCTGAAAATAGCCGAAAACACCGCGCTTATCCTGTCGCTGCATCGCGAGCTGGATGGTTTCCGCGAGGACGCCGCCTCCAATTCGGGCACGAAGATTGGCACGACCCGTCGCGGCATCGGCCC
>MEEF01000128.1 GCA_001724355.1 Mesorhizobium sp. SCN 65-20 | reverse complement strand
CCAGTCGGTCGACAGCAAGGGCCGTCCCGGCTATCGCCTGGCGCTGCAGACGCGCGAGCAGCACATCCGCCGCGACAAGGCGACGTCGAACATCTGCACGGCGCAGGCGCTGCTCGCCAACATGGCGGCATCCTTCGCCATCTGGCACGGCCCGGCCGGCCTGCAGGCGATCGCCGAGCGCATCCACGGGCTCGCTGCCCGCCTGGCCGAAGGCCTGAAGGCCGCCGGCGTGACCGTCGCTGGCGCCCAGCGCTTCGACACCGTCACTGTTGAAGCCAAGGGCAAGGCCGAGGCGATCGCAAGCGAAGCCGAGAAGATCGGCCGCCTGCTGCGCGTCATCGACGCCGACCACGTCTCGGTCGCCTTCGACGAGACCTCCACAGAGGCAGACCTCGAAGCAGTTGCCTCCCTGTTCGGCGCCAAGGCGCCCAAGGAAGCCAAGCGCGCCCTGCCCGGCAAGCCCCGCGGCAAGGAGTTCCTGACCCAGCCGGTTTTCCACGAGAACCACTCGGAAACGGAAATGATGCGCTTCCTGCGCCGGCTCGCCGACAAGGACTTGGCGCTCGACCGCGCCATGATCCCGCTCGGCTCTTGCACGATGAAGCTCAACGCTGCCGCCGAGATGATGCCGGTCAGCTGGCCGACGGTCGCCAACCTCCATCCCTTCGCGCCGACCAGCCACTCGCTCGGCTATCGCGCGATGACCGACGACCTCGAGGCATGGCTGTGCGAAATCACCGGCTTCGACGCCGTCAGCCTGCAGCCGAACGCCGGCAGCCAGGGTGAATATGCCGGCCTCTTGGCGATCCGCCGCTATCACCACGCGCGTGGCGAGACGCAGCGCGACATCTGCCTGATCCCGTCCTCGGCGCACGGTACCAACCCGGCAAGTGCCGCCATGGCCGGAATGGAAGTCGTGGTGGTGCACTGCCTCGAAGACGGCGACATCGACGTCACCGACCTCAAGGTGAAGGCCGAGCAGCATGCCGACAGGCTCGCGGCGCTGATGTTCACCTATCCGTCGACGCACGGCGTGTTCGAGGAAGGCGCGCGCGACATCTGCGCGATCATCCACGAGCACGGCGGCCAGGTCTATTTCGACGGCGCCAACCTGAACGCCATGGTCGGGCTTGCCCGCCCGGCCGACATCGGCGCCGACGTCTGCCACATGAACCTGCACAAGACCTTCTGCATCCCGCATGGCGGCGGCGGACCCGGCGTCGGTCCGATCGGCGTCAAGGCGCATCTCGCGCCCTTCGTGCCGGGTCATGTGGAAGCCGGCAGCGCCCATGCCGTTTCGGCTGCCCCCTTCGGCAGCGCCTCGATCCTGCCGATCACCTGGATGTACATCCGGATGATGGGCGCGTCGGGCCTGAAGCAGGCGACCGAGCAGGCGATCCTCAACGCCAACTACATCGCGACCAAGCTCGAGGCGCACTATCCGGTGCTGTTCAAGGGCAGGAACGGCCGCGTGGCGCATGAGTGCATCCTCGACACGCGCGTGCTCAAGGAGCGTGCGGGCATCACCGTCGATGACATCGCCAAGCGCCTGATCGACTATGGCTTCCATGCGCCGACCATGTCGTGGCCGGTTGCCGGCACGCTGATGGTCGAGCCGACCGAGTCCGAGCCGAAGCGCGAGATCGACCGCTTCATCGAGGCGATGGCGGCGATCGCGGCAGAGGCTGCCAAGGTCGAGAAGGGCGAGTGGCCGAAGGACGACAATCCGCTGGTCAACGCTCCCCACACGGCGACCGAAACGCTTGCAGGCGAGTGGAAGCATCCCTACTCGCGCCTCGAAGCGGCCTATCCGGGCAGCGATCCCGACACGACGGCCAAGTACTGGTCGCCGGTGTCGCGCATCGACAATGTCGCCGGCGACCGCAACCTGATCTGCTCGTGCCCGCCGCTGACGGAGTATCTCGGCGCCGCCGAGTAACCCACCCGGTAGCATTTCAGTCGGCGGCGTACCTCACGGGCGCCGCCGATCTGATTCAGGGCTCCGCTGCGGACCTCGCGACGGCAGGTGGTGCTCAGGCAAATAGAGGCTGAGGCTCGCGGAAGGCCTCGCTGTCGGCGGTCTCCGCCGTCGCAACGCGGTTTCGCCCTGCCCGCTTGGCGGCATAGAGTGCCGCGTCTGCGCCGAGCAGCACCTGTTCCAGCGTCATGGCATCATCGTCGCCAAAGCATATGCCGATGCTGACCGTGCTGCGCAGAGGTCCGAGCCTGGTTGGGACGATATCGGCACCGAAATCCGCGCCGACCGATCGCAGGATGTCATGAACCTCTGGCGCCAGGATATCCGACATGACGATGGCGAACTCCTCGCCGCCGAGCCTGAAGCCTTTGACGCCGCTCCGTGAGTGCTTTTTCATGACATCCGCGAAACGCTGCAGAACCATGTCGCCGACTGCGTGGCCGAATACGTCATTGGTCCGCTTGAAATGGTCAAGGTCCAGCATAGCCAGGGCCATCCCCGAACCGAACCTCGTACTGCCATACAGCGCATTCAGGGCGCGACGGTTCATCAGCCCCGTTAGCGGATCGGTGAGAGTCTCTTCCTGGAGCCTGCTTTGGGTGCGCAGGTGGTGGAAGGAGATAGTGAGCGCGCCGAGCGCGGTCATGCACGCGACCACGACGACGGTATTGACGTCCTCCGCCCAGTTCCTGGGCACCCCGGCAAGCACCCATTGCCTTTGCTGGATGATCACGAATGCACATAGGGCGAAGGACACGGCGCTGCTGCCAGCAAGAAGCGACACCGGCGCAAGTGTGCGCCGGTCGACATTTCTGGCCGTCCAGAACGCTGCGGCCGTCATGACCAGAATTGCTGTGATGGCCGAATAGGCGATGGCAAAACCAAGCCCATCGAACCCCGCGCCGGTGACGACGGTTGTCAGGCCGATGACGCCCGTCACCGGCAATACCGCACGTTTCGCCCAACCGCGCTCGATGTACTGGTCCGCCGACATGAAGACCACGAAGAAGCCGCCGACCAGCAGCGCCAGCGTCGCCTGCCCCAGCCATGGAGCGGGATCGCGGCCGTAGAGCCAAAAGGCAATGACATGGGTTACGAGAAGTAGTATCCCCACAGCCATCGTAAGCACGAAACGGGCCTGACGCGCAGTCACCCAGATTGCGACAAGCGTTCCGCTCAGGCAGGCGCCGGACAAGGCCGTTGCGAGCAAGAGGGAACCAAAGTCAAGCACGGGGCGCTGCCTTCCTGATGTCCGAATGTCCGGGCAGCAGTTATTGGGCATAGCAGGCTCGCCGCAACCGCGCAGACCCGCTTCCCAAGCCGATTTGGCCGGGCGACTACGGACAGCGTTTACGAAAGGTTGCGCCGATCCCGCCAATTGCGGCATATCGACGGCGCAGTGCACGAACAGAACCGGAACTGTCGCCAGACCGGCAAAACTGGCAAACTCGAACTAGTGATTCGCAGCGCGGAAAAACCGTATTGAGCATGGACGACAACAGCGATCTTTTCGGCAATCTCGACAAGCAGCCAGCCCGCCCCGCCGCCCGTCCGGCCGACCCGCTCGTCCAGGCCGCGGCTGCGGCCAAGCGCCCGGCGCCGGCCAAAGATGGCAGCGAAGGCTACAGCGCTGCCGACATCGAGGTGCTGGAGGGTCTGGAGCCCGTCCGGCGCCGCCCGGGCATGTATATCGGCGGCACCGACGAAAAGGCGCTGCACCACCTGTTCGCCGAAGTCATCGACAACTCGATGGACGAGGCGGTCGCGGGACACGCGACCTTCATCGACGTCGAGCTGGACGCCGAGGGCTTCCTGACCGTCACCGACAACGGCCGTGGCATTCCGGTCGACCCGCACCCCAAATTCAAGAACAAGTCGGCGCTCGAAGTCATCATGACGACGTTGCATGCCGGCGGCAAATTCGATTCCAAGGTCTATGAGACCTCCGGCGGCCTTCACGGCGTCGGCGTCTCCGTGGTCAACGCGCTGTCCGACCAGCTCGAGGTCGAGGTCGCGCGCGGCCGCCAGCTGTTCCGCCAGCGCTTTTCGCGCGGCGTGCCGCAAGGCGGGCTCGAGAGCCTTGGCGACGTGCACAACCGCCGCGGCACCAAGGTGCGGTTCCATCCGGACCCCGAGATCTTCGGCAAGGGCGCCCACTTCCAGCCGGCCCGCATCTACAGGATGGCACGCTCCAAGGCCTACCTGTTCGGCGGCGTCGAGATCCGCTGGAGCTGCGATCCGTCCCTGCTCGGCGAAAAGGACGAGACGCCCTCCAAGGCCGTCTTCCATTTCCCCGGCGGCCTCGGCGACTATCTCAAGGCCTCGCTCGGTAACGAGATGCAGGTGACGCGCGAGATATTCGCGGGCAAGAGCGAGAAGCAGAGCGGCCACGGCTCGGTCGAATGGGCCGTCACCTGGTTCGGCGGCGATGGCTTCATCAATTCCTACTGCAACACCATTCCGACCGGCGACGGCGGCACCCACGAGATGGGCTTCCGCAACATCCTGACGCGCGGGCTGCGCGCCTATGCCGATCTCGTCGGCAACAAGCGCGCCTCGATCGTCACCAGCGAGGACGTGATGATCTCGGCCGCCGGAATGCTGTCGGTGTTCATCCGCGAGCCCGAGTTCGTCGGCCAGACCAAGGACAAGCTGGCGACCGTCGAGGCGATGCGCATTGTCGAGACCGCGATCCGCGACCCGTTCGACCACTGGCTCGCCGACAACCCGCAGGAAGCTTCGAAGCTGCTGGATTGGGTGATCGCGCGCGCCGACGAGCGTGTGCGCCGCCGCCAGGAAAAGGAAGTCTCGCGCAAGAGTGCCGTGCGCAAGCTGCGCTTGCCCGGCAAGCTGGCCGACTGCACCCAGAACGCGGCAGCGGGTGCCGAACTGTTCATCGTCGAGGGCGACTCGGCAGGTGGCTCGGCCAAGCAGGCGCGCGACCGCTCCATGCAGGCGATCCTGCCGCTGCGCGGCAAGATCCTCAACGTCGCCAGCGCCGGCAACGACAAGCTGGCCTCCAACCAGCTGATCGGCGACCTCATCCAGGCGCTCGGCTGCGGCACGCGCTCGAAATACCGCGAAGAGGACCTTCGCTACGACCGCGTCATCATCATGACCGACGCCGACGTCGACGGCGCCCACATCGCCTCGCTGCTGATCACCTTCTTCTACCAGGAGATGCCGCAGTTGATCCGCGGCGGGCACCTCTACATGGCCGTGCCGCCGCTGTACTCCATCCGCCAGGGCGGCAAGGTCGCCTATGCCCGCGACGACGCCCACAAGGACGAACTGATGCGTACCGAGTTCACCGGCCGCGGCAAGATCGAGATCGGCCGCTTCAAGGGCCTCGGCGAGATGATGGCCTCGCAGCTCAAGGAAACGACGATGGATCCGAAGAAGCGCACGCTGCTGCGCGTCGAGGTCATCGACGACGAGGAAGAGACCAAGGTGGCCGTGGATGCGCTGATGGGCACCAAGCCGGAAGCACGCTTCCGCTTCATCCAGGATCGCGCCGAGTTCGCCGAGTCGGAAGCACTCGACATCTGACCGGATTTGCTCGCCGCCGTCAGGCGGCCGCTATCGCCAGCGCATGGCCGCGCGCGTTGTCGCGCAGCGCCTCGAGGTGGATGGATTTCACCAGCGTCGCGAGTTCGCCCTCGGCCGACTGACCGCCGAGTTCCTTGAGCATCAGCCAGCTGACCTCCTGGGCGCCGGCAACGCGACGGCCATTGGCGACTTCGCGCCAGATCTTGAGCGCACGCAG
>MEEF01000127.1 GCA_001724355.1 Mesorhizobium sp. SCN 65-20 | reverse complement strand
ATTGGGTTTGGCATTGGGGGCAACAAATGTGATACATGCTGCCGTTCTCGCGGGAGACGCGGGCAAGACGGTCGCAAAGCGCATGGTTGCGCTTGACCGATATCGGGGCGGTTCCCCGGATGATCTGGCAATGATTGCGGCGATTGCCGACGACGATGATGCCGCAGAGGATATGGAATGAGCGATAGCAAATCGGGCGATGACAACACGTTGAGCGTCACTCCTAAGAAGACCTTGACGCTGAAGCGCCCCGGTATGGAGCAGGGTACCGTGCGCCAGAACTTCTCGCACGGCCGCACCAAGGCGGTCGTCGTCGAGACGAAGAAGCGCAAGTTCTCCATGCCCGGCGAGAAGCACGAGCCTGCGCCGGTCCAACAGCCGGTGCACACGCCGAAGCCCCAGGCTGCGGCGCCTGCTCCTGCTCCCGCTCCCGCTCCCGCTCCCGCGCCGGCACCTGCCCCTGTCGCCCGCGTAACGCCGCGCCCCGCGCCCCAGCCCGAACGCTCCGGCATGGTGTTGAACGAGTTGTCGCGCAGCGAGATGGACGCACGCCGCCGTGCCCTCGAGGGCTCGGTCGCCCGCGAGCAGGAAGAGCGCGCCCGCGCTGCCGAGGATGCACGTCGCCGCGCCGAGGAAGACGAGCGCCGCAAGAAGGAGCGCGAGGAATCCGCCCGTCGCCAAGCTGAGGAAGAGTCCCGTCTGAAGACGGAAGCCGAATCCCGCCGTCGCGCCGAGGAAGAAGCCCGTCGCCGTGCGCCCGCGGCCGTCCAGGCCAACGCTGCCGACGAAGAGGAAGAGGCCCGTCCGCGCGGCCGTACCGGCGGTGCCGGCACTGGCGGTCGTCCCGGTGGTGCTGGTGGTGGAGCAGGCGCTGGCGCCGGTGCAGGTGCTGCCACACCCGTTCGCCGCGTCGCGACCCCCGAAGTTGCCCGTCCGGCCAAGACCAAGGGCGAGGACGACCGCCGTCGCGGCAAGCTGACGCTCAACACGGCGCTGTCTTCCGAGGACGGCGATGCCCGCGCCCGTTCGCTGGCCGCGATGCGTCGCCGCCAGGAGAAATTCAAGCGCGCCATGCACAACGAGCCGCGCGAGAAGATCATTCGCGAGGTCGTCATTCCCGAGACCATCACCATCCAGGAACTCGCTCAGCGTATGTCCGAGCGCGCCGTGGACGTGGTGAAGTTCTTCATGAAGCAGGGCCAGATGCTGAAGCCGGGCGACGTCATCGACGCCGATACGGCAGAGCTGGTGGCCGGCGAGTTCGGTCACACGGTTCGCCGCGTCGCCGAGTCCGACATCGAGGAAGGCCTGTTCGACATCGCCGACCGCTCCGAAGACCTGGTGTCGCGTCCGCCGGTGGTCACCATCATGGGCCACGTCGACCACGGCAAGACCTCGCTGCTCGACGCCATCCGCCACGCCAATGTCCAGTCGGGCGAAGCCGGCGGCATCACTCAGCACATCGGCGCCTACCAGGTCGAGAAGGATGGTCAAAAGATCACCTTCATCGACACGCCCGGCCACGCCGCCTTCACGGCGATGCGTGCCCGCGGCGCCCAGGCGACGGACATCGCGATCCTGGTGGTGGCGGCCGATGACAGCGTCATGCCGCAGACGATCGAGTCGATCAGCCATGCGAAGGCTGCCGGCGTGCCGATCATCGTGGCCATCAACAAGATGGACAAGCCGACGGCCGACGCCAACAAGGTCCGGACCGAACTGCTGCGCCACGAGGTATTCGTGGAATCGATGGGCGGTGAAGTGCTCGACGTCGAGGTTTCTGCCAAGACCGGCAAGGGCCTCGACAAGCTGCTCGAAGCCATCCTGCTGCAGGCCGAAGTGCTCGACCTCAAGTCCAACCCCGACCGTACGGCCGAGGGTGTGGTCATCGAGGCAAAGCTCGACAAGGGTCGTGGTCCGGTTGCCACCGTGCTCGTCCAGACCGGTACGCTGTTGCCGGGCGACATCCTCGTCGCCGGCAACCAGTGGGGCCGCGTCCGCGCGCTGGTCGACGACCATGGCACCCATGTCGATGAAGCTCCG
The DNA here is from genome assembly GCA_001724355.1 of Mesorhizobium sp. SCN 65-20. Classification (GTDB taxonomy): domain Bacteria; phylum Pseudomonadota; class Alphaproteobacteria; order Rhizobiales; family Rhizobiaceae; genus Aminobacter. The sequence goes on along the minus strand of MEEF01000127.1, from coordinate 3,743 downwards.
CCCGCCATGCCGGTCGAGATCCTCGGCCTCCAGGGAACGCCGCAGGCCGGCGACCGCTTCGCGGTGGTCAACAACGAAGCCCGCGCCCGCGAGATCACCGAGTACCGCCAGCGTCTGGCGCGCGACAAGGCTGTCGCCAGGCACGCAACCCAGCGCGGCTCGCTCGAGCAGATGATGTCGCAGCTGCAGTCGTCGGGTCTCAAGGAGTTCCCGCTGATCATCAAGGGCGACGTGCAGGGTTCGGTCGAAGCGATCGTTACCGCGCTCGACAAGCTTGGTACGGATGAAGTGCGTGCTCGCATCGTCCATGCCGGCGCCGGCGCCATCACCGAAAGCGACGTCACGCTCGCTGAAACGTCGGGTGCTGCGATCATCGGCTTCAACGTCCGCGCCAATGCGCAGGCACGTCACGCAGCCGAGCAGGCAGGCATCGAGATCCGCTACTACAACATCATCTACAGCCTCGTGGATGACGTTAAGGATGCGATGTCGGGCCTGCTGTCGCCAGAGCGCCGCGAGACCTTCATCGGCAATGCCGAGATCCTCGAGGTGTTCCACATCACCAAGGTCGGCAAGGTTGCGGGCTGCCGCGTCACGGAAGGCAAGGTGGAGCGTGGTGCAGGCGTTCGCCTCATCCGCGACAACGTCGTCATCCACGAAGGCACGCTCAAGACGCTCAAGCGCTTCAAGGACGAAGTGTCGGAGGTCCCGGTTGGTCAGGAATGCGGTATGGCGTTCCAGAACTACGAGGATATCCGCCAGGGCGACATCATCGAGTGCTTCCGCGTCGAGATGGTGACCCGGAGGCTCTAAGCCTCTGGTATCAGTCTAATCGTTTGGACGGTGGCCGTTCGGCCGCCGTCCGTTTTCGTGCAGCAGGATGTGCGGTCCCAGTCCGCCTCCTGCGACATATGGATTTGCAGGACCATGTCCCGTTTTACGAATACCGGCCCATCCCAGCGCCAGCTTCGCGTCGGCGAGCAGGTTCGCCACGCGCTGTCCGAAATGCTCCAACGCGGTGAACTCCTCGATCCGGTAATCGAGACGACTGTCATTTCGATCTCTGAAGTGCGCATGTCGCCCGACCTCAAGATCGCCACCGCCTTCGTTTCGCCGCTCGGAGCCAAGGATACCGATGCGGTCATCGGCGCGCTCAACAAGCACGCCAAGTTCATCCGTGGCCGCGTTTCGTTTGCGCTCAGGCAGATGAAATACATGCCGGAATTCCGTTTCCGGCTGGACACCAGTTACGACAATTTCGCCAAGATCAACGATCTGCTGCGCTCGCCCGAAGTGGCGCGTGACCTGGACGGCGAGGAAGACAAGGAAGACTGACATGTCGCGTCGCGGCAAGAAGAAAGGCCGGCCCGTCTCCGGATGGCTGGTGCTGGATAAACCTGTGGGCATGGGCTCGACCGAGGCCGTGTCGAAGATCAAGTGGCTGTTCAACGCCGAGAAGGCCGGCCATGCCGGCACGCTCGACCCGCTCGCCTCCGGCATGCTGCCGATCGCGCTGGGTGAGGCGACGAAGACCGTTCCCTACGTGATGGACGGCGCCAAGGTGTATCGCTTCACCGTCGCCTGGGGCGAGGAGCGCTCGACCGACGACCTCGAGGGCCCGGTGACCAAGAGTTCGGACAAGCGTCCCGCCGAGGCCGACATCCGCGCCATCATGCCGAAATACACCGGCGTCATCATGCAGACGCCGCCGCAGTTCTCCGCCATCAAGATCGCTGGCGAGCGCGCCTATGACCTCGCCCGCGAGGGCGAAACCGTCGACATTCCGGCGCGTGAGATCGAGATCGGACGCCTCGACATCGTCGAGAACAGCGCCGACCGCACCGTCTTCGAGATCGAATGCGGCAAGGGCACCTATGTGCGCTCGCTTGCCCGCGACATGGGTCGTGACCTCGGCTGCTACGGCCACATCTCGGAGTTGCGCCGCGTCGGGGTCGAGCCGTTCACCGCCGAGGATTTCGTCACCATCACCGAACTGGAGCAGGCTCGCGCCGCGGGCCAGCCGGATGGCGAGGAGGGGCGCTGGGACTTCACGGCCATCGACGAATTCGTCGTCGATACCTCGGCCGCGCTCGATTGCCTGCCTCAGGTCAACGTCACCGACGAGGCCGCGACCAAGATCAGGCTCGGCAATCCGGTGATCGTCCGCGGCCGCGACGCGCCGCTCGAGGCTGACGAGGCCTGCGCCCTGTCGCGCGGCAAGCTGGTCGCCATCGGCGCCATCGAGCAAGGCATGTTCAAGCCCAAGCGCGTCTTTACCGCCTGACACTTGTTTGGCGTCGCGCTTTCCGCTTGGATCACGTCGTTGATTCCGTGAGCGAAGCGCGATGGCCGAACCGCAGACGACTTCCAGGCGCGCATCCAGACGCATCAGGCGGGCGCCGATCGGCGCCTCGCCGGGGACGCTGATCGCCGATCCCTCAGCGCGCCAGTCGGCCCTCAACCTGACGCTCATCTCGCCCGAGACCTGCGAGTTCATAGACGACGCCAGCCTCGACGACGTCGAGGCGGCTTGCGACCGGTGGCCACTGATCTGGCTCGACTGCGTCGGGCTCGCCAATATTGGCCTCATCGAGGAGATCGGCAGGATCTTCGGCCTGCACACGCTGGCACTGGAGGACGTGGTCAACACCGGTCAGCGTCCCAAGGCGGACTTCTTCGACGACTACGCCTTCTTCGTGCTCAGCATGATCGACGACGTGAAAACCGGCCGGTACGAGCAGATCTCGTTCTTCTTCGGCGAGAACTTCGTCGTCACCTTCCAGGAGCGCAAGGGTGACCCGTTCGAGCCCGTGCGGCAGCGCATCCGCACTTCCAACCCGAGCCGACTGCGCACCCGCAAGGCCGACTATCTGGCCTATGCGCTGATCGATGCGGTGGTCGACAGCTATTTCCCGATCGTCGACGCGACGGGCGACAAGGTCGATGCCATCGAGGACGAGCTGCTTGCCGCGCCTCAGAAGCAACATATCAGCCAGTTGCACGCGATGCGCCGGGCCACCAACCTGCTGAAGCGCACCGTCTGGCCGCTGCGCGACGCGCTGACGACGCTGATACGGTCGGACGTGTCCTTTGTTTCGGCCGATACCAAGGTTTACTTCAACGACACGCTCGACCATTCGATCAGGCTGGCGGAGGCGATAGAAACGCAGCGCGAGACGATGATCGGGCTGATCGAGATGCAATTGTCGCTGTCGCAATCGCGGACCAACGAAATCATCGGTGTCCTGACCATCGTCTCGGCTATCTTCATTCCACTGACTTTCCTCGCTGGTGTCTGGGGCATGAATTTCGACCCTGCGGCGTCGCCGTGGAACATGCCCGAACTGCTGTCGCGCTATGGCTATCCCGCGGCCCTCGGTTTCATGGCTCTGGTAGCGGTGTCGCTCGTGGTGTTTTTCCGCTGGAAGAAATGGCTCTAGGAGCCGGCTTGCGAATTATCTGGCGTTTGCCGCCAAATTCCACTATATGCGCCGCAACATTGCGGCTTTTGACGCTTTGTTCATCGGCCCCAGCTGGACGACATCCCGGCCGAGGGCGTCCCGTTTCCTCCAGATCGAAAGGAAAAACACGATGTCGATCACTGCCGAGCGCAAGTCGGAACTGATGACCCAGTTCGCAACCGCCAAGGGCGACACCGGTTCGCCGGAAGTCCAGGTTGCCATCCTCTCCGAGCGCATCAAGAACCTGACCGAGCACTTCAAGGACCACAAGAAGGACAACCA
>MEEF01000126.1 GCA_001724355.1 Mesorhizobium sp. SCN 65-20 | reverse complement strand
CAAGAGCCTTCTTCTCGGCTCCGCTGCGGCTCTGCTCGCAGTCTCCGGCGCCCGTGCGGCCGACGCTGTCGTCGTCGCCGAGCCGGAGCCCATGGAATACGTCCGCATCTGCGACGTCTACGGCGCGGGCTTCTACTACATCCCCGGCACCGAGACCTGCCTCAAGATCGGCGGCCTCGTTCGTTACCAGATCAACGCTGCCGAGTTCATCGGTGACGAAGGCTGGAACAAGACCTCGCTCGCCCGCTTCAAGCTCGACGCGCGTTCGGAAACCGAGTACGGCACGTTCCGCCGCTACATCGAGATCGAGCACAGCATCGGCGGCCGCGCCGGCTGGACCGACACCCAGGTTACTCCGCCTGCTACCCCGCTGCCCGGGAATGGCGACGGCTCCTTCTGGAGGGGTCTGAAGAGCGAGAGCGGCACGACGCTCCGTCACGCCTACTTCGAGCTCGGCGGCCTGCTGGCCGGTCACACCGACACGCTGTTCGACGGCGACCTGTCGGGCGAGTTCGACTCGGGTGGTGGCGAGCGCGTGAACCAGATCCGCTACACCTTCGACGCCGGCAACGGCATCGCAGTGTCGCTCGGCCTGGAAGAAGAGTCGGACAACTTCGACTACGTTCCGCTGGTCGTCGGCAAGGTCGCGATCAGCCAGGGCTGGGGTTCGCTGAACCTGTACGCTGGCTATGACGACGCCTACGGCGAGTTCGCCCTCAAGGCGATCGCCAACATCAAGGCCACCGATGCCCTGACCGTCGAACTGCTCGCCGGCTACGAATCGGGCCCGACCTTCTGGTCCATCAACCCGCTCGGTTCGATCGAGCAGTTGAACGGTGGCGTCTACAACGGTTACGCTTGGACGATCGCTGGTTACCTGAAGTATCAGGTCAATGAGAAGCTGGCAGTCGGCTTCGGTGGCCAGTACTTCGGCGACGCCCACGACAACAACCTGTACCCGACCGTTCTGGCCGACGGCAACAACGACTGGTCCGCTGGTGCGGTTGTCGACTACAACATCGTCGAGAACCTCGATGCCAAGCTGGCTGTCAACTACTACGACGGCGACACCTTCGCGGAAGGTGGCTTTGCAGGCTTCCTGCGTCTCGACGCAGCGTTCTAATCGGCTCACAAGCTGATTTGAGGAAAACCCGGCGGGCAACCGCCGGGTTTTCTGCATTCAGAGCTGCGACTGCTCGAAACGTCTTGAAGTGCCGGCCGCTCGAAATGGCGGGCCAGAGCAAAGCGCCGCCGAATAGAAGATTAGCGGCCGCTGGCGGCGTTCATCTCTGCCCGTTCCAGGAAGTCCGCAATCGCGTCCGGCAGCCCTCCCGTCTCCAGCAGGGACGCGTGGCCCTGGCCGTCGACGGTGATCGTCTCGAGGCGCGTGTGACGCCTTCCCATCTCTTCCAGCGTCTGCGCTGACAGCAGGCGTGAATTGGCGCCGCGGATGGCGAGTACGGGCACCGCCGCCAGCGCCTCGAACTGCGGCCAGAGGTCCGGCAACGGCGCGTCGAGATCCATCGCCCGGACAGTATTCAGGAGCGCCTGGTCGAAGTCCGCGACAGGCACGCCCTTTTCGTCGCGGTAGATCGCTTGCACGAAGCGCTGCCAGTCCTCATCAGTGAGCGCCGGAAATGCTTCGCCGTGCACGGCTTTCTGGATCGCAACCGCCTCGCCGAAGTCGGCGGGGTGCCGGGCGTTTTCCAGGTACGAGCGGATATGCGCGAGGCCAGCGACTTCAATGGCCGGGCCGATGTCGTTTAGGACGGCGGCCTTGAGCAGGGTGGGGTGGGCGACTGCCAGCACATGCATGATGAGCCCGCCGCGCGAGGTGCCTATGAAGGCGGCTTTTGTCACGCCAAGTTGTGTTAGCCCCTCGACGATATCCTGCGCCTCGACGCCGATATTGTAGTTCCGCCAGTCGGGGTCATAGGCGGAGCCGCCCCGGCCGCGATAGTCGAAGCATATGATCTGGCGAGGTTTTTCGGGATCGCCGGAGAGCTGGAGCGCCAGCTCGTGGAAATCGCGGGCGTTGCGCGTCAGGCCGGGCAGGCAGACGGCCGGCCAGTGCCCGCCGCCGGCTTCGCCGTAGATCCGGGCATGAAGTTCGAGCCCATCCTGCGCGATGTAGAAGAAATCGGAAAAGCCCGTGTCGCCGCCCATCCAGAATCCCCCGCTTGCCTGGTTCCCGCCGCAAGATTGCTACAGGCGTGGCGGGGCCGGGTCAAACGCGGGGAGGGAGTGGGTTAGCGGCCGTTGACCAGGTCGCCTTCTATATCGAAGCGGCCGGAGAGCCGCATCTTGTAGACCTGGTAGTTCTCCATGACGCGCTGGACGTAGCCGCGTGTCTCCGAGAACGGAATGCGCTCGATCCAGTCGACGACGGTGTCGACATCCTTGCCGCGTGGGTCTCCGTAGCGGTCGACCCATTGCGAGGCACGGCGCGGACCGGCATTGTAGCCCGCGAAGGTGAGCACGTAGGAACCGTTGAAGCGCCCGAGCTGCTCGCCGAGGAAGGCAGCGCCCAGCGTCGCGTTGTAGCCGGCGTCGGTCGTCAGGCGGTCCTTCGAATAGGTCACGCCCGCCTTCTTCGCCACATCCTTGGCCGTGCCCGGCAAGAGCTGCAGCAGCCCGCGCGCCCCGGCGCCGGAAACCGCCGAGACCTTGAACTCGCTTTCCTGCCGAGCGATGGCATAGGCCAGCGCCTTGCCCGAACCGGAGATGTTGGCGGAAGCCGGGATGACGCCGATCGGATGCGAGAGCGCGCCGACGTCGATGCCGCGCTGGGCCGCGATCTTGCCGACGCGCAGCGCCAGATAGTGGTTCTCCTGCTTTTCGGCCATCGTCGCCAGCAGCGCCAGTTCGCCCGGGCTGGAGAGCTGGGAGGCGAGGTCGCGATAGAGCATTTCGGCGTAGCGGGCATAACCTGCGCTCTCGAGCCGCCGGATGGCGCTCACCGCCTCGCGTTGCTCGAAGCCCTGGCGGTCGGCGTCTGTGGGTTTGGGGTAGACGACGTTCACGGTCTGCCGGCCGATGCGTTCGGCGGCGAGCTGGCCGTAGAAGGTCGTGCCATAGGCCGCAGCACGGGCAAAATACGCCTTCGCATCGCCGGGGCCGCCGGCCTCAGCCGCCCGGCCTTGCCAGTAATATGCGCGCGACAGCGAGATCGGGCTGTTGGCGATCTCGGCTATCTTCGCGAAATGCGGCGCCGCCGCCTTCGCGTCGTTGAGCCCGCGAAGCGCGTACCATCCCGCGTGGAACTCTGCGTCGGCCGCATTGGTGGGGCTCTCCGCCGAGTGGGCGGCGGCGATCCGGTAGGCCGTCTTGACGTCGCCCCGGTCGAGCAATTCGCGCGACAGCACGCGGCGCTCGGTCCACCAGGTGTCCGGGTCGACGAGCGAGGCCCGATCCTTAGGCGCCTTCAGCATGACCGCGGCGGCCTCGGTGAATTTCTCGCTTTTGCGCAGCTGGCGCACCTTTGCATAGGCGAAGCCCGCTCCCCGCAGCTTGGCCGGCACGGCGTCGAGCAAGGCGGCTGCCTTCTTGTCGCCCTTGATGACCGCAGCCCAGGCATCCGCGAGCGGCTTGGCTCCCGCCAGTCCGGCAACGCGCTGCGCCGACTCGACGCGATCGGCATAGAGCATGCGCTCCATCCGGAAGCGGTGGTCGGCCGCCGGGATCAGGCTGCCGAATTCCTTGATGATCGCGGCTTCCTTGTCGGCGTCGAGCCGCTCGGTGCGCCAGTAGGGGCGAATGGTGGCGAGTGCCGCCTTGGAATCGCCCAGCTGCAGCTGCGCGCGGGCGAGCAGCATGGCGCCCTCGACCGTCTGCGGTTCGCTGCCGCCGAAGGCCGACACGACCACGTTGGCGGCCGGGTTCTCGCGCGCCATGGCGCGTTCGCTGTTGCGCCGCAGCGTCGACAGCCCCGGCCAGGCGGGGAGGGCCTGTGCGGTCGCCGCGATCTCGCCGCTCGGCACCTTGTCGCCGCCATTGATGGCGATTGCCCACATCAGGATGTGACGATCGAGCGCGGTTTCCGGCAGGCTGTCGCGGATCGCGCGCGCCTGCGCCAGATTGCCGCTCGACAGCGCGTCGAGGCCGCCCTTGAGCTCTTCGATGTTGCCGAACGCCGCGCGCATCGCGTCGGACTTGCCGATGCTGGCGAAAGGAAGAGCGGAAGTCGTCTGCTGGTCTAGCCCCGATGCCGATGCAAAGGCGGTCGAGAGCGCAAGAAATGCGCCCATGAATACAGCACTATGCGGCCGGATGGCCGGAATGAACTTCGTCATTCCTTGTCCCTTACACTTTACCTACAGGAGCGGGTAGCAGATAGCCTAGCCGCGGGTGGTGAAGAGGCGGTAAACGAAAGGTTAGCGCAGTCATTCAAATTGCCCCAGAAGCCCTGGCGCCTTACTTGCCGCAAATTGGTGTCGAGACTATGGTGCGCGGCCCTGCTTTCGTCTAGAAAGCCGGCGACATAACGAACATCGCCAAAACCTAAGGTTCCTGGAGAAGGACGACATGCTGAGAGGCTCACTTACCGCGCTCGTGACACCGTTCGACAAGAATGGCCGTCTCGACGAGAAAGCCTTTCGCGAACTCGTCGAATGGCAGATCGCAGAGGGCACCACGGGCCTGGTTCCGGTCGGCACCACCGGCGAGTCGCCGACGCTGAGCCATGACGAGCATCGCCATGTCGTGAAGATGTGCGTCGAGGTTGCGCGCGGCCGCGTTCCGGTCGTGGCCGGCGCCGGTTCGAACAACACCGAAGAGGCCGTCGGCCTGGTCAAGTATGCCGAGAGTGTCGGTGCGGACGCCGTGCTCGTCGTCACGCCCTATTACAACAAGCCGACCCAGCGCGGCCTCTACGCGCATTTCGCGGCCGTTGCCCAGGCGACGACCCTGCCTGTTATCATCTACAACATCCCGCCGCGCTCGATCATCGACATGACGCCCGAGACGATGGGGCGGCTTGCCAACGACTTCAAGAACATCAAGGGCGTGAAGGATGCGACCGGCAAGGTCGAACGCGTCTCCGAGCAGCGCATCACCTGCGGCAAGGAGTTCATCCAGCTGTCGGGCGAGGATGCTTCGGCGCTCGGTTTCAACGCCCATGGCGGCGTCGGTGCAATCTCGGTGACCTCGAACGTCGCGCCGCGCCTGTGCGCCGAGTTCCAGATCGCCAGCCTGTCGGGCGACAAGGGCAAGGCGCTCGAACTGCAGGACCGCCTGATGCCGCTGCACAAGGCGATCTTCATCGAGCCGGGTGCGTCGGGTGCGAAATATGCGCTGTCGCGCCTCGGCCGCATCGAGAACGTGCTGCGCTCGCCGCTGATGACCATCGAGGCGTCCACCGCCGAGAAGATCGACGCGGCGATGAAGTTCGCCGGCATCATCAACTGAGCTGCGCAAAGCCCTTGAAAGAGCCCGCTCGCGCGGTCATCTGAAGGCGTCTTTCGCGCTGCCAGCGCGGCGAAAATCCCGCCGGGCCGGCCACGAAAACACCAACATTTGGCTCGCCTGAGCGAGTGAGAGACATGGTACAGGGCAAGAAATCCGACCCCAACAACAAGGTCGCCGCGGAAAACCGCAAGGCGCGCTTTTCCTATGAGGTTCTCGACACGCTCGAGACCGGCCTTGTGCTGACCGGCACCGAGGTCAAGTCGCTGCGCGACGGGCATGCCAACATCCAGGACTCCTACGCGTCGCTGGAAGGCGGCGAGTTCTGGCTGATCAATTCCTATCTGCCGGAATACCTCCAGGCGAACCGCTTCAATCACGAGCCGCGCCGCCGCCGCAAGCTGCTGCTGAGCAAGCGCGAGATGGCCAAGCTCGGCCAGGCGATCGACCGCGAGGGCATGACGCTCGTGCCGCTCAAGATCTACTTCAACGACCGCGGCCGGGCGAAGCTGCTGTTAGCTGTCGCCCGCGGCAAGAAGCTGCACGACAAGCGCGAGACCGAGAAGAAGCGCGACTGGAACCGCGAGAAGGGGCGTTTGCTCAAGGAGCGCGGGTAGGCG
>MEEF01000125.1 GCA_001724355.1 Mesorhizobium sp. SCN 65-20 | reverse complement strand
GTCGGTCAGCTGGTTGACGCGACGCTCGGCCGGGATACCCACCTTCTCGATGATCTCCTGGGCGAACTTCTTGCCAATGCCGTGGATGTACTGAAGCGCAATGACGACGCGCTTGTTGGTCGGGATGTTGACGCCGGCTATACGAGCCATTTCTTCACTCCATTTGGGCCGGACCACGCCGGCGCTTCAAGTTGTCCCGCGTCCGGTGGAGGCCGGCCCTTGCGGGTTTTCCTAATCAATATGAATGCTTGCCCTCACGGGCAGACAAATTCATGCCTGAATGGAAGACGGGCCGCCATACTCCAGTCCGGCCCGTCCGTCAAGCCCTAAGGCCTTAATTGCGCAGCGTATCCGCCAGGATGGCGTCGATCTGCGCCGTCACGTCGTCGATCGCGGCCATGCCGTCGACCTGCTTGAGCAGGTCGTTGGCGTAGTAGTAGCCGATCAGCGGCGCCGTCTTCTTGTAGTACTCGCGCAGACGCTCGTCGAAGACCTCGGCGTTGTCGTCCTTGCGCACCGGCTGCCCGGCGGCCTTGGCTTCCTCGGCCCGCTTCAGGATGCGGCCGACAAGAGCCTTGTCGTCAACGACGAGCTCGATCACCACGTCGAGATGAAGACCACGTTCGGCCAGCATGTCGGCAACGGCATCCGCCTGTGCCAGGGTGCGCGGATATCCGTCGAGGATGAACCCCTTCGCGCAATCGTCCTGGTCGATCCGTTCCGCCACGATGGCGTTGACGATCTCATCGGAGACGAGCTCGCCGGCATCCATCACCGCCTTGGCACGCTTGCCAACTTCGGTTTCGGCCTTGACCGCGGCGCGCAGCATGTCGCCGGTGGAGAGTTGAGGAATGCCGTGCTTGTCGACCAGCCTCTGTGCTTGCGTCCCTTTGCCCGCCCCCGGCGGTCCAAGCAAAATCAGCTTCATCTTCCTCTCTTTCCTCCGCGGAGCTTCGACTTCTTGATCAGGCCCTCATACTGGTGGGCGATCAGGTGACCCTGAATCTGCGCCACCGTGTCGAGGGTTACATTGACGACGATGAGAAGCGAAGTACCACCAAGGTAGAACGGCACGCCGGTCGCCGAGATCAGGAATTCCGGTATCAGGCAGATGACGACGAGATAAGCGGCACCAATGACGGTGATGCGGGTCAGCACGTAGTCGATATATTCGGCGGTGCGCTCACCCGGACGATAGCCAGGGATGAAGCCCGAGTGCTTCTTCAGCTGGTCGGCGGTGTCCTTCGGATTGAACACGATCGCCGTGTAGAAGAAGGCGAAGAAGATGATCATGCCGGCATAGAGCGACATGTAGAGCGGCTGGCCGTGGCCGAGTGCCGCCATCAGTCCGCTTGCCCAAGTCGGCAGCGTGGTCGTGTTCGCGAAGCCCGCGAAGGTCGCCGGCAGCAAGAGCAGCGAGGAAGCGAAGATCGGCGGAATGACGCCCGAGGTGTTGAGCTTCAGCGGCAGGTGCGACGTGTCGCCCTGGAACATGCGGTTGCCGACCTGGCGCTTCGGATACTGGATCAGCAGGCGACGCTGGGCGCGCTCGAAGAACACGATGACGGCGATGAGCACGACGGCGAGCACGATGACCGCAAGGATCAGGCCCGTCGACAGCGCGCCGGTACGGCCGAGTTCCAGAGTGCCGCTGATGGCGCTCGGAAGACCCGCCACGATGCCGGCGAAGATGATGAGCGAAATACCGTTGCCGATGCCGCGGGCAGTGATCTGCTCGCCGAGCCACATCAGGAACATGGTGCCGCCGACAAGCGTNTGATGACGGTCGCGGCACGGAAGAACATGCCCGGATCCGCGACGATGCCGTTGCCGCTCTCGAGACCCACCGAGATGCCGTAGGCCTGCACGACGGCCAGGAGCACGGTGCCATAGCGGGTATACTGGTTGATGATCTTGCGGCCCGCCTCGCCTTCCTTCTTCAGCGCTTCAAGCGACGGGATGACCGACGTCATGAGCTGCATGATGATGGAGGCAGAGATGTAGGGCATGATGCCCAGCGCGAAGATGGCCATGCGCTGCACGGCGCCGCCGGCAAACATGTTGAAGATGCCGAGAACGCCACGGGCCTGCTGGGTGAAGGCCTGGGCAAACGCGTCGGGATTGATTCCCGGGAGCGGAATATAGGTACCGAGGCGATAGACGAGCAACGCGCCGAGAGTAAACCAGATGCGCTTCTTGAGGTCTTCGGCCTTGGCGAAGGCTGCGAAATTCAGATTGGATGCAAGTTGTTCTGCAGCCGATGCCATAAAGGGTACTCCGCTTGGTCACACCGCGTGCCGCAATCCGGAGCAGCGTGATTCACCGAAGCCACGAAATAGGCTTCGGACGGTTAACATGCAAGCGGCGGTATCTCTACCGCCGCCCACTCGCAAACCTTTTACTCGGCCGCTGCCGTTTCCGGCAACTTGACCGATCCTCCGGCCTTCTCGATCTTCTCGATCGCTGGCTTGGAGGCGCCGGCGACGTCGAAGGTCACCTTGGCCTTGAGTTCGCCGTCACCGAGGATACGGACACCGTCCTTGACGCGGCGGATCACGCCGGCCTTGAGCAGCGCCGCACCGTCAACGGTTTCCTTCGCATCGAGCTTCTTGGCGTCGATCGCGGCCTGGATGCGGGCCAGCGACACCGTCACGAAGTCCTTCGCGAAGATGTTGGTGAAGCCGCGCTTCGGCAGGCGGCGGTAGAGCGGCATCTGGCCACCCTCGAAGCCGTTGATCGCCACGCCGGAGCGGGAGCTCTGGCCCTTGACGCCGCGGCCGCCGGTCTTGCCGGAGCCCGAGCCGATGCCACGGCCCACGCGCTTCCTGGAATGGGTGGCGCCGGAGTTGTCACGCAGATCGTTGAGTTTCATGTTCTGTCTCCTGCGCTCGGCTTACGCCTCGTCCACAACGCGGACGAGGTGCTGAACGGCTGCGATCATGCCGCGCACGGACGGAGTGTCCTCCAGGGTGCGCCTGCGATGCATCTTGTTGAGGCCGAGACCGACCAGCGTAGCACGCTGCTCCTTCGGACGACGGATCGGGCTGCCGATCTGCTCAACGGTGATGGTCTTGGTTTCTTTCTTGGCCATGGTCGTTGTCCCTGGTCCGTCCGACTATTCTTCCGCCGCAACCGCGGAACCGCGGCGCGCCTGAAGCGTCGAGTACTTGATGCCGCGCTGTGCAGCCACATCCTTCGGATGCATCTGGCTCTTCAGCGCATCGAAGGTGGCGCGAACCATGTTGTACGGGTTCGACGAGCCCATCGACTTGGCCACGACGTCGTGCATGCCGAGCGTCTCGAAGACGGCGCGCATCGGGCCACCGGCGATGATACCGGTACCGACCTTGGCCGAACGCAGCAGAACGCGACCAGCGCCCCAACGGCCTTCAACGTCATGGTGCAGCGTGCGGCCCGAGCGCAGCGGCACGAAAATCATGTCGCGCTTGGCCGATTCGGTTGCCTTGCGGATCGCTTCCGGCACTTCGCGCGCCTTGCCGTGACCAAAGCCAACGCGGCCCTTCTGGTCGCCAACAACGACGAGTGCTGCGAAACCGAAACGCCGGCCGCCCTTGACGACCTTGGCAACGCGGTTGATGTGAACGAGCTTGTCGACGAATTCGCTGTCGCGCTCTTCGCGGTCACGGCTACGGTCGCGATCGCGGCCGCCGTCCCTACGTTCTTGTGCCATATTCCTATCCTTGTTCTTTTCCGGAAGCACGGGGGTTAAAAACCAAATCCGGCGTCTATAGCGTCGCCGGATTTAATGCAACTGTTGAGTGGTGCGACGCAGCGCCACGCGCTGCGTCGTAAGACTCGATCAGAAGTTCAGACCACCTTCACGGGCAGCCTCGGCAAGAGCCTTGACGCGGCCGTGATAGATGTAGGCGCCGCGGTCGAAAACGACGTCCTTGACGCCGGCCTTCGAGGCGCGCTCGGCGATCAGCTTGCCGACGGCAGCAGCGGCTGCAGTGTCAGCGCCGGTCTTCAGCGAGCCCTTGAGGTCCTTCTCGAGGGTCGAAGCGGCAGCGAGCGTGCGGCCGTTGGCGTCGTCGATGACCTGAACATAGATGTTCTTCGACGTACGGTGCACCGACAGACGCGGACGGCCGTTGGCGACCTTCTTGATCTGACGGCGGATGCGCGCCGAGCGGCGCAGAGTGGTTTCTTTCGAAGCCATGATGGTAGTTCCTTGCCTTCTGAAACGGGTGCGGCCATGTGCGGTAGGCCAAAGGGCCTCCCGCGACCGCGCACCGCGGCGTTACAATTACTTCTTCTTGCCTTCTTTGCGGACGATCTTTTCGCCTGCATAGCGGACGCCCTTGCCCTTGTAGGGCTCAGGACCGCGGTATTCGCGGATCTCGGCAGCGACCTGGCCGACCTGCTGCTTGTCGATGCCGGCGACCACGATTTCCGTCGGCTTCGGCACCGTGATGGTGATGCCTTCCGGCGTCTGATAGACGACGTCGTGCGAGAAGCCAAGTGCGAGCTGCAGGTTCTTGCCCTGCAGAGCCGCACGATAACCGACGCCGGTGATCTCGAGCTTCTTCTCGAAGCCGTCCTTCACGCCGGTCAGGATGTTGACGATCTGGGTCCGCGACATGCCCCACTTGGAGCGCGCATCCTTCGACTGGTCGCGCGGCTGAACGGCGATCTCGCCGTTTTCCATCGTGACCAGCACTTCGTTGTTGACCACGAACTTCAGCTCACCCTTGGGGCCCTTGGCCGTGACGGTCTGGCCGTCAACGGAGGCGGTGACGCCCTGCGGAAGCTGAACGGGTTTCTTGCCAATACGAGACATAGTCCTCGTGCCTTTCTTTTTTCAGCCTACGCAGATCAGAAGACCTGGCAGAGGATTTCCCCGCCGACGTTCTGTTCGCGCGCTTCGTGGTCGGCCATCACGCCCTTCGGGGTCGAAAGGATCGAGATGCCCAGGCCATTGGCGACCGCCGGAATGGACTTGGACGAGACGTAGACGCGACGGCCCGGCTTGGAGACGCGGGCGATCTCGCGGATCACCGGCTGGCCGTCGAAGTACTTCAGCTCGATTTCGATCTCGGACTTGCCGTTTTCGAAGTCGGTCTGGCTGTAGTCGCGGATGTAGCCTTCCGACTTCAGCACTTCGAGGACGCGGGCGCGCAACCTGGAAGCCGGGGTCGACACAGTCGACTTCTTGCGGCCATAGGCGTTGCGGATGCGGGTCAGCATATCGCCGAGAGGATCACTCAAAGACATATCAAATGCTCCTTACCAGCTCGACTTCACCAGGCCCGGGACCTTGCCCGTGGAGCCAAGGTCGCGAAGTGCGATACGCGACATCTTCAGCTTGCGATAGTAGGCGCGCGGACGGCCGGTGACTTCGCAGCGATTGCGGATACGGATCTTGGCCGAATTGCGCGGCAGCGCGGCGAGCTTGAGCTGCGCGCGGAAGCGTTCCTCGATCGGCTTGGACTGATCCATGATGATATCCTTGAGGGCCTTACGCTTGGCAGCGTACTGGTCCACAAGCTTGCGGCGCCGGTTATTCTTCTCGACTGAGCTGGTCTTTGCCATTTCAGATTGTTCCTTTTCTCGCTGCCGTTACTGCCGGAAGGGGAAGTTGAAAGCCTTGAGCAGAGCCCTGGCTTCGTCGTCCGTCTTGGCGGTCGTGCAAACGATGATGTCCATACCCCAGATCTGATCGACCTTGTCGTAATTGATCTCGGGGAACACGATGTGCTCCTTGATGCCCATAGCGTAATTGCCACGGCCGTCAAAGCTTTTCGGGTTCAGACCGCGGAAATCGCGAACGCGCGGGAGCGCGATGTTCACGAGACGGTCCAGGAACTCGTACATACGCTCCTGGCGGAGCGTAACCTTGGCGCCGATCGGCATGTTCTCGCGGACCTTAAATCCGGCGATCGACTTGCGGGCGCGGGTCACCACCGGCTTCTGGCCGGCGATCATGGCGAGGTCCTCTGCGGCGACCGACGGCTTCTTCGAATCCGCGGTGGCTTCGCCGACACCCATGTTGAGCACGATCTTGTCGATGCGCGGGATCTGCATCTCGTTGTCGTACTTGAACTGCTCCATCATCGCCTTGCGGATGGTCTCGTTGTAGACCGCCTTCAGACGCGGGGCGTTGGTTTCCTTAGCCATTGATGACTTCTCCCGAACGCTTGGCGACACGCACCTTCTTGCCGTCCTTCTGGACCTGGAAACCGACGCGGGTCGGCTTGCCATCCTTGGGGTCGGCGAGCGCGATGTTCGACAGGTGGATCGGCGCTTCCTTGGTGATGATCCCGCCCTCTTGGGTCTGGGACTGCTTCTGGTGGCGGCGGATCATGTTCACGCCGCGGACGAGAGCGGTGTCTTCCTTCGGCTGGACCGCCAGCACCTCGCCGGTGCGGCCCTTGTCCTTGCCGGTCAGAACGACAACCTTGTCGCCTTTACGGATCTTCTGCATTTTACCGGCTCCTTACAGCACTTCGGGCGCGAGCGAGATGATCTTCATGTGGTTCTTGGCGCGAAGCTCGCGCGGAACCGGCCCGAAGATACGCGTGCCGATCGGTTCTTTCTTGTTGTCGACGAGAACGGCCGCGTTCTTGTCGAAACGGATCACGCTGCCGTCCGGACGACGGATGTCCTTGGCCGTGCGAACCACGACCGCCTTCATCACGTCACCCTTCTTAACGCGGCCCCTCGGAATCGCTTCCTTGATCGACACCACGATGATGTCGCCCACGGATGCGTACTTCCGCTTCGAGCCGCCCAGCACCTTGATGCACATGACACGACGGGCGCCGGAATTATCCGCGACGTCGAGGTTTGTTTGCATCTGAATCATGACTGGCCGCCTTCTTCTTTACTAACGGGATGGGCTACCGCCCTCCCCGGCTTGTCCAAAATTCGTTGTTACGCCTGGTCCGGGGTGATGACGACCCAGCGCTTGTCCTTGGAGATCGGCTTCGATTCCTGGATAGACACCTGGTCGCCGACCTTGTGGACGTTGTTTTCGTCGTGCGCCTTGTAGTTCTTCGACATACGCACGGTCTTCTTCATCACCGGGTGCGTGAAGCGACGCTCGACCTTGACGACGACCGTCTTCTCGTTCTTGTCGCTGACGACCGTACCCTGCAGGATGCGCTTTGGCATGGTTTTCGTCCTTAAGCCTTCTTGCCGGCCGCTTTTTCGGCCGCGATGGTCTTGATACGCGCGATGTCCTTACGGACCTGCTTCACGCGGGCAGTCTTTTCCAGCTGACCAGTCGCCTTCTGAAAGCGCAGGTTGAACTGCTCCTTCTTGAGGGCGCCGAGCTCGTCAGTGAGCTGGTCCTGGGTCTTCGTCCTGATGTCCGAGGCTTTCATGATCAGCCCTTCCTTATTCTGCGATGCGCTGAACGAAACGCGTCCTGACCGAGAGCTTGGCTGCGCCGAGGCGCAGAGCCTCGCGAGCCACTTCCTCGGAGACGCCGTCGATCTCGAACATCACGCGGCCCGGCTTGATACGGCAGGCCCAGTAGTCGACCGCGCCCTTGCCCTTACCCATGCGGACTTCGGTCGGCTTCGAGGTGACCGGCAGATCCGGGAAAATACGGATCCAGACGCGGCCCTGACGCTTCATCTCGCGGGTGATCGCGCGGCGAGCCGCCTCGATCTCACGCGCGGTGACGCGGTTCGGCTCAAGCGCCTTCAGTCCGAAGCCGCCGAAATCCAGGTTGGTGCCGCCCTTCGCGGTGCCGTGGATGCGGCCCTTGAACTGCTTACGGAACTTTGTGCGCTTTGGCTGCAGCATCGTTCTAACTCCAAATTCCTATGATCAGGCGTTTTCGCGACGGCGGCGCTCGGGGCGCTCGCCGGCATGCGAATGATCGCCTTCAGTTGCGCGACGCTCGGAAGCCATCGGGTCGTGCTCGAGGATCTCGCCCTTGAACACCCACACCTTGACGCCGCAGATGCCATAGGCGGTCTGGGCTTCGGCGGTGCCGTAGTCAACATCGGCGCGCAGCGTGTGCAGCGGCACGCGACCTTCGCGGTACCACTCCATACGAGCGATTTCAGCGCCGCCGAGACGGCCCGAGCAGTTGATACGGATGCCTTCGGCGCCGAGACGCATGGCCGACTGCACGGCGCGCTTCATGGCGCGGCGGAAGGCGATGCGGCGCTCGAGCTGCTGCGCGATCGACTGCGCGACGAGCGTAGCGTCGGTCTCCGGCTTGCGAACCTCGACGATGTTGAGGTGCGTC
>MEEF01000124.1 GCA_001724355.1 Mesorhizobium sp. SCN 65-20 | reverse complement strand
CGGGCTGCTCGATGTCAGGAGGCTGGCCGAGATGCTCTCGCGCATCCGCGGCCGAATCGTTCATAAGATGCTCGACCAGATTTCGCCGCTGGCGGTGCCCGTGATGCTGGAGATAGGCAAGGAGCCGGTCAATGGCGAGGCGCACGACTCCCTGCTGCTCGAGGCAGCGGACCTGATCGAAGAGGCGATGGGAAGCGCATGAACATAGCCGCGCGCGATCTGATCAGGACTGGCTGCGAGGCGATCTCCATCGCCGGCGTGCGCGCCGCCTGCGACTGGCGCGGCGTGGCGCATTTTCCCGAGCTCGATCTGCTCGTCGTCTCCGACCTCCATCTGGAGAAGGGTTCTTCCCATGCCCGGCGCGGCCGGCTGATCCCGCCTTACGATACCGCCGCGACGCTTCAGCGCCTGGCCGAGGTGGTCGAGGACTACCAGCCGCGCATCATCGTCAGCCTCGGCGACAGTTTTCACGACGGCGAGGGCGCCGAGCGCTTGCCCGAGCCCTTTCGTGCGAGCCTGATGGCAATGATGGCCGGGCGGAACTGGTTCTGGATCGCCGGCAACCACGACCCCGATGCGCCGGCGGATCTGCCGGGCGAAACGGTCGAGGAGCTTGCAGTTGGCGGGCTGGTGTTCCGCCACGAGCCGTCGAAGGGCCATGCTGAAGGCGAGATCGCAGGCCACCTGCATCCCTGCGCTCGTATCGTCCAGCGCGGGCGCTCGGTCCGGCGGCGCTGCTTCGCCAGCGACGGCGCGCGACTGGTGATGCCGGCCTTCGGCGCCTTCACCGGTTCGCTCAACGTGCTCGACCGGGCGTATCGCGGCATGTTCCGTGACGGGGCGCCGACCGCATACATGATCGGGACGAGCCGGGTTTACCCGATTGCGGGGTCGTTGCTCAGGCCGGGTTGAATTCGGTGCGTCGACTGGTTGGCAGTGGCATGTTGGCTTGTCTCCAAGTCTTGCGCCGGCATGGCTGACGTCTCGATCACGGCATGGATTCCCGACACTCTCCGCTCGCTTTGCTCGCTCACGAGGTCGGGAATGACGGAAGCGGGAGGCACATCCCCCAGCCATAGTCGATTGGCCGAAGTACGTTTGTAGCTGGTGGACGCGAACAGTTTAGGCCGTCATTCCCGACCTCGTGAGCGAGCAAAGCGAGCGGAGAGTGTCGGGAATCCATGCCGTGATGGTGACGATATCTACGACGGTGCAGGATTGGGCCTATCGCGCCGGGGGTGTCCACTGGGACGGAAAAAAAACGGATCAGGGAGGGGGCCGTAGTTCGCGCAAGCCACGCCTCCGCCGCCCCCTCAGTCCTTCCTGAAGATAATCCTGCCGAGCCATCCGGTGAGCATGGCCAGCCCGATGGAGAACAGGCCGTAGCCGAAGCCGTGGTCGGTGGCGAAGCGGTAGATGGTTTGCTCGAAGCCCGACTTGACAATGGCGAGCTGGGTCGAGGTTTCCTTGATGAACTGTCCGTTGCGGAACAGGAAGGCGCGCGCCTTGTGGGTGCCGACGGGCACGTTGGGGGCGAGGCGGAGCGTGGCGCGGAACAGGTTCTGCGACAGGAACTGCACCCCGCCGACATTGTCGCTGAAGAGGCCGAGCCCTTCCTTGCGTTCGCGCAGCGCGTCGGTGAATTCCTGGATGGTGATGGGGCTGTCGCGCTTGTCCTCGGGCTCGAGATAAATGTTGGGAATGCCGAGCGACAGCTGCTTGTAGCTGTTGGGCGTGGTGACGTCCTGCGGCGGCCGCGTGGTGGCCATGGAATAGGACACCGGCACGTTGACGAAGGTCTCGGACCGGGTGTTGATCCACATGCCGAGGATGCGGTCCTTGCGGCGCACCACCACCGGCCGCGCCGGCCCCTCGAGCACGACGATGACGTCGTAGCGGCCCTGGCGGCTAACCAGCGGGTCGGGATTTTCGAGCGCGCCGAAGATGGTGAGGTCGGCGCCGGAGAAGTTGGCGGTGATGGCGACGCGGTCGGTGGAAAGGCCGATCTGGATGCCTTCGGGGAGCGGCGGCGCCTCCTGCGCATGCGCCGGCAAGGTGGCAGCGAGCGCAAGGGCAACCATTGCCGCCCGCAGCATCACATCGTCCTCCCGCTCAGGCTGGTCAGCGAATAGAGGTTCTGCGGCTTGACGAAGAGGTCGAAGCCGAGGCGGAGCGCGACGGCGAGAACTAGCAGCGCCAGCAGCGCGCGCAGCTGTTCGCCGCGCAGCTTCTGGCCGGCCTTGGCGCCATATTGGGCGCCGGCAACGCCGCCGACCATCAGCACCAGCGCGAGCACGATGTCGACGGTCTGGTTGGTCGAGGAGTGGACAAGCGTGGTGAAGGCCGAAACGACGACGATCTGGAACAGCGAGGTGCCGACGACGACGTTTGTCGGAACCTTCAAGAGGTAGATCAGCGCCGGCACCATGATGAAGCCGCCGCCGACGCCCATGATGGCCGAGAGCAGGCCGATGCCGGCGCCGATGCCGAGCACGGGGATGACCGAGACGAACAGCTTCGAGGTGCGGAATCGCATTTTGAAGGGCAGTCGGTGGATCCAGTTGTGCTGGCCCGATTTCTTCAATGCCGGCGGCACGCCACCTTTGGTCATGCGCAGCGCGTTGACGCTTTCGACCAGCATCAAGCCGCCGACGGTGCCGAGGAAGACCACGTAGAGCAGCGAGATGAACAGGTCCAACTGGCCGATGGAACGCAGCAGCGCGAAGATGTAGGCGCCCACCGCCGAGCCGGCGATGCCGCCTATGAGCAGCACCGTGCCCAGCTTGAAGTCGAGCGTGCCGCGCTTGAGATGGGCGAGCGCACCCGAGAAGGACGAGGCGATGACCTGGTTGGCGCCGGTGGCGACCGCGATGGCGGGGGGGATGTTGTAGAAGATCAGGAGCGGCGTGATGAGGAAACCGCCGCCGACCCCGAACATTCCCGACAGGAAGCCGACCGCCGCGCCCATCGCCAGGAGCACGAACATGTTGACCGACATTTCCGCAATCGGGAGATAAACGCCCACCCGTCCGTCTCTACAAAAAAGAACAAGGCCGCCGCCCGTCTCCGGGCGCCGGTTAGGTAGCGGCTACTTGCGCCGACATTGCGGCGAAGTCAAACGCACCGCGCTCGAAACGGAAAATATCTCAATCAGTTAACCGACAGGTAAAGACGGCGGCGCAAAAGGCGCCGCCGGGCCGGCTATTTGCGGGCGAGCAGTGCCTGGACAAGGCCGCCGTCGATCTCGCCGGTGGGCTTCATCCCGTTGTCCTTCTGGAAGGCTGCGATGGCGTCCTTGGTCTTCTGGCCCATCTGGCCGTCCATCTTGCCGGCGTCGTAGCCGTTCTTGGTGAGGATTGCCTGGACGTTCTGGACGGCCTTCGTCATGTCGACTTCGACCGCCGCCGTCGCGTCCTGCCAGGCGGCCGGGATTTCAACCGAATTGGTCGCGGGGTCGAGCGCCTTGGCCTGCCAGAGCTCCGCGGCCGCCTTGGCGCGCTTGAGCTGCTCGGGGTTCAACGCCTTGGCGACGTCGTCGCGCTTGGATGCCGCGTCCGCGTCGCCCTGCTTGGCGACCAGCGCGAACCACTTGTAGGATTCCTCGAGGTTCTGCTTCATGCCGATGCCCTTGGCGGTCAGGATGCCCAGATTGAACTGGCTGTCCTTCACGCCGAGTTCGGCTGCATCGACGAACCAGCGGGCCGCCGAGTCGTTGTCGACCGTTCCGTCCGCGCCCATGGCGAACAGCACCGCCAGGTTGTGCATGGCGCTGGCGTTGCCCTGGGCAGCGGCGAGCTGGTACCAGGTCTTGGCCTTGGCGGCATCACGGTCGACCCCGAGACCCTTCTCGTACATGTTGCCGATCCGGTACTGGGCGGGCGCGAAGCCGAGTTCGGCAGCCTTCTCGTACCATTGCGCGGCGGACTTCATGTCGCTCTTCACGCCGCGGGCGTCGGCAAAGCGCGATCCGATTTCGAACAGCGCCTTGGCGTCGCCCGTATTTGCCGCCTCGCGCAGGGCTGCCGGTCCCATGCCTTCGGGCACGGAAACGGCCTGGCGCGCGATTTCGGGGGCGGCAGTCACCTTTGCGGGAGCCGGCGGGATCGACTGGGTCGGGGTGTGATCGAGGGCGACCTCGACGGGTTCCGTGATGTCGTCCATCGGCTCGCCGACCGCCGAAGCTTCCGGCGATGGCGCGGGCTGCTCGACGACGGGCGCCGAGACAACCGCTTCCGCTGCCGGCTTCGCGGGCAGGTCTGAAGCGACACTGGCAGGCTGCTCCAGCGGCGCGACGCTGGCGGTGGCGACCGGATCGTTGAGGAAGGCCTTGCCGAGTTGCATGCCGGCAAGCGCGAGCATGACCGCGCCGACCGCCATCAGCACCGACTTGCGGCGCGCCTTGATGAGATCGCCGATGCGCAGGGCGCGCACCGGTCCCTTGAGGTCGGAGCTGCGCTTGAGCGCGTCGGCTTCGGCGGCCGCCGCCTGGGCGGCGCGGCGTGCCGCTGCGATGAAGTCGGCCTTGGCCGCATCCGATTCGTTGGCGCGGCCCGTCTGGGCCCGCTCGTCGCGGACGCGGCGCATGATGGCGTTGAGATCGGGCGCGCCCGAACCCGGTTCGAGCGGGTGGTTTGCGATCTTGGGGTCGAGCGGGGCGTCGAGCGACAGTTCGGGGGAGGGCGCGACCACCATCGGCTCGGCGGCCTCGGCTTCCGGCTGCTCCTTGGGCTTCCGCGCGAAGGCGCGGGCAATGCCGCCGAACATCGAGGGCTTCGCCGGCTTCTGCTCCGTCTTTTCGGCGCGCACGCCGTCGAGCGCCGATACCGCCGCCGCGGCCTCGACGGCTGCCTGTGCCGGGCTGCGAGACGTCCGTTCGTCGGGGGCCGCCGGCTCGGCCCTACGGCCGAACGTGGCGCTGGCCTCGGGCAGCGGAGCGGGTGCTTCGGGTTCCAGCGAAGGAGCGTCCTGCACGGCGAGCTTGGGCGCTGGTGCCTGCACCAGTTCGGCCACCGATGCGGGCGGGGCCTCAACGGGTTCCGGCGTACTGCTCTCCAGGGAGCCGAGCCTGTCGACGATCTTGAGCAGCGTGTCGTGGATCGCCTCGAAGGTCTTGCCGTTGCGCTCGTCGGAGCGGCGGGTCAGGTTTTCGAGCGCCTTGAGATCATGGGCTAGCCCTTCGACCGCCGTCGTCTCCGGGTTGGAGCCGACGAAGGAGCGCACAGCATTTTCGGCGACTTCGCGCGCGGCTTCGAGGATTGCTTCGTGGTTGACCGCGAGCGACCGCTCGACCTGGTCGAGGCGGGGCCGGATGTCCTCCAGTTCGGGCAGCGGCGAGGCCGGGTGCGCCAGATGGTTGGAGAGTTCGCTAACCTGCGCTTCGAGGCTTCGGATCAGTTCGGGGTCGATGCCCGCGACCTGCGCGGCGGAAATCTCCAGGCGGTCCGAAATGTCTTCGAGGCGCGCCTCCAGGCCCCGCATCGCCTGCTCAGCCGTTGGGTCGCTGCGATTGGTCTCGAGCCGTTGGGCGAAGGCCGTGAAGCGGGCGTCGATTGCCTCCATGATGTCCAGGTGGGCCGCCGGGGTTTGGGCAGCCTGGCGATCGAGCCGGTCGCCCAGGTCCTCGAGCCTGCGTTCCAGGTCGCGGAACAGCAGGTTGCCATGCTCCATCGCATCGCCCTGCCGGCGTTCGAAAACGTCGGCCAATGCGTCGAAGCGCTGCTCGATGCCCTGGAAGATGAGGCCGGCATCAGGCGCCGGAGGAGTGCGGTCGATCTTGTCGGCGATCAGCGAAATCTGCCGGCCGAGTCTCTCCACGGCCTGTTCGGGAACATCGGCGCGCGCCGCCATGTCGTCGACGCGCTCGGACAAAAGGTTGAGGCGGTCGATGATCTCGGCGGTTGGCTGCTCGGCGATCACTTCCTCGATCTGGCGGGCGAGGCCGGTGATGCGGGCCTCGATTCGCTCGAAAAGCTCGGGGTTG
Source organism: Mesorhizobium sp. SCN 65-20 (assembly GCA_001724355.1). Classification (GTDB taxonomy): domain Bacteria; phylum Pseudomonadota; class Alphaproteobacteria; order Rhizobiales; family Rhizobiaceae; genus Aminobacter. The sequence continues at coordinate 773 of MEEF01000124.1, read as the reverse complement.
ATCTGCTGCGTCTGGGCGGCGACCGTCGAGGCGACGATGGCGCGCGAGATCTCGTCCAGCCGCTCGTCGATGAGGCCGAACATCTCGGCGCTGTGGCTGTCGCGATGGCGCACGAACTGGTCGACGGCGCCGGCCAGCGTGCGGACCTTGTCCTCGATCGAGCGAAGCGAAAGCGATTCCGGCAGGTTGTTGACAGCATCGTTGATCTGTTCGAGCCGCTCGGCCAGCGCTCCAAGCGCCTGCTCGTCGCCGTGCTGGCCCTGGGTCGCGGACATGCGGTCGGCGAAGTCGGTCCAGCGGCGGTCGAAGTCGTCCCAGCGCTTGTCGACGGAGCGCACGGTTTCCTCGCGGGCGAGGTCCGAGAGGGAGCGGCGGACCTGTTCCAGCTCCAGCCTCAGCATGTTGACACTCTTGTCGTCGCTGCGTTCGGCCAGCGAGTGGATCGCACCCGAGAGGCGCTCGAGTTCAAGGCCGATTTCGGCGCCCTCGGGGCCGGCAGCGCCGGTCCGGCTCGCGCGGTCGATGTCCTTGCGCAGTTCGTCGAATTCCCGCTGCAGGCCGACGCCCATCTGCTGGCGCATCTCTTCGCGCAGCGCATGTAGTTCGCCGGCGATCTTGCCGACGGCGGCAATCCCGTCCTCCTGGTCGCGGAAGCGGTCGATGTCGCGGGCGATCGCGTGGTAGGGGCGTTCGTAGGGTTTGCTGCGGCCATATTCGCCGCGCGGCACGTAGCCCGGCGCGGGCGCCTGGCGCGACGGAGACCGGAGCGGCTC
>MEEF01000123.1 GCA_001724355.1 Mesorhizobium sp. SCN 65-20 | reverse complement strand
AGGCTCGTCGCCGCTTCGACCATGACCATCCAAGCGTTGCGCAGGACGGCAGCGCCGCAGAATTCCCCTCCCCCTTGTGGGGAGGGGTTAGGGGTGGGGGTACCCAATCAAGCCGGCGCCTTCCGAAGGCACTCCGCGCCCTCCTCCTCGCAAATCTCGCGCTGCTGACAACTGCCGGCCCGTCCGCCGCGAATGGCGATGCAGCATTCCCGAGCGAGCGCACGGACCTCAATCCCAAGGACAAGGCCCGCGTCGAGAAGATCGTCAAGCCGACGACCGACTTCTCCAAGCCCGAGCAGTTCGAGCTGATGCAGGGCGGCGCCGGCACCTCGGAGAAACGCGTCAACCAGGATGCCTTCTCGCAATCGTCCGCCAACATCACCTTCGAGGAAGAGGGCACGTTCAAGCTCGGCAACGGCATGTTCCGCAAGCTCTGGGTTTCCTCGCCTTCCTCGACCCAGGCGTCCGACGGTCTCGGCCCGCTGTTCAATGCCCGCGCCTGCCAGAGCTGTCACCTCAAGGACGGCCGCGGCCATCCGCCGGAAGGCAATCCGGACGCCACCTCGATGTTCCTGCGCCTCGCCCGTGTCGCCGAAACCGAAGAGGAAAAGGCTGCCGTCGCCGACAGGCGCGCCTTGAACTTCCCCGACCCCATCTATGGCAGCCAGTTCCAGGATCTCGCCGTTCCGGGCCTCAGGGGCGAAGGCCGCATGGTCATTTCCTACGAGGAGGTGCCCGTCGAACTGGCCGACGGCACGAAACTCTCGCTGCGCAAACCGAGCTACTCGGTCGCGGAACTCGGCTACGGCCGGATGGACCCGCGTACCACCCTGTCGCCGCGCGTCACGCCGCAGATGATCGGCCTTGGCCTCGTCGAGCAGATCCATCCCGCCGACCTCCTTGTGAACGCCGATCCCGACGACAAGGACGGCGACGGCATCTCGGGTAAGGCGTCCATCGTGCGTGACCCCAAGTCCGGCGAACTCACCCTCGGCCGCTTCGGTTGGAAGGCGCAGACGCCGACGATCCGCCAGCAGTCCGCCGACGCCTTTGCCGGCGACATCGGCATCTCGACGCCGGAAGTGCCGCACCACTGGGGCGACTGCACCAAGGCGCAGCAAGACTGCCTCGCCATGCCCAACGGCGTGCAGGAGCGGCTTGGGCCGGCCGAGGCGCCGGATCCGATCATGGACCTCGTCACCTTCTATTCGCAGAACCTCGCCGTGCCGGCCCGCCGTGACATCGACAATCGGCAAGTGCTGCGCGGCAAGCAGATGTTCTACGAGGCGGGCTGCGCCTCCTGCCACATGCCCAAGTTCGTCACCCGCCGCGACGCACCCAACAAGGCGCAGAAGTTCCAGCTGATCTGGCCCTATTCGGACTTCCTGCTGCACGACATGGGCGAAGGCCTAGCCGACGGCCAGCAGGTCGGCGACGCCTCGGGCAACGAGTGGCGCACGCCGCCGCTCTGGGGCATTGGCCTGACCCAGACCGTCAACGGCCACACCTTCTTCCTGCATGACGGCCGCGCCCGTAACCTCACCGAGGCCATTCTCTGGCACGGCGGCGAGGGTCAGTCCGCCCGCGACCGCTTTGCCGCCCTTCCCGCCTCCGATCGCGATGCGCTGGTAAAATTCCTGGAGTCGCTCTGATGACCGGACGTTCCGCAGTCGCAGCCATAGCCCTTTGCCTTGCCCTGCCGGCCACGGCGGCTTCGGCCAACGAGGCGTCGGATAAGGTGATTTCCGACGCCATCGACGGCTTCATCCGCCCCGCCTATGGCCGGCTGGTCGAGGCGACGGCAGCGCTGGGCACGTCCATGGACAAGCTCTGCACCGCCCCCTCGGCCGGCACGCTCGAGGCCGCGCGCGCAAGCTTCGGCAAGACGACCGGGAGTTGGTCGGAGGTCGAGATCATCCGCTTTGGCCCGATCACCGAGCAGAACCGGCTCGAGCGCATTCTGTTCTGGCCCGACCGCAAGGGGACCGGCCTCAAGCAGGTGCAGGCAGCCTTAGCCGGCGCGGACGCGACGGCGACCGATGCCACCACCCTTGCCGGGAAAAGCGTGGCGATGCAGGGGCTGGGCGCGCTGGAGTTCGTTCTGTTCGGCACCGGCGCGGATGACCTGACGGGCTCTTCGGCCGCCTATCGCTGCGCGTACGGCAAGGCGATTGCCGGCAACCTCAACACCATCGCCACCGATGTCGACGCCGAATGGCGCGACGACGGTGGTTTTGCCGGACAGTGGAAACATCCCGGACCGGACAACGCGCTCTATCGCAACGCCACCGAAGCCGTGACCGAACTGCTGGAGGTCTATGTCAACGGGCTGGAGCTGGTGCGCGATGTGCGCGTCAACGGCTTCCTCGGCAAGGAGGCCTCCGCCGACAAGCCGAAACAGGCGCTCTACTGGCGCTCGCAAGGCACCGCTGCCTCGCTCGACGGCAACATTGCCGGCATGAAGGCGCTGTTCGACGCCTCCAGCTTCGGTTCGCTGCTGCCGGCCGATTCCGAGTGGATCGCGCAGTCGATCGACTTCGAGTTCGCCAATGCCCGGAACGCAGCCTCGGCGGTGACCGGCCCGATCGATGCCGCCCTGGCCGATCCGACGAAACGCGGCAAGCTCGGCTACTTCGCCGTCGTCACCTCCAGCCTGTCGGAGCTGTTCGGCACCCGGCTCGCCGGGGCGCTCGGCCTGACCGCCGGCTTCTCCTCGCTGGACGGCGACTGAGGTCTTTTGCCATGCGCACGCCCCTGTTCGACCGCCGCGACTTCCTCAAGGCCGCGGGCGCGACCTTCCTGATGTCGCTGACCCCGGCACGCCGCGCGCTGGCGCTCGAAACCGACGCTATGTTCGCCACGGCTTACCAAGCACGTTCGGGTGAATACGGCGTGGCCGTGCTCTCGGAGGCCGGCAAGATCCTGCACAGCGTCGCCCTGCCCGAGCGCGGGCACGACGTGACCTTCGATCCCAATTCACGCAAGTCGGTGGTCTTCGCGCGCCAGCCCGGCACATTCATGCTGGTCTTCGACCACACCGGCAAGGGAGAGCCGCTGACCATCCCCAGCATCGCCGGACGCCACTATTATGGCCACGGCGTGTTCTCGCCCGACGGCGCGCTGCTCTACGTCACCGAGAACGACTTCGACAACGCCGCCGGCATGGTCGGCATCTACGACGCCTGTGACGGTTTCCGCCGCCTCGGCGAATTCCCTACCCATGGCGTCGGCCCGCACGAGCTCATCCTGCTCGGCGACGGCCGCACGCTCGCCATCTGCAATGGCGGCATCGAGACCCACCCGGACTTCGGCCGCGCCAAGCTGAATATTCCCACCATGAAGCCGTCCTTCGTGCTGGTCGACCGCATTTCCGGCGATCTCCTCGAAAAGCATGAGCTGCCGCAAAGGCTGCACCAGCTGTCGATCCGGCACATGGACATCGACGCCCAGGGCACCGTCTGGTTCGGCTGCCAGCATGAGGGCCCGGCGACGGAGAAGCCGCTTCTGGTCGGGCGGGCCTTGCGCGGCAAGGAACTCGAGTCGCTCGACATGCCCGAGGACACCCTCGGCGGTTTCCGCAACTATATCGGCTCGGTCGCGGCAAATCGCGAGGCCGGGCTGGTCGCCGTCTCCTCGCCGCAGGGCAATGCCTGGGCGATGATCGAAGCGAAGACCGGCAAGGTGGTCGCGAAGAACGAGCTCGTCGAGGTCTGCGGACTGGCGCCCGACCGCGACGGCTTCCTCGCCACGACAGGAAGCGGCCTCATCGTCGCACCCGACGGCGCCGAGACCGACGATCCCGAGCATGTGTGGGACAATCACATGCTGCGCATCGACCTGCACAGCACGTAAGTCATGACTTACGCAAAAGACTTCAAACCAGCCCCGATACGTCCGAATAGGCGACAGCCTTGCGCAGGACGGCGAGGAACTTCTCGCCGGCGATCTCGGGCGTGCCGGAATTGTCGATCAGCACATGGCCGGGACCGGAAAGGTCGTGCGGAACGCTGCGCGCAAGCCGCGCCAGCACCTCGCCGCGCGATTCCCGCCCGCGCGCCGCAAGACGGGTCGCGAGGATTTCCGGCGACGCGGTGATCTCGACCACGGCGACGTTGGCATAACGGGCGCGCAGGGCCGGGATGACGCCGCGCGAGGTGTTGGCTACGACCACCTGGCCGTTGGCGATGGCATCGTCGACGGAGGCCGGAATACCGTAGCGAAGGCCGTGCGCTTCCCAGGACAGCGCGAACGCTCCCGCCTCGTCGGCCTCGACGAAGGCGGCATCCGCCAGCGTGTCGTGGTCCTCGGTGGCGCCGTCGCTTTGGCGGGTGATGACGCGGCGGGCGAACTCGACGTGGTCTTCGTCGACCAAGCGATCGCGCACATAGGCGATCAGCGTGTCCTTGCCGGCACCGCTCGGGCCGACCACGGCGACGAACACGCCGTTGCGTACAGGAGTTCCCACCCGGGTCAGTTCACGCTCGATCAATGCTGAAACCATCATGCGACGTCATTTCCTCCATAGCAGGCCCCGTGCCCCGGCGGCCAGCGCCGGGGACGGAATTAGGCCATTTGCATGACGGAATGACGAAACGACGGTGACGGCCCGGCGACATGTTCGGACCGGCCACCAAGAAACGCCTGCCTTATTCGGGCGGCGTCTGTGCCAAAACCGGAGCCTTGGGCTCCGCAGCGGCGGCAGGCTCGAGCGCCCGGCGACGCATTTCTGTCTCGAATTGTTGAGGGGTGATGATGCCCTCGTTGACCCAGGCGCGCAGCCAGATTTCATCGACCTGCGCCAATGCGATGCTATTCCCGACTTCCAATTTCGCCCAGCCGCCTCATGCCCGACGTGCGCCACCCCCTGCGGAGCACGGCCACGATCGCCTTCGTAGCACAGATCAGCCTAAGACATACTTCAAAATTCAAAGCAATACGAAAACATACCTAGATATATTTGCTGCAGCGCAATAAAAACGGCTCGTGACTATTTCTCGCATTCCGTAGAGAATACTTGCGACATAAAATCGCATCTTGACGTCAACGCAAGGTCGAGCTCCGCCAGATCACAACCGGCGGACCAGATATTGCCCGGCGTCCAGATTCCGCTTGCCTCAGGCCGCCTTGTCGCGCACCTGATAGTCCTTGATCGCCGCGAAGCGGATCATCTTCCAGCGCTCGGCCTCGTAGTTGAGCGAGAACTCATGCTGGGCGAGATAGACCGGGTCGTTGTCGAGGTCGCGGGCGATGTCGCCGCGATGGCTCTCGACGAAGCGCTGCAGGTCGGCCTTGTCGTCGGCATCGATCCAGCGGCAGACGGAGAAGCGCGACATCTCGAAATCGACCGGCAGCGTGTACTCGACGTTTAGGCGCTCCTTGAGCACGTCGATCTGCAGCGCGCCGACGACGCCGACGATGGCAGGAGAGCCGTCCTCGGGCTGGAACAGCTGCACCACGCCCTCCTCGGCCATCTGCTGCAGCGCTTCCTTGAGCTTCTTGGCCTTCATCGCGTCGCCCAGGCGCACGCGGCGCAGGATTTCCGGCGCGAAGTTGGGCACGCCGCGGAACAGGATGTCCTCGCCCTCGGTCAGCGTGTCGCCGATGCGCAGCGTGCCGTGGTTGGGGATGCCGACCACGTCGCCGGCATAGGCCTCGTCGGCGGTGATGCGCGAGCGGGCGAAGAAGAACTGCGGCGCCGACAGGCTCATCTGCTTGCCGGTGCGCACGAGCTTTGCCTTCATGCCGCGCTTGAGCTCGCCCGAGCAGACGCGGACGAAGGCGATGCGGTCGCGATGGTTGGGGTCCATGTTGGCCTGGATCTTGAAGACGAAGGACGTCATCTTCTCTTCCGTCGCCTCGACCTTGCGCGTGTCGGCTTCCTGGGCGCGCGGCGCAGGGCCGAACTCGCCAAGCGCCTCGATCAGGTCGCGCACGCCGAAGTTCCTCAACGCCGAGCCGAAATAGACCGGCGTCAGGTGGCCCTCGCGAAAAGCCTGGAGGTCGAACGGCCGGCACGCCTCGCGCGCCAATTCCAGCTCCTCGATGAAGGCCGGGCGGTCGTTGTCGGGCAAAAGGCCGGCGGCACGGTTGGAGTCCGGGCCATGCACCGGCGTCCGCTCCTTCTCGTCGTCGCCATGACGCACGGCGTTCTGTGCGAGATGGTAGGTGCCGGAGAAGGTCTTGCCCTGGCCGATCGGCCAGGTGATGGGCGCCGTGTCGAGCGCCAGCTTCTCTTCGATCTCGTCGAGGATCTCGAAGGTGTTGCGGGCCTCGCGGTCCATCTTGTTGACGAAGGTGATGATCGGGATGTCGCGCAGGCGGCAAACCTCGAACAGCTTCAGCGTGCGCGGCTCGATACCCTTGGCGGCGTCGATGACCATGACCGCGCTGTCGACCGCCGAAAGCGTGCGATAGGTATCGTCGGCGAAATCCTCGTGGCCGGGCGTGTCGAGCAGGTTGAAGACGTTGTCGCCATACTCGAAGGTCATCACCGAGGTGACGACCGAAATGCCGCGCTCGCGTTCGATCTTCATCCAGTCGGAGCGCGTCTGGATCTTGTCCTTCTTGGCCTTGACCTCACCGGCGAGCTGGATCGCGCCGCCGAACAAAAGCAGCTTTTCGGTCAGCGTCGTCTTGCCGGCGTCAGGGTGCGCGATGATCGCGAAAGTGCGGCGGCGCGCCACCGCCTCTTGGATCGTCTCGGTCATGCAGGATTTCCCGTTTGATGGCGGGGCTTCTAACAGCCGATGCCCTGCCTGTCGAGGAATTGGAGCTATGCGAGGCATTCGAACCTCCCTCCCCCTTGTGGGGAGGGATAGAG
>MEEF01000122.1 GCA_001724355.1 Mesorhizobium sp. SCN 65-20 | reverse complement strand
GTGCAGATGTTCGACGTCGCCTTGTCGCGGCGGATGTGCTGCTCGCGCGTCTGCAGCGCCAGGCGATAGCCGGGACGGCCCTTGCTGTCGACCGACTGGCCGACGAGACGGCCCGGCATCAGGCGGGTCAGCTTGTCGGAGACGGCGCAATAGGCTGCGTGCGGGCCGCCGAAGCCCATCGGCACGCCGAAGCGCTGCATGGTGCCGACGGCGATGTCGGCGCCGAGGCTGGCGGGCGCATCGGTGACGGTCAGGCTGAGCGGATCGGAGACGAAGATGACGATGGCGCCGACAGCCTTGGCCTTCTCGATCGCCGCCTTGTGGTCGCCATAGACACCGTTGGTGTCGGGCCAGGAGACGATCAGGGCTGCCGTGTTGTCGTCGATGGTCTCGCCGTCGATCTCGGTGCCGAGCGGCTCGGCGCGGGTGCGCACGACGTCGAGCGTCTGCGGGTGCGGGGTGCCGGCGAGCGCCACGCGGCTGCGCTTGTCGCGGTGATGGCGCAGCGCGATGCCGACGGCCTCGGCCACGGCGGTCGCCTCGTCGAGCAGCGATGCGGAGGCCACCGGCAGGCCGGTGAGCTCGGCGACCAGGGTCTGGAAGTGGAACAGAAGTTCCAGGCGGCCCTGGCTGATTTCGGCCTGGTAGGGCGTGTAGGCGGTGTACCAGGCCGGGTTCTCGAACAGGTTGCGCTGGATGACCGGCGGTACGTTGACGCCGTGATAGCCGGCGCCGATGAAGCTCTTCAGCACCTTGTTGCGGCCCATCTTGTCACCGAGTTCGGCGAGCGCTTCATGCTCGGTCGCCGGCGCCGGCAGGTTCAGCGCGCGGTCGAGCCGGATCGACTTCGGCACGGCTTGAGAGATCAGCGTTTCCACCGAAGGTACGCCGATGGCGGCAAGCATGGCGCGGGTATCGGCCGCGCCGGGCCCGATGTGGCGGGCCGAAAAGGGATAGGGTGCAGCGGTCATCTCAACTGTCCTGTCAACCGATATGGGCTTTGTAGCCGGCCTCGTCCATGAGGCCGTCGAGCTGGGTGGGATTGGCAACCTTCATCTTCCACAGCCAGCCGTCGCCGGTGGCGGCCGAGTTGACGAGCGCCGGGTCCGCCGACAGCGTTGCATTGGCGTCGGTGATCTCGCCGTCGATCGGCGCATAGACGTCCGAAGCTGCCTTGACCGACTCGACGACCACCGCGACGTCGCCCTTGGCGAGCTTGCGGCCGGCTTCAGGCAGGTCGACGAACACCAGATCGCCGAGCTGTTCCTGGGCGTAGTCGGTGATGCCCACGGTGGCGATGTCGCCTTCGACGCGGATCCACTCGTGGTCTTCGGTGAAATAGGTCTTGGTCATGGAAATCATCCTTTGCGGTAGCGATGCGGCGTGAAGGGAAGGGCGTGGACGTCGACGGGCACCTTGGTGCCACGGACGTCGGCGACGAGGCGGGTGCCGGCCTTGGCCAGCGGCGTGGAGACGTAGCCCATGGCGACCGGGAAGCCGGCTGACGGGCCGAAGCCGCCCGAGGTGACGCGGCCGGCTGGGTTGCCCTCCGCGTCGAACAGCTCGGCGCCGGCACGAACCGGCTGGCGACCCTCGGGCTTCAGGCCGACGCGCTTTTCCTTGGCACCTTCGGCGAGGATATTGGCGAGGGCCGCGCGGCCGATGAAGTTGCCTTCAGCGCGCAGGTCCTTGGGGATCGCCCACATCAGGCCGGCACTGGCAGGGTCGTTGTCGGGGGTGATGTCGTTGCCGTGCAGGCAGAGCCCGGCCTCGAGACGCAGGCTGTCGCGGGCGGCAAGCCCGATCCACATGGCGCGCTCGTCGGCAAGCAGCTTGCCCAGCAGTTCGCGCGCGTCGGCTTCGGGCAGGCCAATCTCGAAACCGTCCTCGCCGGTATAGCCCGAGCGGCTCATGAACCAGTTGGCGCGCGGCTCGAAGCCCTGCATGAAGAACAGCTCGTCGGTGGCGATGCCGGCCTTGTCGAGTACGCCTGCTGCTTCCGGGCCTTGGATCGCGATGAAGACGCGGTCGAGCGGCTCGATCGTGGCGTCGAAGACCTTGGCCAGCGCACGCAGATGCGCCTCGTCGGTCGTTGCATTGCCCGCGTTGGCCACCACCATGAAGCGCTCGTCGCCGAGACGGGTGATGATCAGGTCGTCGATGATGCCAGCAGCCTCGGTCAGGAAGAAGGTGTACTTCGACTGACGGAACTCGATCGCGCGGGCGTCGAGAGGGCAGGCCCGGTTGAGCAGGTCGGCGGCACCCGGTCCGGTGACCAGGAACAGCTTCATGTGGGAAATGTCGAAGAGGCCGACATGCTCGCGGGTGTGAAGGTGCTCCTTCATCACGCCGGCGGGATAGGTCAGCGGCATGTTCCAGCCGGCAAAGCCGCCGAAGCGGGCACCAGCGGCCTTATGCAGGTCTTCAAGGGGCAGTTGTTGGGTCGTCTCGCCAGTCATGGCTCCTCCAGAGTCGCACGTGTCCAGCCGCTTGTGGCAGCCATTCCGTGCCCCTCTGTCTGAAGCCTGAGAGACTCGCGCCCCGGAACTCTGTCGGCAGCGCTTACACCTTCGGCGCGGGAGCAAGTCCCGACTTTCCAGAGTGTCCTTCCTGTTTACGGTTCTTTTGCCTGAGAGATTTCGGGCGATTTCCCCTTCGGCGTCAGCTTTCGCTGCTCTCTCCCGCAAACAGGTGGAGCCCGCAAAGGCCCCAGACGAGTCGTCAATATCCCAACGACGACACTTTGTCACCTGTCCGCGCAGCACTTGTTCACCGGGCGAATAGTCGATGACCAATCCTTTCGGGTAGTGAACGTCAATCTGAAAACGTCAATCAAATGCCCCCGTACCAGTCGTATCCGCGGTCCTCCCAGTAGCCGCCCTTGCCGAGCCCCATGGCAGCGAAGCTGTCGACCAGCTCGATGCCCTTGAGGTATTTCGGCATCTTGTAGCCGAGTTGGCGCTCGACGCGGGCCCTCAGCGGCGCGCCGTTCTCAACCGGTAGCGGCTTGCCGTTGAGGCCGTAGGCGAGGATCGTCTGCGGATGGCGGGCGTCGATCAGGTCGATGGAACCGTAGTACTTGACCTCGCCCGAGAGGCTCCGCTCGATCGTGTCGAGGCAATGGAACACGACATAGCGCGCGTTCGGTTTCACGACCGCGGCGTCCAGCACCAGAGCCAACGGCACGCCGCTCCATTTGGCGATGCAACTCCAGCCCTCGACGCAGTCGTGGCGGGTGATCTGGGTGCGCGCCGGCATGTTCATGAGCTGCTGGCGGCTCAGCGACAGCGGCCTTTCGACGAGCCCCGTCACCTCCAGGCGCCAGTCGGCAAAGTCGTTTGTGAGCAACGCCTTGTAGGTCTCGTCGTCCGGCGCTGTGACGCCGTTCGGACGCTGCGGCTGGCGTATGTCGGCCTCGGAATACTCCTGGGCCAGGCTGTCGCGGCCCGCGAGCAGTCGCTGGGCGCGGTAGGTGAGGCCGTTGGCGCCCTCGAGGATGTTACGCACTCGGTCGTCGCGGTCCTGGAGGAAGTCGAAGGCGTCGCAGCCCGACAGTGCCAGGCCGGAGAGACCCAGCGAGGCTGCCGTCAGGATCTGTCTGCGGGAGAGCTGGAATTTCGGCATGTCACGCACTCCTCTCGGAGGCGTCCGCCTCCGGCTTCGGCGGATCGGTGCGATACCAGCCGGTGATGATCGAGCGCAGTTCGTTGATCGGGCCGGCGGCGAGGATCATCAGCATGTGGACGAGGAAGAAGGCGACGAGGATGAGCATCGTGGCGAAATGGATGGTGCGTGCCGTCTGCCGCCCGCCCAGAATGTCGGTGAGGAAGGGGACCGCCGCGTTCATGCTCGGCGACATGGCAAGCCCGGTCACGATCATCAGCGGCAGGAGAACGAACAGCACACCGCCATAGGCGAGCTTCTGCAGCGTGTTGTAGTCGCGGCTGTGGTGGAACTTCAGCCGGGCATGGTCGACTATGTCGCGCGGCAGTTTCCGGAAGTCCCGGACCGTAGGGGCGAGATCTCGACGCAGGTGACCGTTCCAGAGGCTGGCCACGAACCAGGCCAGCAGCGTCGCCGAAAGCAGCCAGGCGAAGAAGAAGTGGACGACACGGCCGGTCGCCAGGTCCTGCCCGGACGGGATCGTCGCCCAGGACGGGAAGGCGCGGGCGCGGGGAAAGTCGGGCGGCCCTGACAGCCCGAACACGCCGGTCGTGTTGAATCGATGTCCGAATATTTCGGTGTAACCTATTGCCCCGGCATCGCTATCTGCCGCGTCGATGACAAGCACGCTGTTGTCGAACTGGAAGCCCGACTGCCGGCCGACATAGAGTGCCGGATGGGCGTTGAAGATCTGCAGGCCGCTGAGCAGCAGGAAGAAGAGGCAGAGCGCCCAAGTCCAATGGGTCAGTCGCGTCCATCGGCTTTGCCGATAGACGAGTTCGCCCGGTGGGCGTTCCAATCCTGGATTCTGGTCCGTGTGAGCTTCCATGACGTCGCCTTCGCCGGTAGCCGCCGACGGTGCGGCGGCGTTCTGGTTCAGGCGAAACTACGGACGACGGAGGTGCAAGGTTTCGTACTGCAGCTGACATCCGTGTGAACGGACGTCACTTTGCCAGCGATACCACGAGATTGACTGCTGCTGCGACGATGATGGTGTTGAAGAAGAAGGACAGGACCGAATGAACCATCACGGCGCGGCGCATCGCGGTGGTTGAAATCGCCGTGTCTGCGGTCTGCGCCGTCATGCCGATGACCACCGCGAAGTACAGGAAATCCCAGCCGACGGGCCGGTCGGTTCCGGGGAAAACCAATCCTCCTACGGGCTTGCGGCTATGCGTGGAAGTCGTTTCTGACCTGTCGCCCTTCCAGTAGAGATGGGCGTAGTGCACCGAAGCCATGGCATGGAGGGTGAACCAGCCGAGCGGCAGGGAAAGCAGCGAGAAGGCAAGATCCGCCGAACTGGCGACCTTGCTGGCGTTCATCAGCAGGAACAGTGACCCGACCGCGACCGCGACGATGCCGATCGTGACCAGGAAGATGATGCCTACAGGCTCGTCCGCCTCCTGGGCGCGGCGGCTTAGGAAGTCGGCGCTCAGCGCCGGCATCTCACGCAGGACGAGAGCGGTATAGGTAACGAAGAAGGCATTGGCGCCGATGGCATAGGCGAGCTGCTGCTTGAGAAGCAGGGCGACCGCGAGTGCTGCGAGGCCCACGCCGGCGCTCACCATGAACACGACATGGCGCCCGAACGGCTTCATCCGGGTGTGGCCGACTTCAGCGCCCGCCGGGCGGTCTGGTCGAGCGCGCCGAGGAACCGCGAACGGTCCTGCGCCGTGAATCCGGCGTTGTAACCCTTGATCTCGCCGGTCTCGCGCAGATGCTGCTTGAGGTCCCGCATGGCCACCGCCATGCCGATCGTCTCCGGGGTGAACGGTTTTCCTGTCGGCCCGAGCACATGGGCGCCGAGCGCGACGGTGCGGCTCGCCAGCGGGATATCCGCGGTGACGACGATGTCGTTGGCCCTAGCGTTCTCGACGATCCAGTCGTCGGCGGCATCTGCACTCTTCGAGACGACGATGTTGCGGACCATTGGGTCGCGCGATGGCCTCAGCCCACCGTTGGAGACGAAGGTCACCACCAGCCCGAGACGGTCGGCGACCTTCACCACCTCGTCCTTCACCGGGCAGGCGTCGGCATCGACGTAGATGATCGGATTGTTGTCCATTGGTGCAGCTTGCATGCGTGGCTCTCAGGCGGGCAAGGGCCGCAGCATGTCAATGTGCGGAATATCGTCTTCCAGATATTCTTCCGACACAGTCTCGAAGCCGAAGGATGCGTAGAATTTCTGGAGGTGGCTCTGCGCCGACAGCGCGATCGCATGCCCCGGAAACAGCCGTTCGCAGGCTGCAATCGATTCCGCCATCAGCTTCTCGCCGAGCCGCTTGCCGCGATGGTCTGGCGACACCACGACCCGGCCGATGTAGGCCGGGTCCTCGGGGCCGCGCGGCGCGATGATGCGCGTGCTCGCCAGCAGTTCGTTGCCGGCAAGCAGCCTGAGGTGAAGTGCCTCGGGATCCTTGCCGTCTAGTTCGGGAAACGCGCATTTCTGCTCGACGACGAAAACGTCGATGCGCATCTTCAGCATCGCATAGAGGTCGCGCGGGGAGAGTTCGTCCAGTCCCCTGACGTCGACCTCGTATGCGATCGCGCTCATCAGTAGACGACCACGCTCCGGATCGACTTGCCCTCATGCATGAGGTCGAAGCCCTTGTTGATGTCCTCGAGCTTGAGGGTGTGGGTGATCATCGGGTCGATCTGGATCTTCCCCTCCATGTACCAGTCGACGATCTTCGGCACGTCGGTGCGGCCGCGCGCGCCGCCGAAGGCCGTGCCCTTCCAGGTGCGGCCGGTGACCAGCTGGAACGGCCGCGTCGAGATTTCCTGGCCGGCGCCCGCCACGCCGATGACGATCGACTCGCCCCAGCCGCGATGAGCCGATTCCAGTGCCTGGCGCATCACCTTGACGTTGCCGGTGCAGTCGAAGGTGTAGTCGGCTCCGCCGATCTGGTCGGCACCGCGCTTGGTCATGTTGACCAGATAAGGAACAATGTCGCCGTCGACTTCCTTCGGGTTGACGAAATGGGTCATGCCGAAGCGCTCGCCCCATTCCTTCTTGTCGTTGTTGAGGTCGACGCCGATGATCATGTCCGCACCCGCAAGCCTGAGGCCCTGGATGACGTTGAGGCCGATGCCGCCGAGGCCGAAGACGATCGCGGTCGAGCCGATCTCGACCTTGGCGGTGTTGATGACGGCTCCAATGCCGGTCGTCACGCCGCAGCCGATGTAGCAGATCTTGTCGAACGGAGCGTCCGGGTTGACCTTGGCGAGCGCGATCTCGGGCAGCACGGTGAAGTTCGAGAAGGTCGAGCAGCCCATGTAGTGGAAGATCTTGTCCTTGCCGATCGAAAAG
>MEEF01000121.1 GCA_001724355.1 Mesorhizobium sp. SCN 65-20 | reverse complement strand
CTCCCCACAAGGGGGAGGGAGGTCGCCAGCGCTGCGCCTTACGTCAGCGCCTCACTTTCCGTAGATGTCGAAGTCGAAATACTTCTTGGTGATCTCGGCGTACTTGCCGTTGTCGCGGATGCCCTTGATCGCGGCATTGAACTTGTCCTTCAGCTCCGTGTCGCCCTGGCGCAGACCGACGCCGACGCCTGGTCCGAGGATTTCGACGTCTTCGGCAACGTCGCCCTTCATGTCGCAGCAGGCCTTGCCCGCATCGGTGGCGAGGTAGGTGTTGAGCGACAGCGAATCCGCCTGGACGGCGTCGATACGGCCAGCGGCGAGGTCGGCCTGCGCCTCGTCCTGCGTCTGGTAGATCTTGATCTCGGCGGCGTCGGCGAAGTGCTTCTTGGCGTAGGCCTCATGCACGGTCGACACCTGGACGCCGATAATCTTGCCTTTCAGCCCCTCCGGCGTGGCGTCGAACTTGGCGTCCTTGGAGCCGATGATGCCGGTTGGGGTGTTGTAGTACTTGTCAGAGAAGTCGATCGATTTCTTGCGCTCCTCGGTGATCGACATCGAATTGATGATGGCGTCGATCTTCTTGGCGTTGAGCGCCGGGATGAGGCCATCCCATGCGGTCATCGTGACCTCGCATTGCAGTTTCGCCTCGGCGCATAGCGCATCGATCATGTCCATTTCCCAGCCGGTCCACTTGCCGGATGCGTCCGGCGCGGCGAAGGGCGGATAGGGTTCCGGCGCCATGCCGACCTTTATCGCCTGGGCGCTGGCGCTCCCGGCGAAACCGAGGACCAGGGCCAGGGCCGCAGTCGCAAGCATTGCTTTCATGCTGTCACTCCCGATTTTCGTTTTTCTGTTGTTCCCTCGATTTTTCGCCCGCGGCTAACCGATGCTACGGATGAACTGCTTGAGGCGCTCCGACCTGGGAGCGCCAAAAATCTGTTCGGGCGGGCCTTCCTCCTCGACCTGGCCGTTCCAGAGATAGATCACATGCGTCGCCACCTCGCGGGCGAATTTCATCTCGTGGGTCACGAGGACCATGGTGCGCCCCTCGCGGGCGAGGTCGGCGATGACCTTGAGCACCTCGCCGACGAGTTCGGGATCGAGCGCAGACGTCGGCTCGTCGAACAGCATCACGCGCGGCCGGATGGCGAGCGCCCGGGCGATCGCCGCGCGCTGCTGCTGGCCGCCGGAGAGGAACGCCGGGTAGACGTCGCGCTTTTCCGCCAGTCCGACGCGGGCGAGCAACCGTTCGGCTTCGGCCACGGCGTCGGATCGCTTGATCCCGAGCACATGCACCGGCACCTCGATGACGTTTTCCAGCAACGTCATGTGGCTCCATAGGTTGAAGCTCTGGAACACCATGCCCAGCCGCGAGCGGATGCGTTCGATCTGGCGCCTGTCGGCGGGGACGCTGTCGCCATGGGGGCCGGGCTTGAGGCGGATTTCCTCGCCATTGACGCGGATGATGCCGCTGGTCGGGTTTTCGAGGCAGTTTATGCAGCGCAGCAGCGTCGACTTGCCCGATCCGCTGCCGCCGATGATCGCGACCACCTCTCCATCGCGTGCCGAGAGCGAAACCCCCTTCAGCACGTGCAGGTGGCCGAACTTCTTGTGCAGGTTCTCGACGTGGATGGCTTCGGCGGCCGTGCCGTCGGTCTGGGCTGGGCGATCGGCTGCGTGCAGCGCAGCCATCAGCAACGGCTCCGGCGCGTGAACGTCATCCCGTCAGCATGCATCAGGCTGCTCATGGTGCGTCGCGATGTTCCCCTGGGCGGTGAGGATGGACCTTTCTGCCTTGCGGCGTCAACGGCCACCGTTCCGCGTTCTTATGGGCCCATTACGGCACTTGCTGCGTTGTTATGCAAGTGTATAAATACTGCACGATCCGACATCCGCCAGTTTCCGGAAGAAGCGTAGGTGAAGGCACCCGGCACATATCCTGTCGCGTCGACGCTCCTGGCGGGCGTCCATTGAGCGCCGGCGAACGCCGGAAATTCCGCCGCGAGGGCGAAGAGCGCCGGCGGCAGGATTTGATCGATGCCACGCTCGACTGCATTGCCGATCATGGCCTTCAGGGCGCGACCGTGCGGGCGATCGCCCTTCGCGCCGGCGTCACCGCCGGCCTTATCCGCCACTATTTCCCAGGCAAGGAAGACCTCCTGCAGGCGGCATATGCAAACGTCATGGGACGAATGACCGAACTCGCCAAGACCGCGCTTGCGACGGTGGACGAGGAGCCGAGACTGCGCCTCGCGGCCTTCGTCGAGGCCAGCCTGGTGCCGCCAGTGGTCGATGCGCGCTCCTTCTCGCTCTGGGCGAGCTTCATCGGCCGGGCAAGCTCCGACGCGGCATTGGGCGCGGCCCACCGTGCCGGCTATCTCGGCTTTCGCGACGAGGTCGAGGCACTGGTCGCCGAGGTTCTGGCCGGCGCCGGCCGCCCGGCGGGCATAGCCGAGCTGCGGCGGCAGGCCATCGCCATCAACGCTGTCATCGACGGGCTTTGGCTCGAAGGCTGCCTGGCGAGCGAGATGTTTTCGACCGGCGAGCTGGCGGAGATCGGCATCGGCTCGGTGGAGGCGATGCTGGGAGTGAAGCTCAGGGACGAAACAGAGGTGGAGCGGGCATGACGACCATCGGCGAGGCACTGATCCAGCTTCTCGAGGCTTACGGCGTCGACACCGTCTTCGGCATTCCCGGGGTGCATACGGTGGAGCTCTATCGTGGGCTGGCGCGGTCGCGGATACGCCACGTCACGCCGCGCCACGAGCAGGGCGCCGGTTTCATGGCCGACGGCTATGCGCGCGCCTCGGGCCGGCCGGGCGTGGCTTTCGTCATCACCGGGCCGGGGCTTACCAACACCATCACCGCCATGGCCCAGGCGCGCGCCGATTCGGTGCCTATGTTGGTGATCTCCGCCGTCAACGCGCTGGCGACACTGGGCAAGGGGCTCGGCTATCTGCACGAGTTGCCCGACCAGCGAGGGATGATGGCCAAGGTGGCGCTGTCGTCGCGGCGGGTGGCCGTGGCGGCCGAACTGCAAGGCGCGATCGCGGAGG
This sequence comes from Mesorhizobium sp. SCN 65-20, assembly GCA_001724355.1. Taxonomy (GTDB): domain Bacteria; phylum Pseudomonadota; class Alphaproteobacteria; order Rhizobiales; family Rhizobiaceae; genus Aminobacter. The sequence goes on along the minus strand of MEEF01000121.1, from coordinate 4,133 downwards.
CCTTCGAGATCTTCGCGACACGGCGGCCGGGGCCGGTGCATATCGAGATTCCGCTCGACGTCATGGCGCAGCCGGCGGCCGCCATGCAGCCGCTGTCCCCAACAGGACCGACCCCCGCGGCAGCTGAAGCCGCCATTGCCGAGGCCGTGGCGCTGATCCGCGCCACCAGGCGCCCGCTGATCCTGGCCGGCGGAGGGGCAAGGCGCGCAGAACCGGCGCTCAGGTCGCTTGCCGAGCTTTTGGATGCGCCGGTGGTGACGACCGCCAACGGGCGAGGCCTGCTTCACGGGCATCGCCTCAACGTACCCGCCAGCCCGAGCCTCAAGGCGGTGCGCGCGCTGATGGCCCATGCCGATCTGGTCATCGCTGCGGGCACCGAACTCGGTCCGACCGACTACGACATGTATGCCAACGGCGGCTTCGTGCTCCCTGCGACGCTCGTCCGCATCGACGTGGACGCCGAGCAACTGGCACGGCGACCGGCGACCGTGTCGATCCTGTCGGATGCGGGAGATGCGCTGGAGCGGATCAATCGCGGGATCGGGGAAATGCCCCGTGGGAGCGACGGCGCGATGCGGGCCGAAAACGCGCGCAGTGCCGCCTGGGAGGAGATAGGCGATGCGATGCGCGGCCAGGTGAAGGCCGTCGAAGCGATTCGCTCGGCCCTTCCCGGAGCGGTAATCGTCGGCGATTCCACCCAGCCGGTCTACGCCGCCAATCTCTATTACGACCACGACAGGCCGGGCGGCTGGTTCAACGCTGCGACAGGTTACGGCGCGCTCGGCTACGGGCCGCCGGCGGCGATCGGAGCGGCGCTGGCTCTGCCGGAGGTGCCGGTGGTGTGCCTGAGCGGCGACGGCGGTTTCCAGTTTACGCTACCGGAACTCGGTGCCGCTCTCGACGCCAAAGCGCCGGTCATCTTCGTCGTCTGGAACAATCGCGGCTATCGCGAGATCGAGACGTCCATGCTCGACGTGGGTGTCGAGCCGGTGGGCGTGTCGCCGGTGCCTCCCGACTTCACCCTGGTCGCCGAGGCCTACGGAATGGCGAGCGAGCGCATCGAGGGTACGGACGAACTGGCCCCGGCCCTAGTCCGGGCAAGGGCACTGAGGCGGCCGTGCCTGATCGAGATATCGGTCGACTGACGGTTTATCGGATCAGAGGAGCCTGCTGGACGCCGAGCAGGCGGGCCGGCAGGTAGATGACCAGCGAGGCTGCTCCCTGGATCACCGAGGTGCCGTCGGCCACGAGCGTTTCGCCCGGCGCGCCCTCGCCGCGCACGCCGATATCACGGTTGAGCGCGCCGCTCGTCGCCAGCGCCATGAGCGTCGGCGAGCTTGCGAACACGCCATGGGCGCCACCATCGAGCTCGGAGGTGTCGAGGACGGTGATGTCCTCGTCCTGCAGCGCGGCGATATCGGCGCCGCTGCCGACGCGGGCATGGCCGCCGGTCAGTGTGCCGGAAACGCCAAGCGCCTTATCGCGGCGCGAGACGAGGATGGTGAACGGATTGGGCAGGTCCTTGATGTCGCGCACCTGGGCCTGGAAGACGTCGATGTCGATGTCGGGAGCTGCGAGAATGACGCCGTCGAGGCGGTCGATGTATTTGCTGCGGCCGCTGAGCGCCAGGCTGCGCAGCGCTTCCATGACGACATAGGTGCCCATCGAGTGGCCGACCAGCACGACCCGCCTGGCGTTGGTGCGGGCGGCGATCTCGATGGTGTCGGCAAGCCCGTCGCGGCTGTAGACGGCGCTGTCGCGGTCATAGACATAGAGCGGCAGCGAGCCGCCCGAGGGCCAGGCATAGTGCAGCGCCAGCGCCTTGACCTTGTAGTCGTTGACGATCTGGGCGTTGCGGAAAATGCTGTCGGCGAAGTTGTTGTTGTAGCCGTGGACGAAGATCAGGATCTCGCGCTGGTCCGGCGGCCGGCGCGCCAGGTCGGCGTTCAGCGCGGCGACGAACTGCTCCTTGCCGTCGTAGGGCTGGTAGGTGCGCGCCAGGAAGTTGCGCGCCGGGTCCGGCACCCGGTCGCTCTTCTCGACCTGTCCCGCAACGTGGGTCTTGGGAATGCCGATCTCGAACTTGGCGAAGTTCAGGGATTTTGCACGTTGGGCCGTATAGGGCAGGGATAGATCGTTGGAACGCTCCCGCATCGTCGCCAGATAGATCGGCACGACCACGGCGGAATCGCCTTCCTTGCCTGTGTCGAGCCCCAGTACGGCCCGGCCGGAACAGCCGGAAAGAACCACAAGCACCATTACGAACAGAAAACGCAACTTGGGCATGCTTGGCTCGACAGTTGGGCACGGCTCGCAGACTTAAAAGCAGCAAATCCCAGCCACCGCAACCTTGGAGGCGCCGATCACGGTTGTTTCGGATGCATTAGGCTGCTCTGTGCAGCATTCTCGCATCACTCACGGCCTTCCAGCAGGCCATGAGGCGTTTGTTCAAGTCGCGGCTACATACGCATAGCCGGTACCTTTCTTCTCGGCATGGCCGACGCCGGGATAAGGCCAGTGGAAGCCGAGCATCTTGATCTTGTCGGTAGCGGCCCGGTCGAGAAGCGACTTGCGGGTCTGGATCGCGAGATCGGGAATGGTGTCGAAACCGAAACGCCATTCGGGGTGAGGAAAGGCAACCGGCGCAGCCACGACGGCGTCGCCGACGATGATGAGCGTTTCGTCGCCGGGCACCTCGAACGAGACGTGGCCGGGCGTATGTCCGGGCGTGTCGAGCACCTTGATGCCGGCATGGACCTCGTCGCCGGGCTTGAACATCGTCACCCTGTCCTTGACCGCGGTAAGATTCTTCTGAGCGCCGGTGACGAAGGGCTGCATTCCCTCGGGCACCTTGGTGACAAGGTCCTTGTCCATCCAGAAATCCCACTCCGCCGCGGCCGCATGGTAGGCGGCATTCGGAAAGGTGAGGTTCCCGTCCGCACCGAGCGTTCCCCATATGTGGTCGGGATGCGCGTGGGTGAACACGACCTTGGTGATGCTGTCGGGCTTGACGCCGGCCAAAGCGAGATTTGCAACCAGCTTGCCTGCCGTGGGCTGAAAGTTCGCACCGGACCCGGTGTCGAACAGGATCGTGTCGGCTCCCGAGCGGACCAGGGTGACATTCGTGTCGGGCTTGATCTCCGTGCCGGTGATGCCCGCAGCGTCCAGAAGCTGCTTGAGCGCGTCAGGCGGGGCATCGGGCGCGAGGATATTGGTCGGAAGCACCAGGTGGCCGTCGCTCACCACTGTGATGTCGAGCGCGCCCTGCTTGAAGCTATGCGGCCCGGCGAGCGCTAGCGCCCGGGCCGGCAGGACGCCGGCAGCGACAAGGGCGGCTGCGGCGGCAAGAAAGCGCCGACGGTCGAGCGTAATGAATGCTGGATGCGAAATGCCGGAACCGTTCATGACGTGGCCCTCCTTTGGAGGCTGACGGCCCGCCCCGGCAAAGGAGTATAGCGCCTATGGGCGGCGCCGAGAACCTGCGGCGCCGGCCGGGCCAACGTGGCCGATCGATGCTGTCATCCTCGTCATGAAGCGCCCAAAGAAAAAACCCCGCCGGATCGCTCCGGCGGGGTTTTCTGGTTCACGACAGTCCGAGACTAGTCTCAGTTGCCGCGGTTCTTGAGGGCGGCGCCCAGGATGTCGCCGAGCGAAGCGCCGGAGTCGGTCGAGCCGTACTGAGCGACAGCTTCCTTTTCCTCGGCGATTTCCAGGGCCTTGATCGAGACCTGGATCTTGCGGGTCTTCTTGTCGAAGGCGATGACGCGGGCGTCAACCTTCTGGCCGACGACGAAGCGCTCGGGGCGCTGCTCGTCGCGGTCGCGCGACAGGTCGTTGCGCTTGATGAAGGTGTCGATGCCGTGATCGACCAGGCGCACTTCGAGGCCACCGTCCTTGATGGCGAGGACTTCGCAGGTCACGACGGCATTCTTGCGCAGTTCGCCCGAGGTCGCGGCTTCGCCGACCGAGTCACGGCCGAGCTGCTTGATGCCGAGCGAGATGCGCTCCTTCTCGATGTCGACGTCGAGCACCTGAGCCTTGACCATGTCGCCACGGTTGTACTCTTCGATGACCTGCTCGCCCGGACGGTTCCAGTCGAGGTCCGAGAGGTGCACCATGCCGTCCACGTCGCC
>MEEF01000120.1 GCA_001724355.1 Mesorhizobium sp. SCN 65-20 | reverse complement strand
CCTTGTTGCGCTGATCCGTCGGCTGGACGACCAGGGGACCGCCCCAGCCACTCTTGCCGCGGGAAATTTTGACTGCCTTGTAGGACTTGGCCATCTGTTACTCCCGCGCCTTAGAGCTCGACGCCCTGGCGGCGCGCCATGATGGCGGTGATGCGCTCGGTCAGCATGCCCTTGAGCAGGATGACCACGAGGCCGACGATGGCGTACCAGATGGCGACCTGGATGTGGTAGCCGCCAGGCACTGCGCCCTTCTTTTCGAGCTCGAGCAGCGCCACCAGGATGCCGCCCCAGACGAAGTACTCGCCCGGATTGATGTGCGGGAAGAGGCCGAGCGGCGGATGCACGTAGGACACCGCGGCGTCGTAGAAGGCGGGCTTGTGCTTTTCCTCCAGGAACGAGCCGAAGGTATAGGCCATCGGATTGGTGAGGAAGAACACGGAGATCAGCGGCAGCAGCGTATAGCGGGTCAGCGCGATGCGGCCGGCGCCACGGGCGATGCCGTGGACCCTCTCCTCGCCGACAAGTTCCGTCAGAGCGTAGAAGGCCGTCATCAGCACGACGAGCGTCGGGATGATGCCGGTGACGAAGCCGGCGAAGACCTCGCCGCCCTTCTGGAAGATGCCGATGAAATATTTGCCGATGCTGGTGAGCCAACCGAGCTGCTCCTCCTGGGCAACGGTGTTGAGCTTTTCCTTGAACTGCTCGACGGTGATGTCGCTGCTTGCCTGGGCGAGCACGACGAGATCGTTCGTCGCTCCCTTGACGGCCAGCTTGCCGTGAATTGCAGCATCCGTGGCCAGAGAACCCGCCACATGCAGGTTCTGTACGGCCATGTCGGCATGCTGAGCCAACATAGTCAGGACTGACATTTCTCCTCCTTGATATCCTCATCCCGACGGGACATGCGTCCCAAAAGGGATTGCCTCCCTACGTACGCACAGGCTTGAGGCCCGACAGGCCGGGCCCCTTCGGCTCGAGCCGTGCACGGTCGATCTGCTCGACCGCCTTTTTCACGGCTTCCGCCACACCGGCTTCCCCCTCTCCCAGTACCGCGGGATTGGACCGGAGCTGATCGAGGGTCATGCCCTCCAGATTCTCGTGACGACGGAACTTCGCGAAGACCGACCGGCCGGTCATCGTAAGCAGCCGTTGCACCAGAAGATCGGGCGTCACCACCACCAGGGCGATAGTGCCCTTGCCGAAACGGCCACGGCAATTGCCGGCGCCGACATAGCCGTCCTTGTATTTTTCGGTGATTCCCTTGAAGACGTCGGAATAGTGCCGCATCTGCATCCAGACGCCGAGCGACTGCAGCGCCCAGACGACTGCCAGAAGCAGCAATCCCCATTGCCAGATCGCCATAGGGCCCTTCCTCCCGAAGTCTCCCAAGCGCGGCCGGATGTCCGGCCACTCACATATTGATCAAAGAACATTTGTCTTTGCGAATGTCAATATGTATAACAAGCACTGAGCTGGAAGCGGGGCATTGTCCACCGCCCGGTTTGGCATGACGCCTCGCGGTGCTATGGTTCCGCGGGTCAGGAGCGCAGCGACGATGGACCTTTTCTTCAAGAACGAGATGGCTCTCGTACCCGACCTCCGCCACAGGCTGAGGCAGCTGCGCTGGTTCCGCGCCACCTTCCGCAACAGCGCCCGCGCCGTGACCGCTCGCTATGGCATCGGGTTCGAGATCGACGAGAAGAAGCTCACCCGCATTTTCCTCGACTGGGTCGAGATCGTGAACGCCCAGAAGTCCTATGCACGGCTCGATCGCGCCGACTTCATCGTCTTTGCTGCCGGCCTGGCGCTCAAGGAACTGATCCGGCAAGCGCCGGTTCGCGTTGCTGGCAGCGCCGCTGCGGCGGGCTCCGAGGAAGCGCCCGAGATCGTGCGCTTCTGGCCCGAGGGCTTCGTCTACACAAACTACTGCGTCTGCGCGATCGCTGCCGTGTTCGAGCAGGAATTCGGCAAAACACCCGCGCTCGATGCCTGCGCCGACGACCTCAGGACATGGTGGTCCTACAAGGAGAATACGGCGGAGATGCCGGGCTACGCGGTCGCCTATCTCGACCGTTTCCTTGGGGCCGAACCGAACTGGCTCGCTCCCGACCTGCCGGAGGAGCGCAGCGCCATGCGGCGCGCGATCCAGGCATCGCCCAAGCCGCAGGCGCTCGGCCAGGGCTAGCTTCCCAACCATCGCGACCGCAGCGCGGCTCGGGCTGCGGCGGCACATTTTCGACTGATGGCGGCCGAGCGCCGCAGATTTTTCCTGGAGACCGACGTGCCCAAACACAGCCTGGTGATCTTCGACTGCGACGGCGTCCTGGTCGACAGCGAGCCGCTGGCGGCTCTCGCCTATGTGCGCGCATACGCGAAGAACGGCCTCGAGATCGAAGCCGAGGTGATCTCGCATTGCGTCGGCATGAAGCAGGCCGACATCATCGCCAAGATCCACCAGCTGACCGGCCAGCTTCTCCCCGACCACGCGTCCGACGATATCTGGGGCGAGACCAAGGCGCTGTTCACTGAACAACTTGCGTCGACACTCGACATCGCAGCCTTCCTGTCGAAACTCGAGGCTGCCCGTTGCGTGGCCTCGTCCTCGTCGGTCGAGCGCATCAACCACAGCCTCGAGGTGACAGGACTGGCGCACTATTTCGGGCCGTCGATCTTCAGCTCGTCGATGGTGAAGAACGGCAAGCCGGCCCCCGATATCTTCCTCTATGCCGCCGACAAGATGGGCTTTGCGCCCGAGCGCTCCGTGGTCATCGAGGACTCGCGCTACGGCGTGCAGGGCGCGGTCGCGGCCGGCATGACGGCGATCGGCTACATCGGCGGCGGCCACACCCATGACGGGCACGGGCCGGAGCTTCTAGCTGCAGGCGCTGCGGCCGTGTGCAGGAGCTGGGAAGAGGTTGCAGTGGCGCTAGGCGAGCGCGGGTTTATTTGAGGCGGGCCGGCGTCTGCAGCGGCGACGCTGGCGCTGCCCCTCACCTGCCCTGCCGGCATCCTCTCCCCGTAAGGACGGGGAGAGGAACGCAACTTGGACGTCAGCGCGTCTTCTGCGGTGACATTGGGCGTCTGCGAAACCGTTGCAACTGCGGGAAGGATCGAGCGCGACGCTGATGCCCCCCTCTCCCGTGCGGGGAGAGGGTAAGGGTGAGGGGCATTCTTCGATGCCCTGGCGGCCCCTTACGCCCGTGCCATCTCCAGCAGGATCTTCAGCACCTGCTCGCGACGCTCGACTTGCGGCATGTGACCGGTCGCGGGGAACATGTGCAGTGCCACTTCGCCCGGCAATCCAGCCGACTGGCTCGCCGGAATGATCCTGTCGTTAGCGCCGACGATGACGCGCACGGGAATACGCAAGGCCGCCAGCAGCCCCCTGATGTCGAAGGTCTGGGTGCCGTCGGCGAAGAACCGATCGGCTATTTCGCCCTGTGCGGCGCGCAACTCGCTGTCCGCCGCCTGCGCCAGCGTGGCATTGACGAAAGGCTTCGACAGCACCTGCTCGTCGGAAACCAGTTGACGCAGCCAAGGCATCAGGCTCGCCTCGCTCTTGGCCCGCACGAAGCCCCGCAGGAAGGCGCCGTTGATCTCGGGGCCGAGGCCGGCCGGGGCGATCAGCGCCAGTGCACGCAGATCGGCATGGCCACGCGCGGCAACTGTCGCCGCCACGGCGGCGCCGAAGGAATGGCCGACCAGCAGGGCCGGACCGACATCGAGCGCCGCCAGCGTCGCCTCGACATCCGCGGCGATGGCGTCGAGATCGGCTGGAACTTCGCGCGCCGATCCGCCATGTCCGGGCAGGTCGAGCGCCAGCAGCGGCGCGTCGACCGGGCCGACTGCCAGCATCGGCCGCCAGCTGTTGAGGTCGGCGCCGAAACCATGGATCAGCACGATCGGTCGTCCCACACCCTGGCGCAGCCAGGCGTGGTTGAGCGGGGTCGTGCCGACTGCACGTTGCGCCGGCCAAGGCTGGGAGGATGCGGCCGGCCTGGAAACGATCGCGTCCGGCTGGGCTGGAGAATTTGCCTCAAGCATGGGCGTCGAGATTGCCGCCTCGACGTCCTTGCGCATGACGCGGCCCTTGGGGCCGGAGCCTGCTATGGCGTCGAGTTCCAATCCGGCCTTTGCCGCGAGACGCCGTGCAAGCGGGGTGGCGCGGGCGCCATTGGATGGAGTGGCGGGGGCTGATTTCGCCGTGGCGAGACCAGGCAAGGCGCTCGTCGCGGCTACGGTCGGCGCAGCCGGTGTCCGCTCGAACTCTGCCACCGGAGACATATCCTTAGCCGGCTTTGAAGCCTCACCTTCAGCATAGATCCAGGCGACGGCTTCGCCCACCGGGATATCGATGCCTTCCTTGCCGGAGATATCGCGGATGGTGCCCGAGGCCGGCGCGTCGATTTCCATCGCCGCCTTGTCGGTCTCGATCTCGAACAGCAGGTCGCCCTTCTTGACCACGGCACCTTCGTCGACATACCAGCGCGAGATGCGCCCGGTCGCCATGTCCATGTCGACCTTGGGCAGAATGACTTCGACCGGCATGGCCTAGCGGCTCCCAGTGGCGAGGCTGCGCGCGGCGGCTAGGATGTCGGGCACCTGCGGCACGGTCGCCTTTTCCAGTTCCGGATTGTAGGGGATCGGCGTCTCGGCGCCGCCGAGGCGCACGATCGGCGCGTCGAGGAAATCGAAGGCCTCGCTCTCGGCGATCATGGCGCTGACTTCGGCGCCGACTCCAAGGGTCTTCACGCCTTCATAGACGCAGAGCAGGCGCGACGTCTTCTTGACGCTCTCGATGACGGTTTCCTTGTCCATCGGCCGGACGGTGCGCAGGTCGACGACCTCGACGTCGATGCCTTCGGCTTCGAGCGTCTTGGCAGCTTCGAGCGCCTTGTGCACCATGATGGAGGTGGCGACGATGGTGAGGTCACGTCCCTCGCGACGGATCTCGGCCTTGCCGATCGGCACGGTGTAATAGCCCTCGGGCACCGGGCCCTTGGTCTTGTAAAGCAGCTTGTGCTCGAAGATCATCACCGGGTCGGGATCGGCGACGGCTGCGAGCAGCATGCCCTTGACGTCGTGCGGCGTCGCCGGCTGGATCACCTTGAGGCCGGGCACATGGCCGAGCCAGGCTTCCAGGCTCTGGCTGTGCTGGGCGGCGGCGCCCGTGCCGGAGCCTGCCGGGAAACGCATCACCACAGGCACCGACACCGCGCCGCCGAGCATGTAGCGCATCTTGGCGGCCTGGTTGACGATCTGCTCCATGGCGAGCGTGGCGAAATCTGAGAACTGGAACTCGAATATGGGCCTGAGGCCGGTTACCGCCGCACCCACGGCGACGCCGGCGCCACCGAGTTCCGAGATCGGCGTGTCGATGACGCGGTCGGCGCCGAAGCGCTCGACCAGGTCGCCGGTCACCTGGAAGGCGCCGCCATAGACGCCGATGTCCTCGCCCATCAGGAAGACGCGCTCGTCGGTCTCAAGGGCGATCGCCATGGCTTCCTGGATCGCCTGGGCATAGCTCAGCTCGCGCACGGCCTGATCCATCACACAGTCTCCGTGTAGACGTAGCGTTCGAGATTGCGGATCTCGGGCGACGGGCTCGCCTTGGCGAACTCGATGCCGTCGGCGATCTCCTTCGCCACCGCCTCGCGGATGGCCTCGATGCCGGCCTGGTCGATGATGCCGAATTCCATCAGTTCATTCTCGTAGCGGACGATGGGATCGCGGTTGGTCATCCAGTCGTCGATCTCTTCCTTGGTCCGGTAGCGGTTGCGGTCGCTCTTGGAGTGCCCGCGATAGCGATAGGTCTTGGACTCGATCAGCGTCGGCCCTTCCCCCGCCCGGGCACGCCGCACCGCCTCATGGCTGGCCTCGGCAACTTCGGACAGAACGTTGCCGTCGACGATCACGCCCGGCATCGCATAGGCGGCGGCGCGGTCGGCGACATTCGGTACCGCGGTCGAGCGCGCCATCGAGGTCGACATGCCGTAGCCGTTGTTCTCGCAGACGAAGATGACTGGCAGCTTCCACAGCGAGGCCATGTTGAGCGCCTCGTGGAAGGCACCCTCATTGTTGGCGCCGTCGCCGAAGAAGGAGATGACGACGCGGTCGGATTTCAGACGCTTGGCGGTCAGTGCCGCACCTACCGCGATCGGAATGCCGCCGCCGACGATGCCGTTGGCGCCGAGATTGCCGGTGGAGACGTCGGCAATGTGCATCGAGCCGCCGCGGCCGCGGCAATAGCCCGTGGTCTTGCCGAAGAATTCGGCAAACATCTTCGACACTTCGGCACCCTTAGCGATGCAGTGGCCATGGCCGCGATGGGTCGAGGTGATCTGGTCGTCATTGGTGAGCGGCATGCAGATGCCCATGGCGCTCGCCTCTTGGCCGATGGACAGGTGCATCGTGCCGTGGATCAGGCCGCGCATGTAGGACTCTTCCGCGCCCTCTTCGAACTGGCGGATGAGATACATCTTGTGCAGCGCCTGCTTCAGCCGCTCGGCGCTGTATTCCCGGTAGATGAAGGGCAGGTTTGCGCCCGCCGGCAGGTCCTTTGTCTTAGCCTGGGCCACGATTATGCCTCCGCTCCATACACCAGCCTGTCCTGCCTCGCGCGCAGCTCGGCGATCTTGGAGCCGGGGGCGACGGCGGCGTTGGCAGTGGTGATGAGTTCGCCCTTCTTGATCGGGGCGGTGACAACACCACCCTGCAGCAGGCCGCAGGGGATGGCCTTGGCGCTGCGTGCCTCTGAGGCCGTCATGATCCAGGCGCGGTAGGTGTATTCGCCGATAGCGTCGAGCGCATCACCGGGCTTCAGGTCCTTCTTGGCCACCGCGCAGACATCCGCCACCGGCTTTGCCAGCGGCACCATGTCGGCCTTGCCGTGCAGCACCACACGCGCGCAGGTCAAAGGCACCTCGAGCGAGGTCAGGTGATAGGGCCGGTGGAAGGTGAAATACGGGCCGTGGCCCATCTTCAGGTCCTCCATGCGCTCGCGGATGCGCGGATGCGACATGTCGGCGATGACGAAGACGCCCGGCGCCACGCCCTTGCCGATCGAATAGTCGACGACGCCGACCTTTGTCAGCACGCCGCCGTCCTTTTCGGGGACCAGCACCTTGTTGAGTTCCGGCAGCGTCGCCGCCGGGCCGTGCATGCCCGCCTTGTCGGGGACGAGCCCCGTGGCGTTGGCGATCGCCGCCATCTCGACCATGGTCTTGGAGCCGTCGACGAACTCGACCAGCATGCGCACGTTCATGTTGCGGCGCCGAGCTTCCTCGGCATAGTCGTGCGGCACCGCGTCGATGTTGAGCGGGTTGTTCTTGCCCTTGCCGGCGGCGACGATGGTGTGGCCCATCGCCGAGACGAACTCGATCAGCTCCATGCAGGACGACGGCTCGTC
>MEEF01000119.1 GCA_001724355.1 Mesorhizobium sp. SCN 65-20 | reverse complement strand
GCGCTTCAGTACATCCACGGCATTGGCAAGAAGTTCGCCCAGGAGATCATCGAGAAGGTGGGTATCCCGGCCGAGCGTCGCGTCAACCAGCTGACCGACGCTGAAGTCCTGTCGATCCGCGAAACGATCGACCGCGACTACCAGGTCGAAGGCGATCTGCGCCGCGAAGTGTCGATCAACATCAAGCGTCTGATGGACCTCGGCTGCTACCGCGGCCTGCGTCACCGTCGTTCGCTTCCGGTCCGCGGCCAGCGCACGCACACCAATGCGCGCACCCGCAAGGGCCCGGCCAAGGCAATCGCCGGCAAGAAGAAGTAATCAGGTTTCCCCGGCGGGTCTCGGCCCGCCGGTTTCGCCTTTTGGGCGGGTGTTCGGTCTGGCACCTTAAATGCAGGCTGGTGTAGCCGCTGGCGTTACGGCGGTGAAGAGATCAACTGAAAGGACTGCTATGGCTAAGGAAGCCGCTCGCGTTCGTCGTCGCGAACGCAAGAACATCTCGTCGGGCGTTGCCCACGTGAATTCGACCTTCAACAACACTATGATCACCATCTCCGACGCGCAGGGCAATGCGATTGCCTGGTCGTCGGCCGGCGCCCAGGGTTTCAAGGGTTCGCGCAAGTCGACCCCGTTCGCTGCCCAGATGGCTGCCGAAGACGCTGCCAAGAAGGCCCAGGAGCATGGCATGCGCACCCTCGAGGTCGAGGTTTGCGGCCCCGGTTCCGGCCGTGAGTCGGCTCTCCGCGCGCTGCAGGCTGCCGGCTTCACGATCACCTCGATCCGTGACGTGACGCCGATCCCGCACAACGGCTGCCGTCCGCGCAAGAAGCGTCGCGTCTAAGGTTATTTCACCGCCGCGCGGACGCCTCAGGCGTTCGTCCGCGGCTTCCAGGTCGCCCGTCACGATTGGATGGTGGCGGGGCTACGGAAGGAAGCGAATATGATTCAGAAAAACTGGCAGGAACTGATCAAGCCGAACAAGATCGAGTTCTCGTCAAAGAAGAAGACGCTGACCACGCTGGTGGCCGAGCCGCTCGAGCGTGGCTTCGGCCTGACGCTGGGCAATGCTCTGCGCCGTGTGCTGCTGTCGTCGCTGCGCGGCGCTGCCGTCACCGCCGTCCAGATCGACGGCGTGCTGCACGAGTTCTCGTCGATCGGCGGCGTCCGCGAGGACGTGACCGACATCGTGCTGAACATCAAGGAAATCGCTATCCGCATGGAAGGCGATGGTCCGAAGCGCATGGTCGTTCGCAAGCAGGGCCCGGGTGCGGTGCTCGCCGGCGACATCCAGACCGTGGGCGACGTCGAGATCCTGAACCCCGACCACGTGATCTGCACCCTCGACGAGGGCGCCGAGATCCGCATGGAGTTCACGGTCGACACCGGCAAGGGCTACGTTCCTGCCGAGCGCAACCGCGCGGAAGACGCTCCGATCGGGCTCATCCCGGTCGACAGCCTCTACTCGCCGGTCAAGAAGGTTTCGTACAAGGTCGAGAACACCCGTGAGGGCCAGGTTCTGGACTACGACAAGCTGACCATGACCATCGAGACCGACGGTTCGATCACGGGCGAGGACGCGGTGGCTTTCGCTGCCCGCATCCTGCAGGACCAGCTTGCGCTGTTCGTTAACTTCGAGGAGCCCCAGAAGGAAGCCGCGGCCGAGCAGGTCACGGAACTCGCCTTCAACCCGGCGCTGCTCAAGAAGGTCGACGAGCTCGAGCTTTCGGTGCGTTCGGCCAACTGCCTCAAGAACGACAACATCGTTTACATCGGCGACCTGATCCAGAAGACGGAAGCCGAGATGTTGCGCACCCCGAATTTCGGCCGCAAGTCGCTCAACGAGATCAAGGAAGTTCTGGCCGCTATGGGTCTGCACCTCGGTATGGAAGTGCAGGACTGGCCGCCGGAAAACATCGAAGACCTCGCCAAGCGTTACGAAGACCAGTACTAAGAAGACTTAGTCGAGCAAGGTTCCGAGGACCGGATACTCCGGTCCGACGGCCTTGCGGAAAACCATCAGAGGCCGTGGCCTCTTGAACAACTTAAAGAAGGAAAAGAGCCATGCGCCACGGTTTTAAAGGCCGTCGCTTCGCCCGCAGCGTAAGCCACCGCAAGTCCATGTTCGCCAACCTCTCGGTCTCGCTGATCGAGCACGAGCAGATCGTGACCACGCTCGAGAAGGCGAAGGACCTGCGTCCGATCGTCGAGAAGCTGGTTACCCTTGGCAAGCGCGGCGACCTGCATGCCCGCCGCCAGGTGATCGCCCAGATCGGCAACGAGAACGTCGTGAAGCGTCTGTTCGACGTCGTCGCGCCGCGTTACGCCGAGCGCAACGGCGGCTACCTGCGCATCATGAAGGCTGGCTTCCGCCGCGGTGACAACGCTGCCATGGCAGTCATCGAGTTCGTCGATCGCGACACGTCGGCCAAGGGCGCCGGCGACCGCGCTCGCCTCGAGGCTGAGGCTGCCAACGAAGCAGAAGCGGCATAAGCGCTTTCGCATCGATGTTATGAACGAAGGGGCCCTTGCGGCCCCTTTTGTTTTGGGCAGGCGTGACAAGCTTCAGCACCTCTTCCGCTGCGTAGCCCAACTATCCGGAAATTAGCGCTTTCGCTGGCTTATCAGCCTTTCATTTTGCACAATCGTCGGGACAATGGCGCCGACTTTGCGTTGGAGGATTCGCCATGCGTGCGAAACGATTTGCCCTGCTCGTTCTGGGCGCCTGGATGACCTTCGCCGGGGCAGCCGCCGCGCAGGAAGCGCCGGCAGCCAATCCGGACCCCGGCCTTTCGGATGTGCTGACCGACCTGCTGAGCGGGGGCAAGGGCAATGGCGAAGCCACGCCCGGTCCGGACCGCCGCGTACCGTTCGGCCGCGAGGAGATGCAGCTTTCCTTTGCGCCTTTGGTCAAAGATACGGCGGCGGCCGTCGTCAACGTCTATGCCTCGCAGCAGGTGAACGTGCGCTCGCCCTTCGAGGGCGATCCGTTCTTCGAGCAGTTCTTCGGCCGATCGGGTCCGCGCCAGCGGTCCTCCCTCGGCTCGGGCGTGCTGGTCGATCCCAGCGGCGTCGTCGTCACCAACTATCATGTCGTCAAGGACGCGGACCAGGTGAAGGTGGCGCTGTCGGACGGCCGCGAATTCGCCAGCAAGGTGCTGCTCAAGGACGAGACGCTCGATCTCGCGGTGCTGAAGATCGATTCCGACAAGCCGTTCCCGACCGTTCCGATCGGCGATTCCGACGCATTGCAGGTCGGTGACCTGGTGCTCGCGATCGGCAATCCGTTCGGCGTCGGCCAGACCACGACCAGCGGCATCGTCTCGGCTCTCGCGCGTACCCACATTGGTGTCGCCGACTCGAGCTTCTTCATCCAGACCGATGCCGCCATCAATCCGGGCAATTCGGGCGGCGCGCTCATCAACATGGGCGGCCAGCTCGTCGGCATCAATACGGCGATCTTCAGCCGCAGCGGCGGCTCCATAGGCATCGGTTTCGCCATTCCCGCCAACATGGTTCGCGCCTTCGTCGACGCGGCCAAGAGTGGCGCCGAGTTCTTCGAGCGGCCGTTCGTGGGCGCAACCTTCGAGCCGGTGACCGCCCAGATCGCCGAATCGCTCGGCATGGAGCATCCGACGGGTGCCCTGATCTCGTCGGTGGACGAGAACGGACCCGCGGCGCGTGCTGGCCTCAAGCCGGGCGATGTCGTGCTTTCCTTCAACGGCAAGCCGGTCGAGCACATGGAGGCGCTGGACTATCGCCTCGCGACCCAGCCGATCGGCGGCAAGGCGACGCTGTCCGTGTTGACCAAGGGCGAGGAGAAGTCGATCGAGATCGCACTCGAGCGCGCGCCGGAGGGCACCAGCGCCGCCGAGGTCTTGCTGCGTGGTCGCAGTCCCTTTGCCGGTGCCAAGGTGGCAGAACTTTCGCCCAGGCTCGCGCAGCGGCTGCGCGTGCCGACCGGCACCAAGGGCGTCGTGATCGTCTCAGTCGATGGCGGCTCGCCTGCGGCCGGCTTCGGTTTCCAGCGCGGCGATATCGTGCGCGAGCTCAATGGCGAGGTGATCGACACGGCGCAGAAGCTCCAGCAACTGGCCGAGGCGGATTCCCGCTGGTGGCGCTTCACTGTGGAGCGTGATGGCCGGCTGATGCGGCAGATGCTTCGCTACTGAGGAAACGAATGGCCGACCTGTTCGAACCGGACCGACCGGAGAAGGCGCCGCCTGGACGGCCGCTCGCCGATCGGCTCCGGCCGGCCAGCCTCGGTGACGTGGTCGGGCAGGAGCACCTGACCGGCGAGGACGGCGTGCTCACGCGCATGATCCGGTCCGGGTCCCTCGGCTCGATGATCTTCTGGGGTCCGCCCGGCACGGGCAAGACGACCGTCGCGCGCCTGCTCGCAGGCGAGACCGGCCTGGCCTTCGAGCAGATCTCCGCGATCTTCTCGGGCGTCGCCGACCTCAAGAAGGTCTTCGAGACGGCGCGGCTGCGGCGATCCAACGGACGCCAGACTCTTCTGTTCGTGGACGAGATCCACCGTTTCAACCGCGCCCAGCAGGATTCCTTCCTGCCTGTGATGGAGGACGGTACCATCGTCCTCGTCGGGGCGACGACGGAGAACCCGTCCTTCGAACTCAACGCCGCCTTGCTGTCGCGCGCCAGGGTGCTGGTGTTCCAGTCGCTCGGCGAGGACAGCATCGCGCATCTGTTCGAGCGTGCGGAACAGGCCGAAGGCAAGCCGCTGCCGCTCGACGCGGAGGCGAGGGCGATGCTGCTGCGCATGGCCGATGGCGACGGCCGGGCCTCGCTGACGCTCGCCGAAGAGGTGTGGCGCGCCGCCAAGCCGGGCGAGATCTTCGATCCGGAGGGGCTGCTGCGCGTGGTACAGCGCCGTGCGCCGATCTACGACAAGGGCCAGGACGGGCACTACAACCTGATTTCTGCCCTGCACAAGTCGGTGCGCGGCTCGGACCCGGACGCAGCGCTCTACTATCTCGCTCGCATGTTCGACGCCGGGGAGGATCCGCTCTATCTGGGGCGGCGTCTTGTCCGCATGGCGGTGGAGGACATTGGCCTGGCCGATCCGCAGGCCCTGGTGATCGCAAACGCCGCCAAGGACGCCTACGATTATCTCGGCTCGCCTGAAGGCGAACTCGCCTTCGCCCAAGCTTGCGTCTATCTCGCCACCGCGCCCAAGTCGAATGCGGTCTACAACGCGTTCAAGGCCGCGACACGGGCTGCCAAGGAGCATGGTTCGCTGCTGCCGCCCAAGCACATCCTCAATGCGCCGACCAAGCTCATGAAGGAAGAGGCCTACGGCGCCGGCTATCGCTACGATCACGATGAGCCGGATGCCTTTTCGGGGCAGGACTATTTCCCCGAGAAGATGGGCCGCCAGACCTTCTACGATCCGCCCGAGCGCGGTTTCGAGCGCGAGATCAGGAAACGGCTCGACTATTGGTCGAAGCTGCGCCGCGAGCGGAACGAATAGCCGAAAGGCATCCCTCGAATTCACTTGCAAATAAATGCAATCATTATTATGTAATCGTTGTGACCGATGACGGACACGCGAGCAAGGATTGCATGATGAAGCAGGTTACCGAGAAACTCTGGATTTCGGGGCAGCCAAGCGAGGCTGATCTTGGCGGGGCGCGGGAGCGCGGCGTTCGCCGCGTCATCAACAACCGGCCCGAAAACGAAGATCCCACGCAGCCGCCATTGGCCCGGTCCGTGGAAGTCGCCGCCGGCCTCGGCATGGATCTGGTGCATATTCCGGTTGTTCCGGGGCAGATCACCAAGGAAGCCGTGCGGGAATTTCAGTCCGCCGTTGCCGCTTCGGATGGTCCCGTGCTGGCGCACTGCAAGTCGGGCATGCGCTCCTTGAGCCTATGGGCCATCGGCGAGGTGCTGGACGGCAAGCTTGACGCAGCCGAACTTGATGCGCTCGGGGCGGGGCTCGGTATCAACCTTTCCGGCGCCAAGGACTGGCTTCGCAACAATTCCTGAACACAGAAGCACTGGGTGAGCACAATGCACAGTCCCGAAGTCACCGCCTTCTTCGATCCTCGCACTTTCTCCGTGCAGTACGTCGTCACCGACCCGTCGACGAAGAAATGCGCGATCATCGATCCGGTGCTCGATTTCGACGAGAAGTCGGGCGCGACGGCGACGACGAATGCCGACCGCATCCTCGACTTCATCGAAGTGCGGGGACTGACGGTCGAGTGGATTCTCGACACCCATCCGCACGCCGACCACTTCTCGGCCGCCCGCTACCTCAAGTCGAAGACGGGCGCGCCGACTGCCATCGGCGAGCATGTCACCGATGTCCAGAAGCTCTGGAAGGGCATCTACAACTGGCATGAACTCGCCGAAGACGGTTCGCAATGGGACAGGCTGTTCGCCGCCGGCGACACGTTCTCGATCGGTGAGATTCCGGCGAAAGTGCTGTTTTCGCCGGGACACACCCTTGCCTCGATCACCTACGTGATCGGCGACGCGGCCTTCGTACACGACACGCTGTTTATGCCCGACAGCGGCACGGCGCGTGCCGATTTTCCGGGCGGCAGCGCAAAGCGCCTGTGGCAGTCGATTCAGGAAATACTGGAGCTCCCCGACGAGACGAGGCTGTTCACGGGCCACGACTACCAGCCGGGGGGGCGCGAACCCAGGTGGGAAAGCACGGTTGCCGAGCAGAAGGCGCGCAACACGCACATCTCGAAGCTGCTGACCGAAGCGGAGTTCGTCGAGGTCCGCGAAGCGCGCGACCGCACGCTGCCGATGCCCAAGCTCATCCTTCACGCGCTGCAGATCAACATCAATGGCGGTCGGCTGCCCGAGCCGGAAGGCAACGGCCGGCGCTACCTGAGGTTCCCGCTCGATGCGCTTCCGGGCGCCAATTGGGGGTAGCGATGGCAAGGGAAGCGACGGTCTCCGAACTGCTCGATAGGGCAGGCGAAGCCTCCGAGTTTCTCAAGAAGCTCGCCAACCCAAACCGGCTGATGATCGCCTGTGCCCTGGTCGAGGGAGAGCGTTCGGTGCGCGAACTCGAGGAGGGCCTGGGGATACGCCAGCCGGGCTTGTCCCAGCAATTGGCGGAACTCCGCGACGCGGGCCTGATCGTCGGCCGCAAGGAATCGAAATCAGTCTACTACCGGCTGGCCGACGAGAGGGTCAGGGCGATAGTGGCATTGCTCTATCGCATGTTCTGCGCGCCCGACGCTTCCGCCGAATGAGCGGCGAAAACTGAAAGAACTGGAAATGACCGAGTTTACCCCCATCGCCTCCACCATCGGCGGCGTGCTGATCGGCCTTTCGGCCGTCCTGTTGATGGCGTGGGAAGGTCGCATTGCCGGCATCAGCGGCATCGCGGGGCGCCTGATGCCGCCCTATGGCGACCGTGCCTTCCTGTCGCGACTTGGCTTCGTCCTAGGCATCGTGGCGGCTCCTCTGGCTTATGCCTTCGCAACCGGGTCACCGGTGCTGCAAAGCGTCTCCTCCAACCTGCCGCTCATGGCCGTTGCGGGGCTTCTGGTCGGGTTCGGCTCCGTCTACGGCAATGGCTGCACCAGCGGCCATGGCGTCTGCGGCCTCTCGCGCCTTTCCGTCCGTTCGTTCGTCGCGACGCTCGTCTTCATGGCAACTGCCTTTGCCACCGTCTTCGTCGTCCGGCACGTGATTGGAGCCTGACCATGTCTTTCCTGGCGTCACGACACGAAAGTGTTGAATCTGTCCGACTTTTGAGAACGTATGGTGATCACGCTGCGAGGATGGATGTTTCGCGCCGTAGCGGCCTGAGAT
>MEEF01000118.1 GCA_001724355.1 Mesorhizobium sp. SCN 65-20 | reverse complement strand
TAAATGGCGCGACGTTCGCGCCCCGCCCGGCTGCTTGCCCCGCTCAGTCGCCTCGGCGTTGCCGCCGTCAGCCGCCGCAAGGCCCGGGCTTGGGGGCTCATCACCCAGCAAGGAGAACCGACTTCCCGCCAGCCCGGCACCGACGCTTCCCCCCGATGCCCGGTGCGCACCGGGGTCCCGTGGAAGATCGCGAGGGGAATGATACGGGAGGGTTTTTGGGGCGTGGAAAAACCGCGCGGTTTGTCCACGCGGATTGCTGACAGATGGTGACAGGTTACGCGTGGATCGTGAGTAATCCTGCACCGCAGCGGCAGTTGTCATTTCACGGCATGGATCCCCGGGTCTCCGCAGTTCGCTTCGCTCCTGCTCCGCCCGAGGATGACGAAGGTATGGGAACTCTAGGCTAATCTCCAAGGTTGGCTTGGCAGGCTTGAAAGTTTGCGCTTGTCAGGGAGTTCTCCGCAACTGAATACGGATGCTCCCTGCCAGTGACAGACGTCGATGAATAGCTGCGAGCCCAACGTCTTCGTCATCCTCGGGCGGAGCAGGAGCGAAGCGAACTGCGGAGACCCGGGGATCCATGCCGTGAAGGTCCAACCGAGCTGACGGACAAGAAAAGATCGCAACTATCGCGCCCCCCTTCCTGGCCCATCTCCCGTAAAGGAGAGAAAACTCATCCGAACGTGGAAGTCCTTTCCACCCCCGCAGCGGCGAGCGCAAGCCTCCGAGCCTTTGCGGCAACGGCTATGCGGCAAGCGACAGTTAACCAACACGCCGGGCACCTCCAGAGATGACGCCGAAATACGGCAGGTGCCGTATGCCCTGCCGCAAGGNATGCCCTGCCGCAAGGATTCGGGCCATTCCTCGATGCGGACCGCATTTTCGGCGCGCTGCGGTTCAGCACGGGCGGGGGTGCGCCAGTGGCGGTCGGTTGGCCGATGAAGGGAGCAGAGGAATGAAGACGATGATGATGGCGGCAGCGCTGTCGCTGATGCTGGCGCCGGCGGCCTATGCCGCAGCGCCGGTGATGAACGAAGCCGGCTCGAAGACGATCAGCAATGGGCAGGTGAAGGGCGAAGGCGTCCAGTTGGCGGGGGGTGTCAACAAACCCGGCAAGCCTTCTACAGGTTCGCGTGACCGGGGCGGCAACAACCGCAAATCCACCTACGGTTGAGGCTGGACCCACTTGGACCGGCGCCCACGTCTCTGGAGTGGCCGCGTCTCTGGTGCAGGCGCGTGTTGCACTGGGGGCAGTGCCAGACATGCGGCAGGCGGCCGATATCAGTGAAAGGAACAGATCAATGAAGACGATTATAATGGCAGTGGCGGCGACACTGATCCTGACGCCGGTGGCATTCGCCGCTGTGCCGGTGGCAAAAGAAGCGACCTCCAAGGCCGCGATCAACGAGCAGGCGGCAAAGGATGACGTTGTCCTGCTGGCTGGTGGACCGGGCAGGACCGGCGCCATCGGCATGCCGAGGGGCAAGGGGTTCCTCCCGGGTAAAGGTTGGGGCGGCTGAGCTTAGGGGCCCTATCCTGCAATTGCCGGGGCAGGGCTTCTGGCCGGGGCATGATCCTGCCGAAGACCGGTTGGACAGTTGCCAGCCGGACCTTCATCGGGATGCTCCGGCTGCGGCCCGCCGACCACTGTGTCGCCGCCGACCATGTGTAAGTCTGCTGTCCGATCGTGCCCGGTGCGCGATCGGACTTTTTTCGTTGTCTGGCGTCGCGCTGCAGCAAAACGATGCGCGAATTATTTCCGCAGGAAATCAGCCACGTCGCTGAAGACGTTGACGAACATCTCTTCCGTCAGGACGCCGGTGTTGGTGTTGTAGCGCGAGCAATGATAGCTAGAGAACACGGCCAGCCTGCCGACGTCGTGACGGGCGCCGTGCTTGAACGGTACCGCCGCCACGCGTGCGCCGAGCGCCCGCACGGTCGACTGGTGGCCGATCGCGCCGAGCGTGAGGATTGCCTTCAGGTTGGGAAAGCGTGCGATGGTCGGCACGAGGAACGTGCGGCAGGTGTTGATCTCGGCACCGACCGGCTTGTTCTCTGGCGGTACGCAGCGCACCGCATTGGTGATTGCGGTGCCGATGAGTTCCAGGCTGTCGTCGGGCCGTGCCTCGAACTCGCCGCGCGCCATGCCGAAGCGCTTGAGCGTGGCGTAGAGGAGATCCCCCGCATAGTCGCCGGTGAAGGGACGGCCGGTCCGGTTCGCTCCGCGCAGCCCGGGCGCAAGCCCGACGATCAGGAATCGCACGCTGTCTTCTCCTTCCGGGGGCAGGAAGGAGCGTACCGGCGCGTTGTACCAGCCGGGCTCACGCTCGCGCCATCCGGCGATGAAGCCGTGAAGGCGCGGGCACAAGGGACAGTTCCGGTCGGGATCGACCGGCAGGGCAGGCAGGGAGGACAGCATCAAATCTCTTCGGCGGGCGGTTCTACCGGGTCGGGCTTGCGGACCGGGCGTTCGGATGGTTCACGGCCGACTTCGGCCTTCAGCGACATCAGGTCGATGAAGTGGTCGGCC
Source organism: Mesorhizobium sp. SCN 65-20 (assembly GCA_001724355.1). GTDB lineage: Bacteria > Pseudomonadota > Alphaproteobacteria > Rhizobiales > Rhizobiaceae > Aminobacter. The sequence goes on along the minus strand of MEEF01000118.1, from coordinate 6,187 downwards.
TGGCGACGCAGGTCGTCGGAGATCATCGGCGGCTGGGAGGTCATGGTCGAGACCACGCTGACCTTCTTGCCGCGCCGCTGCAGCGCCTCGACGAGCGTGCGGAAGTCGCCGTCGCCCGAGAAGATGACATAGTGGTCGACGACGTCGGCCAGTTCCAGGGCATCGACGGTGAGTTCGATGTCCATGTTGCCCTTGATCTTGCGGCGGCCGGTGGCGTCGGTGAATTCCTTGGCCGGTTTGGTGACGACCTTGAAGCCGTTGTAGTCGAGCCAGTCGATGAGCGGACGGATCGAGGAGTATTCCTGGTCCTCGATGAGCGCCGTGTAATAATAGGCGCGCAGGAGGTAGCCGCGCTTCTGGAAGCTTGCGAGCAGTTTGCGATAATCGATGTCAAAGCCGAGGGAGCGGGACGTGGCGTAGAGATTGGCTCCGTCGATGAATAGTGCGATTTTTTCACGAGGATCAAACATAGGAAAATTTCCTTGTTGAAATAGGCTGTCGCCAAATAGCTGGTGTCGTGTGCCCTACTCCCCCTTGAACAAAGCCTTCCCCCACGTTCGGAAATATCGCCCGAGGTCGCTCATTCCAAGAGGGGGAAGGTGGCAATGCAGCAAAAAAAGTGGTGGGCGGTGCAGCATGCGACCCGCTTGGGCTTTACGGAGCTCGGGCATGATGCTTGAATTCCGTGGCCTTTCGGGTTAAGGCACGCGCCAGCTTTCCGTCAAATCCATGCATGAAAGGGGCACTTCATGGCCCGCGTAACCGTTGAAGACTGCATTGATAAGGTCGACAACCGCTTCGAGCTGGTGCTTCTCGCCGGCCACCGCGCCCGCCTGATCTCGCAGGGCGCGCAGATCACCGTTCCGCGCGACAACGACAAGAACCCCGTCGTGGCGCTGCGCGAGATCGCCGACGAGACGCTGTCGCCCGACGATCTCAAGGAAGACCTGATCCACTCGCTGCAGAAGCATGTCGAGGTCGACGAGCCGGAGGCGGAAGCTCCCGAGGCGGCCGACCAGACCGTCGCTGCCATGGACACCGAAGAGCCGGAAGAGAACATCACCTTCGACCGCATGACCGAAGAGGACCTTCTGGCCGGCATCGAGGGCCTGGTTGCTCCCGAGAAGAGCGACGACTACTGAGCCTGGCTGCATCCTCCGCGCTGCGGAGGACGCGCAAAAAAGGTCTTCTGCGGCACAATAGGGGTCTTCGGCCCTTCCGCGCCGCAGCATTCGTGGCTATCTATGACATGCGTCGCAAGTCCTTGCGGCGCATGATTCATTTCAAGTTTTGGGAAGCCGGCCATGATGCGTCAGTATGAGCTTGTCGAGCGCGTTCAGCGCTACAAGCCTGACGTCAACGAGGGGCTTCTCAACAAGGCCTATGTCTATGCCATGCAGAAGCATGGCCACCAGCGCCGGGCTTCGGGCGATCCCTATTTCTCGCATCCGCTGGAAGTCGCGGCGATCCTCACCGACATGCATCTCGACGAGGCGACGATCGCGGTTGCCCTGCTGCACGACACGATCGAGGACACCTCGGCCACGCGCGACGAGATCGACGAGTTGTTCGGGCCCGACATCGGCAAGCTGGTCGAGGGGCTGACAAAGCTCAAGAAGCTCGACCTCGTCTCCAAGAAGGCCGAGCAGGCGGAAAACCTGCGCAAGCTGCTCTTGGCGATCTCGGAAGACGTTCGCGTGCTGCTGGTCAAGCTTGCGGACCGTCTCCACAACATGCGCACGCTGCATCACGTGCCGGAAGGCAAGCGGCTGCGCATCGCCGAGGAGACGATGGACATCTATGCGCCGCTTGCCGGCCGCATGGGCATGCAGGGAATGCGCGAAGAGCTCGAGGAACTCGCCTTCCGCTACATCAACCCCGAAGCCTACCGGACGGTCACCGAGCGGCTGAAGGACCTTTTCGAGCGCAACAAGGGCGTGCTCGTCGACATCGAGAAGTCGCTGTCGCAGCTGTTCGAGAAATACGCGATCAAGGCGACGGTCACGAGCCGGCAGAAGAAGCCGTGGTCGGTGTTCCGCAAGATGGAGACCAAGGCGCTCTCGTTCGAGCAGCTGTCGGATATCTTCGGCTTCCGCGTCATCGTCGACAGCCTGGAGGATTGCTATCGGGCGCTGGGCGCCATCCATACGACCTGGTCGATGGTTCCGGGGCGCTTCAAGGACTACATCTCGACGCCCAAGCAGAACGATTACCGCTCGATCCACACCACCATCGTGGGGCCCTCGCGCCAGCGCATCGAGCTGCAGATCCGCACTCGCGAGATGAACACGGTCGCTGAATACGGCGTGGCGGCGCACTCGATCTACAAGGACAGCGTGGCGAAGCTCAACGGCGCCGGCCACCAGATCTCCAAGGACACCAACGCCTATGGCTGGCTGCGGCGGACCATCGAGCAGCTGGCGGAAGGCGACAGCCCCGAGGATTTCCTCGAGAATACCAAGCTGGAGCTGTTCCAGGACCAGGTGTTCTGCTTCACGCCCAAGGGCATGCTGATCGCGCTGCCGCGCGGCGCGACCCCCATCGACTTCGCCTATGCCGTGCACACCGACGTCGGCGACACATGCGTGGGCGCCAAGGTCAACGGCCGCGTCATGCCGCTGATGACCGAGCTCAAGAACGGCGACGAGGTCGAGATCATCCGCTCCAAGGCGCAGGTGCCGCCGGCCGCCTGGGAGGCCATCGTTGTCACCGGCAAGGCGCGCGCGGCGATCCGGCGCGCCACCAAGAACGCCATCCGCAAGCAATATTCGGGGCTCGGCACGCGAATCCTGGAACGCGCCTTCGAGCGCGCCGAAAAGAAATTCTCCAAGGAGAGCCTGAAGCCGGTGCTGCATCGCCTGGCGCGCAAGGACATCGAGGACGTGCTGGCGGCGGTCGGTCGTGGCGAACTGTCCTCCAACGACGTGGTGCGCGCGGTATTCCCCGACTACAAGGAAGAGCGTGCCACGCCCACGACGCCCAAGCAGCGCGAGGAGGGCTGGTCGAAGATCCGCAACGCCGCCGGCATGCTGTTCCAGATACCGGGCAGGGGCTCGACGCCGGCGCAGCGCAAGGAGTCCAAGCGCTGGGGGCCGGCGGTGCCGATCCGCGGCGTCAGCGGCGACCTGCCGGTGAAGTTCGCACCGGAAGGGGCGGTGCCGGGCGACCGCATCGTCGGCATCATGCAGCCGGGATCGGGCATCACCATCTATCCGATCCAGTCGCCCTCGCTGATGGCCTTCGACGACCAGCCGGAGCGCTGGATCGACGTGCGCTGGGATCTCGACGAGGACTCGAAGGAGCGTTTCCCGGCGCGCATCACGGTCACTGCGATCAATGCGCCGGGTTCGCTCGCCGACATCGCCCAGGTGGTGGCGGCCAACGACGCCAACATCCACTCGCTGTCGATGGTGCGCACCGCGCCCGACTTCACCGAAATGCTCATCGACCTCGAGGTCTGGGACCTCAAGCACTTGAACCGGCTGATCTCCCAGCTCAAGGAAAACAGCAGCGTCAGCGACGCCCGCCGCGTCAACGGCTGACAGGCGGCCGCAAGGCTGCACGACGACAGGAAAGACAAGCATGCAGACAAGCGAAGTCCTGGACATCTTCCGCTCGGCGGGTGCCGTGCTCGAGGGCCACTTCATCCTGACCTCGGGCCTGCGCAGTCCGGTGTTCCTGCAGAAGGCGCGCGTCTTCATGCATGCCGATAAGACCGAGGCGCTGTGCAAGGCGCTGGCCGAGAAGATCCGCGCCGAGGTGGCAGGCGACATCGACTATGTGGTGGGCCCCGCGATTGGCGGCCTGATCCCGGCCTATGAGACCTCGCGTCACCTGCATGTGCCGGCGATCTGGGTCGAGCGCGAGCAGGGCACCTTCCGCCTGCGCCGCTTCGAGATCGAGAAGGGCGCACGCGTCGTCATCGTCGAGGACATCGTCACCACGGGCCTGTCGATCCGCGAGACGATCGAGTGCCTGCGCGAGCTCGGCGCCGAGGTGGTGGCCGCGGCCTGCATCATCGACCGCTCGGCCGGAAAGTCCGATGTCGGCGTACCGCTGGTGGCACTCGCCGAGTACGAGGTGCCGGCCTATCCGGCCGACCAGCTGCCGCCCGAACTGGCCGCGATCCCGCCGGTGAAGCCAGGCAGCCGGAACATCTGAGGGCGAGGCCCATGATCGTCGGCATCGGCAGCGACCTCGTCGACATCAGGCGGATCGAGAAGTCGATCGAGCGCCATGGCGAGCGCTTCATCAAGCGCATCTTCACGGCAGCCGAGCAGGAACGGGCCGAAGGCAGGCGAGGGCGGCTGGCGTCTTACGCTAAGCGCTTCGCCGCCAAGGAGGCCTGCGCCAAGGCGCTGGGCTGCGGTATCGCCGAGGGCGTGTTCTGGACCGACATGGGCGTGGTCAACCTGCCCGGCGGGCGCCCGGCCATGGAACTGACCGGGGGTGCTGCGCGACGGCTTGCGGCGATCATGCCTGAGGGGCACCGCGCGGTGGTGCACCTGACCATCACCGACGATTTTCCGCTGGCGCAGGCCTTTGTGATCATCGAGGCGCTGCCTGCCGAATAACCGCCATTTTCGTGGCGTCTTGGCGGCGGCAGAGACATTGCCCCCGGGCCTGCGAGCCCTTATACCCATCGCGACCTACAATCGAGGACGATATGAGCGTGGCTGAAAAACAGAAGAAGTCCGGCGGGCTCGGCGAGACCGTAAGCGTCATCGTCCAGGCGTTGCTGCTTGCGCTGGTCATCCGCACCTTCCTGTTCCAGCCTTTCTCGATCCCGTCGGGTTCGATGCGGCCGACCTTGCTCGAAGGCGACTATCTGTTCGTCACCAAGTGGGCCTACGGCTATTCGCGCTATTCGCTGCCGCTGTCGCCCAACCTGTTCTCCGGCCGCATCTTCGGCAGCGATCCCGAGCGCGGCGACGTGGTCGTGTTCAAGTTCCCGCCGAACCCGTCGCTCGACTACATCAAGCGCGTGATCGGCCTGCCGGGCGACCGGGTGCAGATGAAGGGCGGCGAGCTCTACATCAACGGCACGGCGGTGCCGCGCGAGAAGGTCGGCCAGATCGACAATCCGGACATCACCGAGGTCAACCGCCCGGTCGACGTCTACCGCGAGACGCTGCCGAACGGTGTTTCCTACGACACGCTCGACCTGACGCCGAACTCGATCGGCGACGACACGCGCGAGTTCGTGGTGCCCGAAGGCCACTTCTTCATGATGGGCGACAACCGCGACAACTCGACCGACAGCCGCTTCACCGTCGGCTTCGTGCCTGGCGAGAACCTCGTCGGCCGCGCCAACATCATCTTCTTCTCGATCGCCAACGGAGCGAGCCCGCTGGAACTCTGGAAGTGGCCGACCGAGATGCGCGCCTCGCGCCTGTTCAACGCAGTCCGATAGGTATGCCTGCGAAGCGGCTCACAGCCACCGAACTAGCCGATGCGCTGCAACTCCGCACCGGCCATGTCTTTCGCGACCACAAGCGCCTGCAGCGTGCGCTGACACATGGCAGCGCGCGCAGTGCGAATGCGGGCGTCGACTACGAGCGCTTCGAGTTCCTGGGCGACCGGGTGCTCGGCCTCGCCGTCGCCGACATGCTGCTCGAGGCGTTCCCCGAGGCTCCGGAGGGCGAACTGTCGGTCCGCCTCAATGCGCTGGTCAACGCCGAGGCGCTGGCCGAGATCGCCGACGTGATCGGTCTTGCCGAACTGATCCGCGCCGGCTCGGAAGTGCGCAACCTCGCCGAGCGCAAGCGTGTCAACCTGCGTGCCGATGCGCTTGAATCGCTGATCGCCGTGATCTATCTCGACGGCGGGCTCGATGCGGCCAAGCGCTTCATCCACAAATATTGGAAGCCGCGCGCGCAGGCCGTGGGTGCCGCCCGCCGCGATCCCAAGACCGAACTGCAGGAATGGGCGCACCAGGCCGCGAGTGCCGTGCCCGCCTACCAGATCGAGAGCCGCGTCGGCCCCGACCACGACCCCGTCTTCACCGTCAGCGTGCGGGTGGGGAATTATTTGCCTGCCACCGGCACCGGCCGCTCCAAGCGCGAGGCCGAACAGAATGCCGCCGCCGCCGTGCTGTTGCGCGAGGGCGTGTGGAAGAACGAGGAGACCGCATCGTGACCGATGCCCCCGAAAACACCCCATCCGGCGCGCCGACGCACTCCGGCTT
>MEEF01000117.1 GCA_001724355.1 Mesorhizobium sp. SCN 65-20 | reverse complement strand
AAGATTTTCGTCGGCGCTGCCCCATAGATCGCCCTGAATGTATTCATCGAAACTGAACTTGCCGAAAGCGACGCCACCCGTCACATAGGGCAGCAGGCGGTCCATAGCGTAGCCTAGCCGCAGCCGGGCCGAGCCGGTCAGGTCGATCTTTGTCGTGGCTGAGAAGTTGCTATTGCCCGGCGCCAGAGTAGAGCCTTTGAGGCCGCTCCAGGCAATATCCGCCTCGACGCCTAGCATCACTCTGTTGGCGAACTGGTGATTGTAGCCGGCGTAAATGCCCCCGAGGAAACCGTCTGGATCGTGACTGTAGTCGAAAGCGCCGCCGAAGTAGTCGTAATCGTAGTCAGTGCTGCCAAACCCATATCCGATCTGACCGCCGATATAACCGCCTGTCCAGGCAAAGCCCGCAGGGGCGAGTTCAGGCGTCGGTTCGTGGACGACGGCATCAGCCGCGAGCGCGCTGCCGGCAACGGCAAACAAGAATGTCGTCGCGAGAAAAAACGCTTTCATGAATAGCCCTAGGTTGAGCGGGCGCAAACAGTGGATTCATGCCGCACCAGCAGATCATTCGGTTCTGACACGGTCAGATCGTTCCGTCACCATTGCGACCACACGTTGGGACGCCCCGTCATGAAGATGGGACGCACGGTCATTGGCTGCCGAAAGGTGGTGGGCCCGCCAATGCGCGAAACGTCTGTTTTTTGCCGCTGAAAGGCGTTAATAGGCGCGGCATGGAACTCGACGATATGTTTGAAATCATGCCCGCAACCTCGGGCGAGGCTGTCGCCGCCGGATCGGGCGCGGCCAAGAAGGTCTTCGTGAAGACCTATGGCTGCCAGATGAACGTCTACGACTCGCAGCGCATGACCGATGCGCTCGCCGCGGACGGCTATGCGGCGACCGAAACCATCGAGGACGCCGACCTCGTGCTGCTCAACACTTGCCATATCCGCGAGAAGGCGGCGGAGAAGGTCTATTCGCAGCTCGGCAGGCTGGGCAAGCTGAAGGCCGAACGCGCGGCGGCCGGCCGCGAGATGATGGTCGGCGTGACCGGCTGCGTGGCGCAGGCCGAAGGCCGCGAGATTCTTCGCCGTGCTTCGGCGGTCGATCTGGTCGTTGGCCCGCAGACGTACCATCGCCTGCCCGAGGTGGTGAAGAAGGCGCGCGGCGGCGAGAAGGTGGTCGAGACCGAGTACGCGCTCGAGGACAAGTTCGAGCACCTTCCGCAGCCCAGGAAGGCCGAGGTGATCAAGCGCGGCGTGACCGCCTTCCTGACGGTGCAGGAAGGCTGCGACAAGTTCTGCACCTTCTGCGTGGTGCCCTATACTCGCGGCTCCGAGGTTTCGCGCTCCGTGGCCCAGATCGTCGCCGAGGCCGAAAGGCTCGCTGAGGCCGGCGTGCGCGAGGTGACGCTGCTCGGCCAGAACGTCAATGCCTGGCACGGCGAAGGCCCGGATGGCAGCGAGTGGGGGCTGGGCCGGCTGCTTTATCGCCTGGCCGAGATCCCGGGTCTGGCGCGGCTGCGCTACACCACCAGCCACCCGCGCGACATGGACGACGAGCTGATCGAGGCGCACCGCGACCTCACGGCGCTCATGCCCTACCTGCACCTGCCGGTGCAGTCGGGCTCGGACCGCATCCTGAAAGCCATGAACCGCAAGCACACTGCAGCGGACTATCTCAGGCTGATCGAACGCATCCGCGCCGCACGCCCCGACATCGCCATGTCCGGCGACTTCATCGTCGGCTTCCCCGGCGAAACCGATGCGGACTTCGAGGCCACGATGGAGATCGTGCGCGCCACCAACTACGCCTCGGCCTTCTCGTTCAAATATTCGCCACGCCCCGGAACGCCGGGCGCCGAGATGGACGGGCACGTCGATGAGGCGGTGAAGGACGAAAGGCTGCAGCGGCTGCAGGCGCTGATCACCGAGCAGCAGCACGCCTTCGCCGATGGGCTGGTCGGCAAGACCATGTCTATCCTGATCGAGAAGCCGGGCCGCGATCCGGGCCAGGTCGTCGGCCGTTCGCCCTGGCTGCAGCCGGTGATTGTTGATGAAAAGGCCGGCGAAATCGGTGACATTATTGAGGTGCGAATCACGAAGACAGGCACCAACAGCCTGTTCGCCGAGACGGTATGAGCCGGCCGGCAGATGAGGAGAGACGGTTGAGCGCTGCGGAACTCAAGAACCTGCCCTCCGGGGCGTCTGACATGGCGCACATCGTACTGACCTTCGACAACAACAAGCTTGCCAGTGCGCTTTACGGCCAGTTCGACGAGAACCTGGCGCGGCTCGAGCAGAAGCTCGGCGTCGACATCCGCTCTCGCGGCAACCAGCTGACCATCAAGGGCAGCGCCACCGCGGCCGAACAGGCGCGTCGGGCGCTCGACCATCTGTATGCCATCCTGCAGAAAGGCGGCGAAGTGGCGCAATCCGACGTAGACGGCGCCGTGCGCATGGCGGTTGCCCCCGACGATCAGCTGACGCTGCCGACGCTGGAGCGCAAGGGCAAGATGGCAGCCGCCCAGATCTCGACACGCAAGCGCACCATCTACGCACGTTCACTCAACCAGGACGCCTACATGCGGGCGCTGGAGCGCTCGGAACTGGTCTTCGGCATCGGCCCCGCCGGTACCGGCAAGACCTATCTGGCCGTCGCGCACGCCGCCATGCTGCTCGAGCGCGGCATGGTCGAGCGCATCATCCTGTCGCGTCCGGCCGTTGAGGCAGGCGAGCGACTGGGCTTCCTGCCCGGCGACATGAAGGAGAAGGTCGACCCCTATCTGCGTCCGCTCTACGACGCGCTCTACGACATGATGCCGGCCGACAAGGTCGAGCGGGCGATCGCCGCCGAGGTGATCGAGATCGCGCCGCTGGCCTTCATGCGCGGCCGCACGCTGGCACATTCCGCCGTCATCCTCGACGAGGCGCAGAACACCACGTCCATGCAGATGAAGATGTTCCTCACCCGCCTGGGCGAGAACTCGCGCATGATCGTCACCGGCGATCCGACGCAGATCGACTTGCCGCCCAACACCAAGTCGGGCCTGGTCGAGGCGCTGCGCATTCTCGACGGCGTGCCGGGGGCGGTGACGGTTCGCTTCAACGACACCGATGTGGTGCGCCATCCCCTCGTTGCCGAGATCGTCAGGGCCTATGACCGCGACGGCAAGATGGCGCGCGGGCTCGGCAGCGAAGACTGATCGGCAAGATGACGTCCAGCAAGGAAACGCCGGCCATGGCCGGCGTCGATCTCGACATCGACCTGATGGTCGAGGCCGGCGCATGGCCGGACGAGGTATCGCTCCGCGCGATGGTCGATCGAGCCGTGCCCGCGGCGCTCGCTGAGGCCGAGGTGGAGGAGGGCCAAAGTGCCGAGCTCAGCCTCGTCTTCACCGACGACGCAGCGATCCGCACGCTGAACGCCGAGTGGCGCGGCAAGGACAAGCCGACCAACGTGCTGTCGTTCCCGGCCTTTCCGGTCGCTCCCGGCGACCCGCTGCCGCCCATGCTCGGCGACATCGTGCTCGCCTACGAGACGGTGGCGCGCGAGGCGGCGGAGGAGAACAAGCCGCTCGAAAACCACATCACCCACCTCATAATCCACGGACTCCTGCATCTTTTGGGGTATGATCACGAGACCGACGAGGAGGCCGAGGAGATGGAAGCGCTGGAGCGCCAGGCGCTTGCCAGGCTTGCCATTCCCGATCCCTACGCGTAACAGGGACGATCAATCGACCGGAAAATGATGAACGAGAAACAAGAGACTGCCGCCTCTCCCGAGCCGGGACCCGCGGCGCAAGCCTCCGATCAGGCCGAAGACGGGCCTAGTACGACCGCGGCGCAGTCCGCGCCCCACGAACCACAGGCAGAGCGGCCGTCCTTCCTGGAACGGCTGACAAGGCTGTTCCGGCACCGCAACGGCGGTACCAATATCCGCGAGGAAATCGTCGACGCGCTGGCCGATACGACGAGCGATGCCGAATCCTTCTCGCCCGGCGAACGGGCCATGCTCAACAACATCCTCAGGCTCCGCGAAGTGCGGGTCGAGGACGTCATGGTGCCAAGGGCCGACATCGAGGCGATCGAACTCAACACCAAGCTCGGCGAAGTGTTGAGCGTGTTCGAGAAGTCCGGCCATTCGCGCATGCCGGTCTATGTCGAGACGCTCGACGACCCGCGCGGCATGGTGCACATCCGCGACATCCTCGCCCACATCACGCGCGGCGCCCGCGTCAAGAAGGGTCGCTCAAAGAAGACGCAGCCGGCCGACATCCAGCTCAACCTGGCCCAGGTCGACCTCAACCGCAGCATCGGCGAGCTCAACCTGACCCGGACGGTGCTGTTCGTGCCGCCGTCGATGCTCGCCTCCGACCTGATGGCGCGCATGCAGGCGACACGCACGCAAATGGCGCTGGTCATCGACGAATATGGCGGCACCGACGGACTGGTCTCGCTCGAGGACATCGTCGAGATGGTGGTCGGCGACATTGAGGACGAGCACGACGACGACGAACCGATGATCACCCAGGCCGGCGACGGCGTATACGTGGTCGACGGAAAGGCCGAGATCGAGGAAGTCGCCAAGGTCTTGGGCGAGGAGTTCTCGCCCGGCGAGCACAGCGAATATGTCGACACTATCGGCGGCATGATCTTCAACGCGCTCGGCCGCGTGCCGGCCCGCGGCGAGGTGGTGCAGGCGATCCCCGGCTTCGAGTTCCACGTGCTCGACGCCGATCCGCGACGCGTCAAGCGCGTCCGCATCGTGCACAGCCAGAAGAGCGAGCGGCGTCGCCGCGCCAAGGCGGAACAGGCCTAGTGCATGATCCCGAAGATCGGAATCGATTTTCGGAAAGGATTATGCACGCGTTCAAAGTATTACAGCGTCCATTGCGCGTCCAAGTGGACGCGCGGCGCTGTAGTGTCCCGCCTGCGGCGCCGCGTCCACTTTGGCGCCGCAATGTGCTGCTGCTACACCTACAGGCCAAATTTCTGACGATGGGGGGCGCGAGGTGGGCTTTGCTGGGCGGATAATCCTTCTGTGGGGGTGGCGCAGGGCGCTGGTCGCGTTCCTGGCGGGCGCGGTGGCGGTGCTGGCGCAGGCGCCGTACGATTTCTTTGTCGCCGGGTTCCTGTCATTCCCGATCCTGGTCTGGTTGCTCGACGGCACGACCGCCGATGCTCACGCCGGACTGCTGCGCCGCTTGAGGCCGGCCTTCGCCGCCGGGTGGTGGTTCGGCTTCGGCTACTTCCTCGCCGGCCTCTGGTGGATCGGCGGGGCGTTGCTTGTGGAGGCCGAGAGCTTTGCCTGGGCGCTGCCGTTCGCGGTCGTCGGAATCCCGCTCATACTGTCCTTCTTCTGGGGCTTTGCTACGGCACTGGCGCGGCTCTTCTGGAGCGACGGCATCGGCCGCATCGTCGCGCTGGCTTTCGCCTTCGGCGTGACAGAGTGGCTTCGCACGTTCCTGTTCACCGGCTTCCCGTGGATACCGGTCGGCTTCGCCGCCATGCCCATCCCCCTGCTGATGCAGAGCGTTACGGTGGTGGGCACGATCGGCATGAACGTGCTCGCGGTATTCGTCTTCGCAATGCCCGCGCTGCTCGCCGACAGACGCCACCTCAGGCTCGGCGCCGCCTTGGCGACGCTGCTCGTCGCGGCCCTTGCCGCCTTCGGCTATTTCCGGCTCACTGCCCCCGTGGCCGCGCCCGCCAGCACGCTCGACGTGCGTATCGTGCAGCCCAACATCGACATGGCGGAGAAGTGGGACGAAGGCGTCCGCGACCGCATCTTCTCCGATCTGCTGAAGCTCTCGAGCGAGGCGCCCAAGGCAGGTGGCAAGAAGCCGCAGCTCATCGTCTGGCCCGAGACGTCCGTCCCGTTCCTGTTCACCGAGCGGCCGGACGGGCTGGTGGCGATCGGCGAAATGCTGGGCGAGGGGCAGATGCTGATGGCCGGCATCGTCCGCGACGAGGCGGGTTCGGCGGCGGGCGACGAGATCTACTACAACTCCGTCGTCAGCATCGATGACAAGGGCACGATCGTCGACGGCATCGACAAGGTTCACCTGGTTCCCTTCGGCGAATACATCCCTTTCGCCGATCTCATGGCGCGCTTCGGGCTGACGCAGCTCGTCGCCGGCCCGATGAACTTCGTTGCTGGCACCGACAGGCGCCCGTTCACTCTGCCCGGCGGCGTGAAGGCGTCGGCATTCATTTGTTATGAAATCATTTTTCCCGAGCTCGTCGCGGTTGACGCAGCGTCAACGCAGATTATTGTGAACGTTACGAACGACGCGTGGTTTGGTGACACGCCGGGTCCCTACCAGCATTTCCGGCAGTCCCAGATTCGCGCCGTCGAGAATGGAATGCCGGTCCTGCGCGCGGCCAACACGGGGATTTCCGGCATCGTCGATCCATACGGGCGAGCTGTGGATGCACTTGCGATGAATACGCGCGGCACCATCGATTACTCGCTTCCGGTGGGCGCTGCCGGCGCCACCTCGCCGTCCTTTTGGCGCATTAACGGTTTCCTGATCATGTTCGGCTTTGCCGTTGCGGCAGGCGGTTTGAAGCTAAGGCAGAGGCTCAGGGCGAATTGACACTGCGTATGTTAGAAACTCATATGCTGCCGCGCGGCTCCACCCCGAGCTGTGCGGCGTTCATGTCCGGACGCGTAAACTGCCCTGTAAACGGGCTGACTGCCCAATAATAATGCTGGAACAATCCGGCGAGGAAAGACAGTGGAAAAAGAAAACAAGAAGAAACCAAATCCGACCGACGTACACGTCGGCGGACGTATTCGCCTGCGACGCAACATGCTGGGAATGAGCCAGGAGAAGCTCGGTGAAAGCCTAGGAATTACTTTTCAGCAAATCCAGAAGTACGAGAAGGGCACGAATCGTGTCGGAGCTAGCCGCCTGCAGGCCATCGCTTCGATCCTCAGCGTTCCGGTCGCTTTCTTCTTCGAAGACGCCCCGGGGCAGGAAGGTGGCGAGCACAAAGGCCTCGCCGAAGACTCCTCCACCAGCTTCGTGGTCGATTTTCTTTCGAGCGCCGAAGGGCTTCAGCTCAACCGCGCATTCGCCCGCATTTCCAACCCCAAGGTGCGGCGCAAGGTGATCGAATTGGCCAAGGTTCTGGCCGACGACGAAGACCAGTAAAGCCGTGCGGCGGCGATGCGCCGTCGCAACGCATCCGGGAAATCCCGCATTCCGTGGCGAAAAGCCTGCTTGACGAGTTCCGGCAGGCTTCGCTAACACGGTCTCGCCACAAGATCGGCATCGCGCCGGTCGCTTTCTAGAGGGGACATCCCGTGTCGCGGCAGAACTATCTTTTCACTTCAGAATCCGTATCCGAAGGCCACCCGGACAAGGTGTGCGATCGTATCTCCGACGAGATCGTCGATCTCGTCTATCGTGAAGCCAAGAAGACCGGCATGGATCCGTGGAAGGTCCGTGTTGCCTGCGAGACGCTGGCAACCACCAACCGCGTCGTGATCGCCGGTGAAGTTCGCGTCCCCGACACGTTGCTCAAGAAGGACAAGAACGGCGAGGTCATGATGGACGGGGCCGGCCATCCGGTCGTCAATCCGTCGAAGTTCAAGGCCGTGGCCCGCAAGGCCATCCGCGCCATCGGCTACGAGCAGGACGGCTTCCACTGGAAGACCGCCAAGATCGACGTGCTGCTGCACGGCCAGTCGCCCGACATCGGCCAGGGCGTCGACAACGCCGCTGACCGCCAGGGCGAAGAGGGTGCGGGCGACCAGGGCATCATGTTCGGCTATGCCTGCCGCGAGACCCCGGACCTGATGCCGGCGCCGATCTATTACAGCCACAAGGTCCTCGAACTGCTCGCTGCCGCCCGCCACGAGGGCAAGGGCGACGCC
>MEEF01000116.1 GCA_001724355.1 Mesorhizobium sp. SCN 65-20 | reverse complement strand
GGCACGCCGGGCTTCTCCGGCGCCGACCTCGCCAACCTCGTCAACGAGGCCGCGCTGATGGCGGCGCGCCGCAACAAGCGGCTCGTCACCATGGCCGAGTTCGAGGACGCCAAGGACAAGATCATGATGGGCGCGGAGCGCCGCTCCTCGGCCATGACCCAGGCCGAGAAGGAGCTGACCGCCTATCACGAGGCCGGCCACGCCATCCTGGCGCTCAACGTGCCGGCGGCCGATCCGCTGCACAAGGCGACCATCATCCCGCGCGGCCGCGCGCTCGGCATGGTCATGCAGCTACCCGAGGGCGACCGCTACTCCATGAGCTACAAGTACATGGTTTCGCGCCTTGCCATCATGATGGGCGGCCGCGTCGCCGAGGAGATCAAGTTCGGCAAGGAGAACATCACTTCCGGCGCCTCCTCCGACATCGAGCAGGCGACGAAGCTCGCGCGCGCCATGGTCACTCGCTGGGGCTTCTCCGACAAGCTCGGCCAGGTCGCTTATGGCGAGAACCAGGAAGAGGTGTTCCTCGGCCATTCAGTGGCCCGCACCCAGAACGTCTCCGAGGAGACCGCCCAGATCATCGACGCCGAAGTGCGCCGCCTGATCGAAGACGCCTACACCACCGCTCGCTCGATCCTGACCAAGAAGAAGAAGGACTGGATCGCGCTGGCCGAGGGCCTGCTCGAATACGAGACGCTCTCGGGCGAGGAGATCAAGCAGTTGATCGCCGGCAACAAGCCAGCCCGCGACCTGGGCGACGACACCCCGACCTCGCGCGGCTCGGCCGTGCCCAAGGCCGGCTCGTCGCGCGGCAAGAAGAAGGGCGAGGAGCCCGAGGGCGGCATGGAACCCCAGCCGTCGAACTGACCGGGTTCGGGCTGGATCGAATGCAAAACGCCGCCGAGGAAACTCGGCGGCGTTTTTCGTTGGACAGTGCGGCCGGTCAGCGGACGATTGCATGGATGATCGACGTGTCACGATAACCGTCTGTCCAAATTTCCAGCGTCGTCGATGTCGAAGGCACCTCCACTTCGGCGATCCTCCGGCGAGGTACAAGTTCGATCGCTATTCGCGCGCTCGGAGTCTCCAGCCGTACTGCGGCAAGAAACTTGAGGCCGTCTGGCGTCGCGTCATCTGCAGTCAGGACTATTTCGGTCTCGCCATCGCTATCAGGCAGGCATCCGACCGCAACGCAACTGTCAGTTTTCCAATAGGCTCCGACACCGTCTACGTGCGGGGATACGGACTGCTTCGCATCCAGGATGAAAACGAGCGAGTTGAGAACAGGTACGCTGAGGCGAACTTCATCCATAGCTCTTCCGTGGCTGCACCTGCCCGCCCTGCTAATCATCTATCCCCAGCCGACGAGTATCTTCCGTGGCCATTTTGGCTCGCTCCGCCAGATTCGGACACGCGTGGCCGTTGTCGGCACATCGGTTTCCAGAATTGGCTCTCCATCGACAGTCGAAATGACAAGGTCCTTGCGGGATGTCTCCACAACCTCATCAAAGGCCGCGACTTCTCCGGGATCCACCTCATCCGCGCGACCCAGAACAATCTCCGTCTTGCCTTCAATCTCGGGATAACAAGCGACTGAGACACATGATGCAGTAGCTAGGATTTGGGCCCCCCAAACTGGGGCGGGAGCCTCGCCGCCGCTTGAGTCGGAGATGAACACTAGCGAATTGATCGGGCCAATTTTTGCCATCTGTGTCATTGCTGCCATCGCAGTTGGCGTGCACTGCACACGCATACCTTGCATGCAAGGATTCATGCAATCAGCATATCGCCTCGCTCTAGCGAGCCCCCCACCCCCCAAACCCCAACGCTTTTCTAAGGTTTTGTGACATAAAATCACCAAAAGTGATGTTTTTCCGGACCGCAACTGTGGCAAAGCAACGGCGGGTGGACTTCACGGGGACAGGCAAGATGGCAGGACGCTATTTCGGCACCGACGGCATTCGCGGGCGGGCCAACAAATTTCCGATGACGGCCGAAGTGGCCATGAAGGTCGGCATGGCCGCGGGCCTTTCCTTCCAGCGCGGCAGCCATCGTCACCGCGTCGTCGTCGGCAAGGACACACGCCTCTCCGGCTACATGATCGAGAACGCGCTCGTCGCCGGGCTCTGCGCCGCCGGCATGGACGTCTTCCTGCTCGGCCCGATCCCGACGCCTGCGGTCGCCATGCTGGTGCGCTCGCTGCGCGCCGACATCGGCGTGATGATCTCGGCCTCGCACAACCCCTACCACGACAACGGCATCAAGCTGTTCGGCCCCGACAGCTACAAGCTCTCCGACGAGATCGAGCAGCGCATCGAGGCGATGCTCGACGACGACGTGACCGCGCTGCTCGCCGATTCCGACGGGCTCGGCCGCGCCAAGCGTGTGGACGGCGTGCACGACCGCTACATCGAATTCGCCAAGCGCACCCTGCCCCGCTCGATGTCGCTGTCGGGCCTGCGCATCGTCGTCGACTGCGCCAACGGTGCGGCCTACAAGGTGGCGCCGGCGGTGCTGTGGGAACTCGGCGCCGAGGTGATCGCGATCAACGTCGAGCCGAACGGCTTCAACATCAACGACGAATGCGGCTCAACCCATCCGGCAGGCCTGCAGAAGAAGGTGCACGAGGTGCGCGCCGACATCGGCATCGCGCTCGACGGCGACGCCGACCGGGTGGTCATCGTCGACGAGAACGGCACCATCGTCGACGGCGACCAGATCATGGCGCTGATCGCCCAGTCCTGGCAGCAGAGCGGCCGCCTCGCCGGCGGCGGGCTCGTCGCGACCGTCATGTCGAACCTCGGCCTCGAGCGCTTCCTGACCGATCTCAAGCTGGAACTGCACCGCACCAAGGTCGGCGACCGCTACGTGGTCGAGCACATGCGCGCCCATGGCCTTAACATCGGCGGCGAGCAGTCCGGCCATATCGTGCTGTCCGATTTCTCCACCACAGGCGACGGCCTCGTGGCGGCACTGCAGGTGCTCGCCTGCATCAAGCGTTCGGGCAAGCCGATGAGCGAACTTAGCCGCACCTTCGAGCCGGTGCCGCAACTGCTCAAGAACGTGCGTTTCTCCGGCGGCAAGCCGCTCGAGGAGGCGCCCGTCATGGCTGCCATCGAGGAGGCGCGCAACCGCCTCGGCACCTCGGGCCGTCTGGTCATCCGCCCCTCCGGCACCGAGCCGCTGATCCGCGTCATGGCCGAGGGCGATGACCCTCAGCTGGTCGAGACCGTCGTCAACGACATCATCGGCGTCATCGCCGAAAGCCGCTCGGCCGCCTGAAAGCCAGACGATCCTACGGCGACAAAAGGCCCGCCTCGCGCGGGCCTTTTTAGCATGCGCTAAACTTCGTTTGACTGTCGAATTACAGTCCAAGCCAAGCATTCATGGTTAACCTGTAGGGTTAAGTGGCTCTTAACCTATACTGAGCATTATCCACGCCGGTTAGTCATGGTCGGGCGCGTAGCGGGTCCGCAGGTTTGGGGTTTATCATGCATAACATTGGAATGAAGGCGCTCGCCGCCACTTTGCTGGCGGGCGTCGCCGCACCGGCCTTGGCCGCGGACCCGGTCGACCCGGTCGTGGAAGTGATCGACCAGACCGCCGTGATCGGCGGCGGCTGGTATCTGCGTGGTCATATCGGCATGAGCAATCAGCGCATCGATGGGCTGGAATCTGATCTGTACGCCTTTCCGGACGCCCACGGCTTTCTGGATGAAGGCGGCTTCGGTTCGGCGCCCACCTTCGGCGTCGGCCTCGGCTACCAATTCAACGACTTCCTGCGAGGCGACGTGACGGTCGAGTATCGCGGAGCTGCCGACTTCACGGCCCTGGACTGGCAGAACAATGGCGGCACGATCACTACCAACGATTACAGCGCCCGAAAGTCTGAATGGCTCCTGCTGGCCAACGCCTATGCCGATCTGGGAACATTCTATGGCGTCACGCCTTATGTCGGCGCTGGCATCGGCGCATCCCGCAACACGATATCCGGCTTCCGGGACGTCAACGTGATCACAGGCGGCGCAGCCTATGCAGCCGACACGTCGCGCTGGGATTTCGCCTGGGCGCTGCATGCCGGACTTGGCATCAAGGCGACGGAGCGCATGACGATCGACTTGGGCTACAGCTACGTTTCGCTGGGCGACGGCCAGACCGGAGAGCTCAAGAATGACTCACCGACCTTCCCGTTCCCGCCTCCAGGCAACGATGGCATTACCTTCAAGGACATCGCCTCGCACGACTTCAAGCTGGGTGTCCGCTATTCGCTGTACTGAGCGGTCGAGACTTCTATACCTCAATCGAACCGCCCGGCCCCGCCGGGCGGTTTTTTCTTGTCCCGAACCCGCCAGGCCAGCCCCGCTAACCGCCTGTTATCCTTAACCGCGACTTAACCTCTATGGTTAACAATGCTCGGAAAGGCGGCTGGATTCTCAGGCAACACCCCGGCGCCATCGGGAGAATGACATCATGATCCTACGCATTCGCGTCGCGCTGGCGGTGGCCGCGACGATCCTCACGCCGCTTGTCGCAATGGCAGCCGATTATGAGCCGCCGATAGTCATCGAGGAGGCGCCCGAATACGTTCCCGTCGAAGTAGGCTCCGGCTGGTATCTGCGCGGCGACATCGGCTACAACATCAACAAGACGCCGTATGACTTCACCCTGTTCGGCGTCGACACCCGCAACACGCGCATCACCGGCAGTATCGGTGCGGGCTACTACTTCACCGATTACTTCCGCGGCGAACTGAATTTCGGCTTCCTGTCCAACGACCGCTACGACGCCACGGTTGGTACAACGACGCTTTCCGCCGAAAGCAACGTCTGGAGCGGCATGGCCAATGTCTATGCCGATCTCGGCACGATCGCCGGCTTCACGCCCTATGTCGGCGCCGGCCTCGGCCTCCTTTATGCCAGCAATAGCGTCGACATCAGCGGTCCGGTACCGGCCGAGTTCCACTTCCGCGACACGCAGTACCCTCTCGCCTACGCGCTCAATGCCGGCTTCGCCTATCAGGTCGCGCAGAACACCAAGGTGGATGTGGGCTACCAGTACCTCTCGGCGCCCGACCTCGAATATGCCGACGTCGAGTCCCAAACCATCAAGAAGGGCGTCGACTATCACCAGTTCAAGCTGGGGCTGCGCTACGACCTCTGGTAAGCCACCTTCGGCAAACCCTGGAAAACGCGGCGGGCCTCGACCCGCCGTTTTCGTATCTGGACATCGCTACCGGCGCGGCGGCCCGCTCGCGCCGAAGTATCAGGCCGCCGCGGCCACGGACACGCGGTTGCGACCGTCGTTCTTGGCGCGATAGAGCGCCTTGTCGGCGGCGTCGATCAGATACTCGTAGTCCGGGTGGCCTTCATGGGTGGCGACACCGATAGAAGCCGTCACCGACAGTGCTTCGCCATCCCTCACCGGGACATCCTGCCCGGCGAGTTGCTGGCGGATGCGCTCTGCGATGACGCTCGCCTCCTTCCGGTCGGTTTCCACGAGAACGATCAGGAATTCCTCGCCGCCATAGCGGAAGACGAAATCGCTGTCCCTGACGGTGCTCAGGAGAAGTTCGGCGATATGCCTCAGGACGATGTCACCGACGGCGTGGCCATGGTTGTCGTTGATCCCCTTGAAGTGATCGATGTCGATCATCAGGACGCTGAGCGGTGTATTCGCCTTCTTCGCAAGGGTGATCTCGCGCCCCAGGACCGAGGGAAGAAAGCGTCGGTTGAGCGCCCGCGTCAGCGGATCCCGACCGTTCTCGAGGCCGGCTGCGGCCTGGAAGAGATCGTTCAGCAGGAACTTGATCTCGTCGATGCGGCGCTGGAATTCGGCGACCGATGCCGGCTGGCTGCTGTCGAGCGAGTTGAGCGCCTCGCCGTCGATCGCGCCGATCAGCTCCTCGATGCTCGCCAGGATTGGCGAGCCCTGGAAATGCACGGCTGCCCGATGCCGGACCCAAAGGCCGAAAGGCGAGCCTGCGAGACTGCCCGGTGCCGAAGCGCTACCGTGGCCGAGAAGGCTGAACAACACCGACTGGCTCCATTCCATCAGCGTGGCGCGCTGGGTCTCGCGTTCGAGATTGACGTCCCGCCCAAGCGAGAACAGGCGAAACGCCTCGTCGGTCTGGACCCGCAACTTGGTGTCGGTCACGTAGGCCGTGCTCATCAACCTCATGGCGTAGTCGATGATCTCGTCCAGCAGGATCAGTGTATGGGCGGTCGCTTGCGCTTCGAGGCCGAGGTCGGCGACCTTGAAGGAAATCTCCGTCTTGAGAAGGCCCATGCCCTCCATGACCAGGTGGTTGGGGATTTTCAGCCGGGCGTGGATCTCGCCGATCTTGATCTGGCGCGCGTCGAAGGCATCGAGGCCGGCATGGGGGTCGGCTTCGATGAGATCGAGCAGCCATTTGCGCAACGAGTGGCTGAGGCGCTCATGCACGACCGTATGGCTCAGGAAGGCCGACGCCTCCTCGTCGCGCAGGAAGTTCTCGTAGAACCTGGCCACCAGCGCGTCGATGTTCTGGCGCACGATCGCAGACAGCCTGCCGCGCGCGGCCTCCCTGATTGTCTCTGATGATGTCTTCCAGAAAGACAATCCCGAACGCCTGCTGATACCCAATTTCCACTCCGTCACTGCCGAAACGGCCGTCCTACAGGTGGTTCCAGGGGGGATCAACCCGGCTGGTCTAGGCCGGGTCTTTCATCCCCATGATGGCATGGTCATTGACGCTGGGACGCATTTCCCTCTTGCCGCCCACCCTACATTTCTGTATTTCCCGCCGTGGGCCACCCCTCCCCAACGAGGGGCCAACTATCTGGAAGGATAGAACCACGATGACGATCGTCACCAAGCCCGGACTCCGTCCGGCGAACCCCAATTTCTCCTCAGGTCCCTGCGCAAAACGTCCCGGCTGGTCGCTCCAGGCGCTCGCCGACGCTCCGCTCGGCCGCTCGCACCGCGCCAAGATCGGCAAGGTCAAGCTCGAGCAGGCCATCGAGCTGACGCGCGAAGTGCTCAAGGTCCCCGCCGACTACCGCATCGGCATCGTTCCGGCTTCCGACACGGGCGCTGTCGAGATGGCGCTGTGGTCGCTGCTCGGCGAGCGCGGCGTCGACATGGTCGCCTGGGAAAGCTTCGGCGCCGGCTGGATCACCGACGTGGTCAAGCAGCTCAAGCTCGCCGACGCGCGCAAGTTCGAGGCCGCATATGGCGAGCTGCCCGATCTCTCCAAGGTCGATTTCGACCGCGACGTGGTCTTCACCTGGAACGGCACGACCTCTGGCGTGCGCGTCGCCAACGGCGACTTCATCCCCGCCGACCGGAAGGGCCTGACCATCTGCGACGCCACCTCGGCCGCATTCGCCCAGGACCTCGATTTCCAGAAGCTCGATGTCGTCACCTTCTCCTGGCAGAAGGTGCTGGGCGGCGAAGGCGCGCACGGCATGCTGATCCTGAGCCCACGCGCGGTCGAGCGGCTCGAAACCTACAAGCCGGCATGGCCACTGCCCAAGATCTTCCGCATGACCTCGAACGGCAAGCTGATCGAGGGCATCTTCAAGGGCGAGACCATCAACACGCCATCGATGCTCTGCGTCGAGGACTATATCGACGGCCTCGTCTGGGCGAAGTCGATCGGCGGGCTCGAGGCTCTGATGGCTCGCGCGGACGCCAACTTCGCTGTCATCGACCGCTTCGTCGAGCGGTCGCCCTGGCTCGGACATCTGGCGATCGTGCCGGAAACGCGCTCGAACACCTCCGTCTGCCTGTCGATCGTCGACGCGGAAGTGGCGGCACTCGACAAGGACGGCCAGGCCGCCTTCGCCAAGGGCATGGTGTCCGCGCTCGAGAAGGAAGGCGTCGCCTTCGACATCGGCGCCTATCGCGACGCGCCTCCCGGCCTGCGCATCTGGACCGGTGCCACCGTCGAGACGTCGGACCTGGTGGCTCTGATGCCGTGGCTCGACTGGGCCTTCGCCAATCAGAAGGCCGCGTTCAAGGCAGCTGCCTGAGCCGAAGTCCCTCCCCCTTGAGGGGAG
Organism: Mesorhizobium sp. SCN 65-20; assembly: GCA_001724355.1. GTDB lineage: Bacteria > Pseudomonadota > Alphaproteobacteria > Rhizobiales > Rhizobiaceae > Aminobacter. The sequence goes on along the minus strand of MEEF01000116.1, from coordinate 124 downwards.
GGGGGCGAACGACGTGAGCCGGGTGGGGTCCTGTCCACCCGCTCCATTTCCCAAAAGATCACTAGGCCGCACCTGGCCTCGACAACCCCATCCGGTCGCAACGCGACCGACCTCCCCACAAGGG
>MEEF01000115.1 GCA_001724355.1 Mesorhizobium sp. SCN 65-20 | reverse complement strand
CACGTCGGCCGCCGGGTTGACGTTCTTCAGGTCGTAGATCAGCTGCGCCAGATCCTCGATCGAGTAGATGTCGTGGTGCGGCGGCGGCGAGATCAGGCCCACCCCTTGCGTCGAGTGGCGGGTCTTGGCGATCGTCGCGTCGACCTTGTGGCCGGGCAGCTGGCCGCCCTCGCCGGGCTTGGCGCCCTGCGCCACCTTGATCTGCATCATGTCGGAGTTGACGAGATATTCCGTCGTCACGCCGAAGCGGCCCGAGGCCACCTGCTTGATCGCCGAGCGCTCCGGGTTCACCGAACCGTCTGGCAGCGGCAGGTAGCGGTCCGGCTCCTCGCCGCCCTCGCCCGTGTTCGACTTGCCGCCGATCTTGTTCATGGCGATGGCGAGCGTGGTGTGGGCCTCGCGGCTGATCGAGCCGAAGGACATCGCACCCGTCGAGAAGCGCTTGACGATCTCGGCAGCCGGCATCACGTCGTCGATCGAAACCGGCTTGCGGCCGCTCTCTTCCGCCGACTTGATGTGGAACATGCCGCGGATCTGCTGGGCACGCGCCGTTTCGCTGTCGATCTGGGCCGAGAATTCCTTGAAGGTCGACCACGAACCCTGGCGCACTGCGTGCTGCAGCGAGGCCACCGCATCCGGCGTCCACATATGGGCTTCGCCGCGGATGCGGTACATATACTCGCCGCCGACGTCGAGCGCGTTGCGCAGCACCGGATCGGCGCCGAAGGCCGAGCCATGGCGGCTGACCGTCTCGGCCGAGATTTCATCCAGGCCGACGCCCTCGATGTTGGTCGCGGTGCCGGTGAAGTACTGCTCGACGAAATCGGTCTTCAGGCCGATCGCGTCGAAGATCTGTGCGCCGCAATAGGACTGGTAGGTCGAGATGCCCATCTTGGACATGACCTTGAGGATGCCCTTGCCGATCGACTTGATGTAGCGCGAGACGACCTCGTAGGCGTCGACCTCCTCGGGCAGTTCGCCACGCTTGTGCATGTCGAGCAGCGTGTCGAAGGCGAGATAGGGATTGATCGCCTCCGCGCCGTAGCCGGCGAGGCAGCAGAAGTGGTGAACCTCACGCGGCTCGCCCGATTCGACGACAAGGCCGACCGCGGTGCGCAGGCCCTTGCGGACGAGGTGGTGGTGCACGGCGGCCGTCGCCAGCAGCGACGGGATGGCGATGCGGTCCGGGCCGAGTTGGCGGTCGGACAGGATGATGATGTTGTAGCGGCCGGCAACGGCCGCCTCGGCGCGCTCGCACAGACGCTCGATGGCACCCTGCATGCCGGCGGCACCTTCGGTGGCCGCATAGGTGACGTCGATCGTCTTGGTGTCGAAGCTCTCCTCGGTGTGGCCGATGGAGCGGATCTTCTCCAGGTCGGCGTTGGTGAGGATCGGCTGGCGCACTTCGAGGCGCTTGCGCCGCGAGGTGCCGACGAGGTCGAGGATGTTCGGACGCGGGCCGATGAACGACACTAGGCTCATCACCAGTTCCTCGCGGATCGGGTCGATCGGCGGGTTGGTGACCTGGGCGAAGTTCTGCTTGAAGTAGGTGTAGAGCAGCTTCGACTTGTCCGACATTGCCGAGATCGGCGTGTCGGTGCCCATCGAGCCGACGGCTTCCTGGCCCGTGGTCGCCATCGGCGACATCAAGAGCTTGGTGTCTTCCTGCGTATAGCCGAAGGCCTGCTGGCGATCGAGCAGGGAGACGTCCTTGCGCAGCGCGCGCGGCTCGACCGGCTTCAGTTCCTCCAGGATCAGCTGGGTGTTGGCCAGCCACTTCTTGTAGGGGTGCTTGTTGGCGATCTCGGACTTGATCTCCTCGTCCGAGATGATGCGGCCCTTGACCAGGTCGATGAGCAGCATCTTGCCCGGCTGCAGGCGCCACTTCTTGACGATGCTCTTCTCGTCGACCGGCAGCACGCCGGCTTCCGAAGCCAGGATCACGCGGTCGTCGTCGGTGACGATGTAGCGGGCCGGGCGTAGGCCGTTACGGTCGAGCGTGGCGCCGATCTGGCGGCCGTCGGTGAAGCACACCGCCGCCGGGCCGTCCCACGGCTCCATCAGGGCCGCGTGGTACTCGTAGAAGGCCTTGCGGTCGTCATCCATGAGCTTGTTGCCGGCCCAGGCTTCCGGGATCAGCATCATCATGGCGTGCGCCAGCTTGTAGCCGCCCTGGAACAGGAACTCGAGCGCGTTGTCGAAGCACGCCGTGTCCGACTGGCCCTCGTAGGAAATCGGCCAGAGCTTGGAGATGTTGTTGCCGAACAGCTCGGAGTCGACCGACGCCTGGCGCGCCGCCATCCAGTTGTTGTTGCCGCGCACGGTATTGATCTCGCCGTTGTGGGCGACCATGCGGTACGGGTGCGCGAGCTTCCACGACGGGAAGGTGTTGGTCGAGAAGCGCTGGTGGACGAGGATCAGCGCCGTCTCGAAGCGTGGATCGCTGAGGTCCTTGTAGTAGGCGCCGACCTGGTTGGCCAGGAACATGCCCTTGTAGACGACGGTTCGCGCCGACAGCGACACGCAATAGGCGCCGATGTCCTTGTTGTTGTTCTCGGCGTAGATGCGACCGGAGATGACCTTGCGCAGCAGATAGAGTCGGGCCTCGTATTCCTCGTCGTCCTCGATGTCGGGCGTGCGGCCGATGAACACCTGGCGGTGATGCGGCTCGGCGGCGGCGATCTCGGGCGCCTTGGACAGCGACGAGTTATCGACCGGCACATCGCGGAAGCCGATCAGGGGCAGGCCCTCGGACTGCGCCGATTCGCGGATGATCTCATCGATATGAGCCCGCATCGCCGCATCCTGCGGCATGAACCAGTGGCCGACGCCGTACTGGCCGGGTGCCGGCAGTTCGATGTCCTGCTTGGCCATCTCCTCGCGGAAGAAGGTGTCGGGGATCTGCACCAGGACGCCTGCGCCGTCGCCGACGAGCGGGTCAGCGCCCACGGCGCCGCGATGCGTCAGGTTCTCGAGCATGAACAGCCCGTCCTTGACGATCTGGTGCGACTTGACGCCCTTCATCTGGGCGATGAAGCCGACGCCGCAGGCGTCGTGCTCGTTGCGCGGATGGTAGAGGCCATGCGCTGCATAGCCGGTGGTGGTTCGGAGATGATCGGTTTTCTTGTTGGCCGCTTTCGTCTGCGCGGCCGGTGCAAAACCCGTCGTCACAGATGGCGTCAACTCCGTCATCGTCTCTTCTCCATTCCGGCCCGATCCGGGCGGTTGTCTTGGGACGGCTGTGTGCCGGTCCGCTCACCTTTAGATATGTTTCTGTATGCTTGCGGCGCAGTGCCGTTGGCCGGCACCGAACCGCCAGTCGGGTCAGACAAGAACGGACTCTCTCCGTTGCGACCTCTGACCCTGCTCGCGGCGGCAGACGGACGTTGCGTCATCATACGCCAAATCCGGTCCGCTTTGGGCAGATAAATAAGACAGCACTGCTGTCCTAAATTTCGTATGACAGAATTCTTGAATACGCACAAGACCGATTCAGGAATTTTCCGCGCTGCCGACGACAGAAAGTTTCAACGCAGCTTCGCCCGGCGTAATTTTTGAACAATCGGTCAAAAGCCCGATTTTCGCTGCCACAAACGATTTCAGGTCAGCGGACTTGATGCAGCCCGTCAAATCCGCTCTAGCTCGGGGACAATTTCCCACATCGACGTTACGGACGGACGACATGTTCTTCGCATCAGACAACTGGGCCGGCGCGCACCCGAGGATCGCCGAACGGCTTTCGGCGAGTGCGGCGGGCTTCAGCCGCGCCTATGGTCACGGAGAGCTCGACAGCGCCGTTTACGAGCGCTTCGGCCAGATATTCGAGCGCGAGGTCGCCGTCTTCTTCGTGGCCACGGGCACGGCCGCCAATTCGCTGTCGCTCGCCGTCTACGGCAAGCCGGGCGGCATCTCGTTCGGCCATCGTGAGGCACACATCATCGAGGACGAATGCGGCGCGCCGGAATTCCTGTCGCCGGGGTCGCGGCTGTATCCGGTCGACGGCCGGCTCGGGCGCATGGACGTGAAGTCTCTCGAACGGGCGGTCGGCCGCTTCGCCTCGGAAAACGTCCACAGCGGACGCCCCACCGCGATCTCGCTCACCCAGTCGACCGAGGTCGGGACCGTCTACGGACTCGACGACATCTCGGCTATTTCGGCGGTCGCAAAACGCCACGGCCTGCCGCTGCACATGGACGGCGCCCGCTTCGCCAACGCGCTGGTGTCGCTCGACGTCTCGCCGGCCGAAATGACATGGAAGCGCGGCATAGACATCGTCTCCTTCGGCGGCACCAAGAACGGCTGCTGGTGCGCCGAGGCAATCGTCATGTTCGACCTCGACCGCGCCAGGGAAATAGCCTTCCTGCGCAAGCGCTCGGCCCAGCTGTTCTCCAAGGCGCGCTTCATCTCGGCGCAGTTCGACGCCTATTTCGCGAACGACCTCTGGCTGGAGACGGCCCGCCACGCCAATGCGATGTCGGCCAGGCTGGCCGCGGTGATCGAAAGCTCCCCCGTCGCACGCCTCGGCTGGAAGCCAGAGGCCAACGAGGTCTTCGCCATCATCGACAAGGAAGCGGCCAACAAGGCCCAGGCGTCGGGCGCCGTGTTCTACGATTGGAACGTACCCGCCTCGCTTGCAGGCCAGGTCGCAGACAACGAGGCGCTCTATCGCTTCGTCACGAGCTTCGCCACGACTGCCGACGAGATCGACCGTTTTGGCGAACTGCTGCGCGGGTAACGCGTGGTCGAGCGGCTTGCCAGGGCGAACCACAGCCTTGGTGACCGCTGCCTAGGTCAGAAAGTCCTGAGAAACGCGAGCAGCGCCTCCGAGACAAGCTCCGGCCGCTCTTGCGAAGGCCAATGCCCGCAGCCTTCCAGGTAGATCGTCTGCCTTAACAGCGGCACGAGCCCAGGCATTGCCGAAATGATGTCGCGCATGCCGGGGATCTGCAGCCCGACGTCGCGTTCGCCGATGAGAAAGAGGGCCGGAACCGCGACCTTGAGCCCCGAAAAGGCGGGCTGCATTTCCCAGTTGCGGTCAAGATTGCGGTAGAGATTCAACCCGCCCGGGAACCCGCTGGCCTGAAAGTCGGCGACATACGCCTCGAGGTCGCTCGCACTCAGCCACGACGGCAAGGCACCGGGCGTAGGCAGTGGCGCCAGCAAGCCCTTTTCACGGTTCACCATGGCGAAGGGGTTGGGCGTTCCGTCGCCTTCAAGCCTCGGCCCCGCATCGCCCGACGCGGCAAACAGGATCTTGCGCAGGGTCAGGCCGATGTCCCGTTCGAACTCGGCTTCGGCCACGCCGGGTTGCTGAAAATAGAGCGTATAGAACATGGCATCGTCGGTCTGCGGAAAGATCCGCGTCGGCGGCACTGGAGGCTGTCCCATCATCGGCACGCCGATGGCGGCAACCGCATGAAACCGGTCGGGACGCAGAAGAGCCGCTTGCCAGGCCAGGGTTGCTCCCCAGTCGTTGCCGACGATAACCGCTCTTTCTTCGCCAAGCGCATCGAGCAGGCCGACCATGTCCGCAACCAGATGCATGATCGAATACTGGCCCACATCCGCGGGTCTATCGGTGCCGCCGAACCCGCGGAGATCAGGAGCGACGACGCGATGGTTCGCCGCCGCGAGCGCGGCGATCTGGTGACGCCAGGAATAGGCGGTTTCCGGGAAACCATGGCAAAGCAGCACGAGCGGCCCCTCGCCCTGGTCGACGATTCGCATGCGAAGGCTGTTCACGTCGACGAAGCGATACGGCAATTGCGGCATGGCAGTCTCCTTCGTAGGTCCTGGTGATCCGGCTAGGGATCGCTGCTGGAACAAGGTCGCCGCTGCCAGCGCAATGACATGGCGGGCGAAAGTTCGCCTGCTCAAGGCCTTGGCTTGCAGAAGGTAACTCATCGAGTTACATTAAATCACAAGACAAGAGAATGTAACCCCTTCTGTTATGATTTTTCGTGAGCGTTCGGTTCGGATCCGCCAATGACATTAGACAGCCGCCTGTCGCGCATGCTCCACATGCTGATCCACATCGATCTGCACGACGGCAGGGCGACGTCCGAAACCATTGCGCAGATGCTCGGCACCAACCCCGTGGTGGTGCGACGGATGATGGCCGGCCTGAGGGAGCAGGGCTACGTCGAAGCCGTCAGGGGACCGCATGGCGGCTGGAAGCTGGCCCGCGACCTGGCCGACATCACAGTCCTCGACGTCCACAATGCACTGGGCAGTCCGTCTCTTTTCGCGGTGGGCCTGGCCGTGGATCATCCCGACTGTCCGGTCGAACGGTCGGTCAATGCCGCCCTCGGCGAGATTTTCGAGGATGCCGAAGCAAGGGTCACGTCGCGATACGGCAAGATCACGCTTGCCGACCTGATCCCAGGATGAAAGCCGGGAGTTTCCGCGCGCCCGCCGAGGTCCCGACCGGACACGAAAAAGGCGGCACCCGAGGGCGCCGCCTTGTCTCCTTGGGAGGAACTGTCCGGATTAGTTGACCGTGTTGGCCTCGATCTGCTTGGCCTTGGCCGGAGCAGCCGAGATCTCGATCCTGCGAGGCTTCAGCTCTTCCGGGATGGTCCGCTTGAGATCGATGTGCAGCAGGCCGTTCTTCAGCGTGGCGCCTACGACCTCGACATGGTCGGCGAGTTGGAAGCGGCGCTCGAAAGCACGCGAGGCGATGCCGCGGTAGAGCAGTTCGGAACCTTCGCCGGTGCTCTCATTGGCGCGCTCGCCCTTCACCGTCAGCACGTTGCGATGGGCTTCGATCGAAATCTCGGTCTCCGAGAAGCCGGCAACCGCCATGCTGATGCGGTAGGCGTCCTCGCCGGTGCGCTCGATGTTGTAGGGCGGATAGGTCGTCTGCCCGCCTTCCGGCTGGCCGAGACCATCGAGCATGTTGAAGAGCCGGTCGAAGCCGACGGTCGAGCGGTGCAGCGAGGAAAAATCGACGTGACGCATGGGTGTTCTCCACTGAGCAACAAGGTTTGCGTTTGATCCGTGCCGAAACCCATTCTGGCGTCCCGGCGGTGGTCAGCGGCCCCTTCTGGGCGCCGCAGAAGACATTTGGGGACCGCCCAAAGGCATTTCAAGACGCGTGCAGAAGGTCTTCGGTGTTGCTTGGATGAACCGAAGATGAACCGCGCCTTCGGCATCCGTTCAGGCCGGGCTCGCTAGAGTGACCTCAAGTTCAGAGACAGCGGCGCCAACCTGCGCCGCAACGAGGCCGAGCCGGGTGCAACGTCCCTTCCTCCCGGATCGACAGAGGCCGGAGGCTTCCCGCAAGCTGCCTCCGGCCTCATACGTTTCTGGCGGATTTCCTTTGATTTTCGCGCCGGCCCTTTCTATCACCCTCAGTTGTAGCCTGATCCACGGCAGCGAGTTCCAAGCCGAAGCCCGATGACGGACCTGTTCCACGAAATCCCCGGCAACCCTGCCCCGGAGCAGGCCAAGTGCGGCAGCTTCGCCGCCCATGACGGCAAGCGGCTTCGCTATGCGCTGTTTCCCGCCACCTCGCACCCCATAAAGGGCACGTTGGTACTTCTGCCCGGCAGGAACGAAGCCATCGAGAAATACTTCGAGACGGCGCGCGACCTCGCGGCCGGCGGGCTTGCGATCGCCACTTTCGACTGGCGCGGCCAGGGCGGGTCCGAGCGCCTGCTGCGCGACGGCCATCGCGGCTACGTCAAGAGCTTCGACCACTATGCGCGCGACCTGGAAGCGTTCTTCGAGCAGATCGTCCTGCCAGACTGCCGCGGTCCCTATTTCCTCTTGGCCCATTCGAGCGGCGCGCTGATCGCCCTGCTCTCGGCCCCGGCGATGGCCAACCGCATCCAGCGCATGGTGCTGGTGGCGCCGTTCCTGTCGACAGTCGGCGTACCGGCGTCGATGAAGACGATCAGGCGGCTCGGGACGCTGCTTTCATGCCTCGGGCTCGGCCGGCTCTATGCGGCCTGGGGGCCACGGCCGCGCCAGGGGACGCCCTTCGAGGACAACAAGCTCACCAGCGACGAGCGCCGCTACCGTCGCAACATGCTGCTCTACGAAACCCATCCGGAGCTTTCGGTGGGCGGACCGACCATCGCCTGGCTGACCGCAGCGGCGAGCGCATCGGAGAAAGTGCGCGACCCGGCATTCATGGCTTCGCTCAAGGTGCCGATGCTGATCGTGACGGCAGGCGCCGACGAGGTGGTCTCGCGCAAGGTGGCCGAAGACTATGCCGCCCGCCTGCGGCTCGCCACGCTGCTCAC
>MEEF01000114.1 GCA_001724355.1 Mesorhizobium sp. SCN 65-20 | reverse complement strand
GGGTGGAGATCGGCGAGCCGAATCCCACATCCGTCATCCTCGACCTCGTGAGCGAGTGAAACGAGCGGAGAGTGTCGGGGATCCATGCCGCGACATCATTGAAGCCAGAGCTGGTCCAGAACTGGCTGGCCAACACGATGCGCGGCAAGTCAGCCCGCCAACCTACTGATTGATCAGGTTCAGGATGTTGCCGTCGGGATCCTTGAACCAGGCAACGCGGAAGTCGCCGAACACGTGCACGTCGCCCTCGAGCCTGGTATCGGGCAGGTCGTAGTGCTCGAAGGCGACGCCCCGAAGCTTCAGCTCCTTGACCAGCCTGTCGATGTCGCCGCCCACCGCCCAGGTCACGGCGGTTGCCTTGTTGGTCCCGGCGAAGTCGGAGCGGTAGACGTTGACGAGCGAGCTGCCGCTCTTCAGCACCGCAACTTCATCGCCCATGCCCTCGACTTCGCTGAGGCCGAGCGTGCCGATGTAGAAGTTCTTGGCGCGGCCAAGCTCCCTGACCGCGATGTTGGCGATGGCATTGGTGTGACCAAGCATGTCTTCCTCCTTCGCAAGGTTGCGATTGCGCCGACGGAGTGCCTCGCTCACCCGGGCGGACGACGTTCAGTTCCGCTCGGCAATTGCCTTGAGACTGGCGAGGCCCTTTTCGAAGTCCTTGCCGATCATCTTGTCGAAGTTCATGACCGTCTGCATGACCTTTGTCATGAAGGGTGCCGATCCCTGCATCGTCCAGTTCACATGGGTCGTCCGGCCCTGCGGTGCGATGGTGAACTCGGCCATGTTATGCGCCTCGAATGGCCTGAGGAAGTCGAGCTTGATGGCGAGCTTGTTCGGGGCCGAGGCCTCGACGATCTCCATGCGGCCCGAGCCCACCTTCTTGTTGCCGTCCCACTCGTAGACCGCGCCACGTCCGGAGTCCGTACCACTCATCTTACGCTTGAGATCTGGGTCGAGCCCCTCCCACGGCGACCAGTCACGCCATTTGCGGAAGTCGTCGATCAGCGCGAATACTGTTTCCGGGGTCGCGGCGATCTGGGTCGAGCGCTGGACCACGAAGTTGTTGGGCTTGGTGGCGGCGAGTACCAGTATGGCGAAGATCGCAACAACGATGATCCCGAGAATGACGGCGAGGATGGTCATGTCAGCTGCCTCCGGACATGTGCCTTATCGGACAAACGGGATCAGAGCCCGGACCCGCTCGTCGCGCAAGTAGAGGCCGCCCCAGGCCATCAGGCCGAGATAGACGCCGAACAGCGAATGCGTGAACAGTGGGTTGCCGATGCGCACATGGATGGCGATGGCGCCGCCGAGATAGCCGGTGAGCAGGATTGCGCCGAGTACCGCGGTGCGGGGCCAGGCATAGAGCACCGTGCAGGCGAGCGTCAGCACGCCGAGCGTGCGGGCGAGTTCCGGCGGAAATCCGAGCGCGGCGGTAGTGTCGATCACAACTTGCAGCGGCACGAGCTTGATTGCCGCGTCGAAGACCAGGAACGCGATGACCAGGCCGCTGAGCACGCGACCGGTCCACAGGGCGGAATTGGAGATGGCGGGAGTTTCGATTGCCGAATGCATGATGGCGCTGCCTCGTTGGTGTCTGCTCCAAGGACGCTGCAGCCCAGTCGGTCCCGACATGCCGGTCGAAGAAAATGTCGTCCTGAACAGATGCGGCAGTTTGGCTCTTTGCCAACCGGCACAGCAGGCTGCCATTTCGGGTAGCTTGGTTCTTCCGGCAAACTGCATTATCTCAAGCTCAACACAGTGCAGCAGGTTCTCGATATGACACTCACTAAGGAAACCGTCCTCGACCGCCTGAAGACGGTCAACGGGCCCGATTTCACCGGCAACATCGTCGAACTCGGCCTGGTCTCCGAAATCTTCATCGCCGATGGCAAGGTCTTCTTCTCGATCACGGTGCCTGCCGCGCGGGCGCAGGAGATGGAACCGCTGCGCGCTGCAGCCGAGCGTGTCGTCAAATCAATTCCGGGTGTCACTGGCGCCGTCGTGGCGCTGACTGCCGAGAAGAAGGGCGGCGGCATGGAGGCCCCTGTGCCGCCGAAGCCGGCAGCGCCCCGCCCAGCACATGCGCCGGCCCCGCGGCCGGCACCCGCCTCGCAGACGCAGGGCAAGCGCGGCGTACCGGGCATCGACTCGATCATCGCGGTCGCGTCCGGCAAGGGCGGCGTCGGCAAGTCGACGACTGCCGTGAACATCGCGCTTGGCCTTGCTGCCAACGGCCTCAAGGTCGGCGTGCTCGACGCCGACATCTACGGCCCGTCCATGCCGAGGCTGCTCGGCATCCATGGCCGTCCGGAAACGGTCGACGGCAAGATCCTCAAGCCGATGCAGAACTACGGCCTCAAGGTCATGTCGATGGGCTTCCTCGTCGACGAGGAGACGCCGATGATCTGGCGCGGGCCGATGGTCATGTCGGCGCTGACCCAGATGCTGCGCGAGGTAGAGTGGGGTCCGCTCGACGTGCTCGTGGTCGACATGCCCCCCGGCACCGGCGACGCCCAGCTGACAATGGCTCAGCAGGTGCCGCTGGCGGGCGCCGTCATCGTGTCGACCCCGCAGGATCTCGCGCTGATCGATGCGCGCAAGGGCCTCAACATGTTCAAGAAGGTCGACGTGCCGCTGCTCGGCATCGTCGAGAACATGAGCTACTTCGTCGCGCCCGACACCGGCAAGCGCTACGACATCTTCGGCCATGGCGGTGCGAAGAAGGAGGCCGAGCGCCTGGGCGTCACCTTCCTCGGCGAAGTCCCCCTCGAGATGCAGATCCGCGAAACCTCGGATTCGGGCAAGCCGGTCGTCGTCTCCAATCCGGATGGGGCAGGGGCGAAGGTCTATCGCGACATCGCCGCCAAGGTCTGGGCGCGCCTTCAGGAAGAGACGGGCGCTGCCGCTGCCGCCACGCCGACAATCGTGTTCGAATAGGCCGAAAGTCGCCGGCTGGGGGAGGGCGGTCTAGCCGCCCACCTTCTCGCCGAAGGTCGAGAAGAACTGGCCGGCGAGCTTTTTCGAGGTCGAGGTGATCAGCCGGCTGCCGAGCTGGGCGATCTTGCCGCCCACGTCGGCCTTGGCTGCGTATTTGAGGATCGTGGCGTCAGGCCCGTCCTCGGCCAGCGTCACGTCGGCGCCGCCCTTGGCAAAACCCGCGATACCGCCCTTGCCCTCGCCTTCGATCGTGTAGGAGTGGGGCGGCTTGAGGTTCTTGAGCGTCACCTCGCCGGTGAAGGTCGCCTTGATCGGGCCGATCTTGAGCACGACCTTTGCTGCCATCTCGGTATCCGAGGTCTTCTCGAGGCTCTCGCAGCCGGGAATGCTTTCCCTCAAAACATCGGGGTCGTTGAGAGCCTTCCAGACCACGTCGATGGGGGCGGCGATCTTCTCCTCGCCTTCGATCACCAGAGCCATGAGCAATCCCCTCCATTGATTTCTCCCGCAAAGGCGTAGCGCAGAGGCCTTGGCCTGTCCATCGGCCGCATCGGGTGCGAATGAACATGCCTGGAACGACGTCGGGCCGCGCGTTGCTCTTGCAGCGTTTTCGTCCTTGCCATAACCATTCGGAACCGATTTCGGGAGGACCACATGGCCGGCGAGAAGACGACGAAGAAGCTGCGTTCGCAGGAGTGGTTCGACAACCCCGACAACCCCGGCATGACCGCCCTCTATCTCGAGCGCTACCTCAATTTCGGCCTGACCCGCGAGGAGCTTCAGTCGGGCAAGCCGCTGATCGGCATCGCCCAGACCGGGTCCGACCTTTCGCCCTGCAACCGCCACCACATCGAACTCGCCAAGCGGGTGCGCGACGGCATAGTCGCGGCCGGCGGAGTGCCGTTCGAATTCCCCTGCCACCCGATCCAGGAAACCGGCAAGCGGCCCACCGCCTCGCTCGACCGCAACCTCGCCTATCTCGGCCTGGTCGAGGTGCTCTACGGCTATCCTCTCGACGGCGTCGTGCTCACCATCGGCTGCGACAAGACCACGCCGGCGCTGCTGATGGCGGCGGCCACCGTCAACATACCGGCGATAGCACTTTCGGTCGGGCCGATGCTCAATGGCTGGCACAAGGGCAAGCGCACCGGCTCGGGCACCATCGTGTGGGAATCGCGCGACAGGCTCTCCGCCGGCGAGATCGACTACGACCAGTTCATGGACATCGTGGCGTCCTCGGCGCCTTCGGTCGGCTATTGCAACACCATGGGCACCGCGACCACGATGAACAGCCTTGCCGAGGCGCTGGGCATGCAGCTGCCGGGCTCGGCGGCGATCCCCGCGCCTTATCGCGAGCGCGGCCAGATCTCCTACGATACCGGCAAGCGCATCGTCGAAATGGTCCGCGAGGACCTGAAGCCGTCCGACATCATGACGCGCGAGGCGTTCGAGAACGCCATCGTCGTGAACTCCGCGATCGGCGGCTCGACCAACGCGCCGATCCACCTCAACGCGATTGCCCGCCACCTCGGCGTGCCGCTCGACAATGACGACTGGCAGAAGCTCGGCCACCACGTGCCGCTGCTGGTCAACCTGCAGCCTGCCGGCGAGTATCTCGGCGAGGACTATCATCACGCCGGTGGCGTTCCCGCTGTCGTCGCCGAGCTGATGAAGGCGGGGCTGCTGCCGCATCCGGATGCCGTGACGGCCAATGGCCGGACGATGGGCGACAATTGCGCCGCCGCCGAGAACCTGGACGAGAAGGTGATCCGCCCGGTGGCCGATCCGCTCAAGAAGGACGCCGGCTTCATCAATCTCAAGGGCAATCTCTTCGACAGCGCCATCATGAAGACGAGCGTGATCTCGAAAGAATTCCGCGACCGCTACCTGTCGAACCCCAAGGACCCCGAGGCCTTCGAAGGCACGGCCAAGGTGTTCGACGGGCCGGAGGACTACCACGCCCGCATCGACGATCCCGCCGAAGGCATCGACGAGAACACCGTCCTGTTCATGCGCGGCGCAGGACCGGTCGGCTACCCGGGTGGTGCGGAAGTCGTGAACATGCAGCCGCCCGCCTATCTCATCAAGAAGGGGGTGCACTCGCTGCCCTGCATCGGCGATGGCCGCCAGTCGGGCACTTCGGGCTCGCCGTCGATCCTCAATGCCTCGCCGGAGGCCGCGGTCGGCGGCGGTCTGGCGCTGCTGAGATCGGGCGACCGCGTCCGCATCGACCTGCGCAAGGGGACGGCCGACATCCTTATCGGCGACGAGGAGATCGCCCGCCGCCGGGCCGAACTGAACGGCCACGGCGGCTACCACTATCCCGCGCACCAGACGCCCTGGCAGGAAATCCAGCGCGGCATGGTCGACCAGTTGTCCGAGGGCATGGTGCTCAAGCCCGCCGTGAAGTACCAGCGCGTCGCCCAGACCAAGGGCGTGCCACGCGACAACCACTGACCGCCTGTCGCTGCGCGGAGGTTCCGCTCAGGCGTGCTTGCCGCAGCCGCAGTCCGCCGGATGGTAGCGCCCGGTGAACTCGACCGTGCCGCCCTTGCCGTACATGTCGTGCGGGCGCACCCAGTCGGCCAGAAGGTGGAACGGGCCGTTCTCGTTGCGCCCCTTCGGCATCACGTCGAGGAACCCGTAGGCGCCGAGGAACTGTTCGGCGCCGCGGCCGAAGGTCGAATAGGTGTGGTAGATCTGGCCGTCGTCGTCCTTGTAGAAGACGCTGTCGCCGGACAGGTCCTCGATCTCGAAGTCGAGCGGGGCGAAATTATAGACTGCGCGCTTCGCGGCGAACTGCGCGGGCGTGTAGGAAACGTTGAAATCGTAGTTGAAGTCGCTGCCGAACGACGAAACGAAGGGGAACGTCCAGCCCATTCGCTTCTTCAGCACCTCGATCTCGGCGATCGGCGCCCGCGCCACGGCGACGTAGCTGACGTCGTGGTTTTCGAGGTGCACGATGATGCTCTGGGCGTTGTCGACCTCGAAGGAGCAGCCGACGCAGTGGTGGACCTGGCCCGGACCCATCATGAAGTGCTTGATGAACAGCTGGCTGCGGCCGGCGAAAAGGTCCGCCAGCGACATCTTTCCATCCGGGCCATCGAAGGCGTAGTGCTTCTCGACCTTGACCCAGGGCAAGGCTCGCCGTTCGGCGCTCAATGCGTCGCGCGCCCTGGTCATCGCCTTCTCCTTGGCCAGCAGGGCCTTGCGGGCGGCCAGCCACTCGTCTCGCGATACGATTTCATGCTGCATCATGCTCTCCATCGTTGGGACATCGCTGCGGCAGCACCATTGCGGCCGTAGTTTCCGATAGGGCGCCCGGGCGCTTACATGTACGCCGTCTGCGCCGGCGGCCTGTCCCAGGCGTCGTTTCGGCCGTCCTCATAGGTGATCGGCACGGACGCCAGTTGCTCCGGGGAGATCTCGTCGAGGCAGGCGATGTTGATGGCGGCGAAGTCGCCGCCCATCGGCTCGAAGCTGGCTGTGGCGAAGGGGTGAACGCCGCAGCGGCTGCAGAAGGTGTGGCGGATGGCCCGCTCGCCGAACCGGTACTCGGTGAGCACGTCCGCGCCGGAGATGATGCGAAAACCGGCGGGACGGGCAAAAGCCTTCCAGAAACGCGTCTTGGCGCACCATGAGCAGTTGCAGCGGAAGCTCGACGTCCACCAGACGCCGTCGAGCTGGGGCTTCGAGCGGCTGCCCCGCGGCGCGAGATCGAGTTCGCATTCGAAACGGACGGCTCCGCAGTGGCAGCTTCCGCGATATGTCTTCAGCATCGTCTTCCTCCGGGCATGGCCCATCGATCCGAAAATCGCTGCGATCCTCGGCAAGCGCTGGGCCCTGTTTTCAGAATGCAGATCCGTCGCCGCGCCTGGCCGGCGCGCGAACTCTCAGGTGACGGGACGCCCCGCGAGCGCATCGCCAAGGCGATCGAGGCATTCGCCCCAGCCACCCAGATGCGAGTCGCGCGTTTCGACGTCGAGGAACGGCTCCTGCCGGAAAGTCAGGCGCGTGCCGTCGCCTTCGGCCCTGAGCGTCACCGTCACCAGGGTCTGCCAGTCGGGGTCGTGATCCCATGCGAAGGTGAAGACGATCCTTTCGTTCTGGACGATCTCGCGGAAGGTGCCGGTCATGCCGTTGTCGAGATAGCCATGGATCAAAAGGTGGTAGCTGCCACCCCTACGGAACTCGTGCCTCTTGCAACTCGAGGTGAAGCCCTTCGGTCCCCACCAGCGGGTCAGGTGCTCCGGGCTCGACCACATGCGGAAGACGAGGGCCGGCGGCGCATCGAAGACCCTGGAGAATTCGAGGAAAAGCGACTGTGCGGCGACGGTGTCAGTTCTTGCGGTCATCCGGATCTCCCTTGGGCGTTTGCAGTTCCTTGAGATAGTCGGCCATGCGGTCGAAGCTCTCGTCCCAGAAGCGGCGATAGCGCTCGACCCAGTTGGCGATGTCCTTGAGCGGTCCTGCTTCCAGCCGGCAGGGCCGCCATTGCGCCTCGCGGCCGCGGCTGATCAGGCCTGCGCGCTCCAGCACTTTCAGGTGCCGCGAGATCGCCGGCAGGCTCATCTCGAAAGGCTCGGCGAGTTCATTGACCGTCGCCTCTCCCTGCGCGAGCCGGGCGAGGATGGCACGCCGGGTCGGATCGGCGAGGCTGGCGAAAGTGGCGTCGAGGCGATCTTCGGTCATATTATTTAGCAAGTCTGTTAATTAACATAGTTGTTAACTACAGCCGAACACCTGGGTTGTCAAGCAGTCCCTCCCGGAACGCAGTTCGCGGCTCTTTGGGATGGAATAGAAGCGCTGCCCGACCGTTCTCCCGCCATCACGCAGGAGAATCCCATGTTCCGCTTTTCACCGCAGCCGCGCTCGATACGCTTTCTGTGCCGCCCGGAGGATGACGGCGTCGTTCCGCCGCCGGTTCCGGCCAAGACCTTTCTTCCGGATTGGTTCCGCAAGCTGCCGGCGGTCGATGCTTCGAAGCTGTCGACATCCGACAGCGGCCTGACCGTCAAGCGCTGCATGCCGTTCCTCGATGCCATGACGGCCGGCTGGATCATCAGGCTGGCGGCCACGGTGCGCATGGAGATCGCCGATGGTGGCAAGACGGTGAATTGCGCCTGGGATTTCGACCGCACGCTCGTCAGCAACCACGGCAGCCACCAGGTTGTCGGCAATCCGCGCGAGCCGTCGCCGCCGTGCAAGTTCCACAATTACTGGACGGTACGTACCCCGCCGGGCTGGAGCTGCCTGTTCGTGCAGCCGCTCAACCGTCCCAACGGCATATTCGAGATCGTGTCCGGCGTGGTCGACACCGATACCTATGCCGCCGAGATCCACTTCCCGTTCTTCGCCACGGGCGAGGACGGGCTCCATGTCATCGAGAAGGGCGCCCCGCTCGTGCAGGTCATCCCCTTCGAGCGGCGGGCGCTTGAGCTCAAGGCCGACATCCGCGCTGAAAGGGACGACGAGAAGGAAGACCGGCGGCGCGTGTTCCGCAACACCATCTCGGGGGACGGCTGGTATCGCCGTTTCTCTGGTCGGCGAGGGCGTGATCGATCGGCCGGCGGTTCTTCGCCGGCCTTTTTGCTGGGGAGGCTGAGGCGCCGGCACGCACACCGGCGAAGTGAAGGTCCGAGGTTCCCGCGAAATGTGTGGAGCGGGGAGGGCGCAAACGCAGCCACAAACGACAAGGGGCCGGTGGCGAACCACCGGCCCCTTGTCTCCGATGCGGAAAGATCAATCGTCCGACGACGAGTTCGACGAGCTGTTCGATGAACCGTTGGAACTGGAGTTCGATGAAGAATTCGAGCTGGAGTTGGAGGATGAGTTCGAACTCGAATTGCTGGACGAGTTCGATGAGCTGTTGGAGCTCGAATTGTTCGACGAGTTGGACGACCGGTTCGAGCCGGAGCGATCGGAGGAGTTCGAAGAACTGTTGCTGCTCGAATTCGACCAGCTCTTGCCGCTGGTGGTCTTCTTCCCGCCGGAAATGACGGACTTGAAGAATTTCGAAACATTGTCGTCCGCATGCGCAGGTGTTTGCGCGATGGGGGCGGCGACCAGCATTGCGCCGAGAACGGCAAATACCTTTTTCATTTGTCATCTCCTGTACGGCAATCTCGTTGATTGCGGAGGAGTAACGGTGCTTGCGCCGTCATATTCCACTTGCAGGAAGATTTTCTGCTGACGCTGCGACAGTGGAAACTTTGCATGTCGAGCCCGGGCGGCCTAAATGGAGCGGGTTGGGATAGGGATCATCAATGGCCAGACGCCGCTCATCCTTGGGCTTTCTCGGAATGTTCGGACGCTCGGGCGACCTGCGTCAGCTCGATGAAGCATTGCGGGCAGTCGACCTGCATCCGGCGCTCGTGCCAGAAGGGGTCAAGCTCACCATCGTCAACCTGATGAAGGACCATTGGTCGGACGAGCCGCCCGCCCGGGCCTATGCGCCGGTCGCGCAACTGTTCGCCTATTGCGTCAACGGGCCAGAGGCGTTCGAGGGCGTGAACGGCGGCCAGATCACGGCTGACGTGGAGCGCCGCATCGAGGCTGCACTGGATGCACCGGACGGACTGGATGCGCAGCTCATCCTGCTCGCCCTGCACGCCAGGCTGATCAACCCCGTGGTGGTCGAGCGCTTCGGGCTGTCGAGCGAGTAGTTTGGCTCACCCGCCCATGCCGCTGCGCGGCAGATGGATGAGTTCGCCGAAGCGCGCGCGCAGCTTGTCGTCCAGCGCCCGCGAAATGTGGCGCGGGAAGCGCTCTGCGAGGATCCTCTTCTTTTCGGCGATCGCCCGGCCGAGGATGTCCGGCTTGCCCTTTTCGTTCCATTCCTTTGGCGAGAAGCGGTCGCCGACGGCGGGATAGAAATACTCGGTCTGCATCAGCCTGAGTGTCTGCTCGTTGCCGAGATAGTGGCCGGGGCCGTTGAGGCAGACTTCGGAGATGGTGGCGATCGACAGTGCTGCGTCGCTTACCTCGATGCCGCGCACGCAGCGCAGGCACTGGCCCAGCATGTCGTTGTCGATGATCAGGCTTTCGAGGCAGAAGCCGAGCAGCGAAGCGTGCATGCCGGCGGACTCGTAGATCAGGTTGAGGCCCGAAAGGCCCGCCATGACGTTGGTGATGCCCTTTTCGTAGCCCGACTGGATATCCGGCAGTTTCGAATCAGCCATGCCGGCGGCCGAGCCGCCGGGCAGGTCGTAGAACTGGGCCATCTGGGCGCAGGCTGCCGTCAGCAGGGCCTGTTCGGCCGAGCCGCCCGACATCGCGCCGGTCCTGAGGTCCGACACGAACGGCCAGGTCCCGAAGATCGCCGGGTGCCCGGGCTTGATCGCGTTGACATAGACGAGGCCGGCCAGCACCTCCGCAACTGCCTGGACGACGGCGCCGGCAATTGCCGCGGGAGCGGTCGCGCCTGCCTGGCCGGCGGACAGCAGCAGGATCGGGATGCCGCCTTCGACGCAGGCTTCGAGCACGCCGCAGGCGTCCTCGGCGAATTTCATCGGCGGGACCACGAAGCAGTTGGAGTTGGAGACGAAGGGGCGGGCACGGAAATTCTCCTCGCCGCCGGCGATCTCGTAGAGCATCTCAAGCGCCGGGGCGACGTTCTCGCGCACGGTGAAGCTGGTGCCGACATGCTTGGACGTGCCCGACACGCAAGCGTAGAGCGTGTTGAAGTCCATATCCAGCGGATCGGGGATGTCGCGCGGAACCATGGGGCGCTGGAAGAAATGGATGTTGTCGAGGCCTTCGACGATGCGCGCTGCGTCGTAGATGTCCTGGATCAGGCTCTCGCGATATTCGCGCTTCTCGACGTCCACGAGATGCACCGCAGCGCCGGCGGTGCCGTAGTGCACGCGCTTGCCCTGGATCACCATGTCGTGCCTGGGATCCTGGCCGCACAGCGTGAAGTTGCGTGCCGCGTTCTTGATCGTGGACAGCACCAGCGCGCGGGGATAGCGGATGCGCCCGTCGTCGCCATAGATTGCGCCGGCCCGCGTGAGAGCTTCGATGCAGCTTGGGATGGCGTTGGCGAAGCCGACGGTTTCGAGGAGCGTGAGTACCGCCTCGTGGATGCGCTCCAGATCGTTCTGGCCGAGCGGCTTGAAGTGGCCGCCCTCTAGACCGGCCCGGACTGGCCTTATGTCCTCGGCCAGCGGGGCCGAGCGCAGGGCTCGCCGCGCTTCCCGGCCTCCCGAACGGCGCGAACGTTGATCTGCCGAAGAATCTTGATTCTCGACGGCCACTGACATGCAGTCCTCCGCAAATCTTATGAAGCTGGACCGCAGTGATTATGCCACCGTCGTTCCGCTCGTTCCCTTTGCTGGACTATGCCGCGTCCACTGGCCCAAACCATGGGCCAGCGGATTCGGCTGGATATGCCAGATTGCTGATATATGCCGGGGCGACCTGCCGGCGGACGGACGGCCCCGAAAATC
This sequence comes from Mesorhizobium sp. SCN 65-20, assembly GCA_001724355.1. GTDB lineage: Bacteria > Pseudomonadota > Alphaproteobacteria > Rhizobiales > Rhizobiaceae > Aminobacter. The sequence continues at coordinate 5,101 of MEEF01000114.1, read as the reverse complement.
GAACCGATTTCAGGGTCGTCACCAACGCGAAACGCGCCCCGGAGGGGGCGCGATGCCGGAGGGGTCAGGCAGCCGCGGGGCGTCGCCCGGCGGCCGTCGCCAATTCGCGAATGCCGGGCTCGATGTGCTGCAGCGCGATCGAGGATATGCCCAGGCGCATGAAGCGGGTGGGCTTCTCGCTGTGCTCGAAGAAGCGGTCTCCCGGCTCGATGATCACGCTGCGCGCGGCCGCTGCCGCCGCAAGCCCGCGAGAGTCGGTGCCGCGCGGCCCTTCGAGCCACAGCGACGTACCGCCGGCGGCATCGGTCGACTGCCAGTCCGGCAGGAACGCCGAAATTGCCTGGACCAGGCGCTTGCGCCTTTCGCCGAATGCCGTCGACAGACGGCGGACCAGCGCCTCGTGGTGGCCGAGCGACAGGAACAGCGCGACCGCGCGCTGGTTGTTTGCCGGCGGGTGGCGCAGCATGAAGCGGCGCAGCGCGCGCAGCTCCGCGATCAGTCCGGCGGAGCCGACGATGTAGCCGAGGCGCAGGCCGGGCGCGAGTGTCTTCGACATCGAGCCGACATAGACCACGCGGCCCGAGCGATCGATGCTCTTCAGCGCCTGCTGCGGCGACTCGTCCAGCAACTGGCTGTCATAGCCGTCCTCGATGATGATCTGGTTGTTGCGGTTGGCGCGCGCCAGCAGGTCCAGCCTGCGCTCCTGCGACAGCGGCACCATGGTCGGGCACTGGTGGCTCGGCGTGACGAAGACGAAGCCCGCGTCGGACGGAATGGCCGAGGTGACGATGCCTTCGTGGTCGACCGGCACCGGCTCGATGTTGGCGCCGGCGAGGCGGAAGATCGAGCGTGCGTCCGGATAGCCCGGGTCCTCCATCGCCACCTTCGACCCCTTGGTCATCAGCAGCGAGGCGAGCATGTAGAGCGCGTTCTGCGCGCCCAGCGTGACGATGATCTCGTCGGGATTGGCGAAGATGCCGCGGCGCGGCAGCAGGCGGGCCTGGATCTGCTCGATCAGCAGCGGATCGTCGCGGTCGACCATGTCGGCCGCCCAGTTGCGGATCTCGAGCACGGCCAGCGCCATGCGGTTGCACTCGCGCCATTCGGCGGTCGGGAACAACGATGGGTCGAACTGGCCGTAGACGAAGGGGTAGGAGGACTTGATCCAGTTCTCCAGCTTGGCCGGCGGCGGCATGTCGCTGGCGGCGATCTGCCGGCGCGCCTTCCAGTCGATCTCATTGGCCTGGTCGGGGCTCTTCTGCTGCGGCTTGGCCGGCGTGGCCAGCACTTCGGGATTGACGAAGTGGCCGCGGCGCTCGCGCGCGACGAGGAAACCCTGGTCGACCAGTTGCTGAAACGCGAGAACCACCGTGCCGCGCGCCACGCCGAGTTTCTCGGCGAGGATTCGGCAGGAAGGCAGCGGCATCGAGGCCGCTATCTGGCGGTCGAGGATGGCCGCGACGATGGCCTGCCTGATCTGGGCCTGGAGCGTCTGGCCGGATTCCGCCGATATCCGGAACAGGCCGGACCAGATGGCCGTGTCGTTTCGCTGTGGCATAGTGACGTTTCCCGCATGTCCAGTCTTTTTGATTTTGCTGGACCATAGAAAGCTATCCTTGGCACAAGCGTTTGCACCAATCAATTTTTCTAATCCTATGGATTTATGCCAGTGAACTTTCGCGCAGTGCTTGTGGCCGGCCACTATTGAATCGATTGAATTTTGCCGCGATAGTCCGCCGCCGCGCTTTCTCCTTGACCCTTCTGCTAGGATGAGGCGCAGGTCGGTGCGGGCAAACGAATATCCGGAGTTCCAAGGTGATCGAACAACCCTTCCAGGCGGCGCTCGCCGCGCTTCGCAACCACCATCAGGATGCGCCGAAGAACATGCGGGCGGCGTTCGCCTCCGACCCGAAGCGGTTCAAGAGCTTCTCGGTCGCCGAGGGTGATCTGTTGTTCGACTGGTCGAAATGCGCGGTCGATTCGACGACCATGACGCTCCTGGAAAAGCTGGCGCTGGCGGTGGACCTGCCTGGCAAGCGCGAGGCGATGTTCCGCGGCGACCGGATCAACCTGACCGAGGACCGCGCCGTGCTGCACACCGCGCTGCGCAAGCCGAAGGGCGAGCAGGTTCTGCTCGACGGCCATGACGTCAGCCAGGACGTGCATGCCGTGCTCGACGCCATGGCGGCCTTCGCCGACGCCATCCGCTCCGGCAAGGCCACGGGCGCGACCGGCAAGAAGATCACCGACGTGGTCAACATCGGCATCGGCGGCTCCGATCTCGGCCCGGCCATGGCGACGCTGGCGCTCGCGCCGTACCACGACGGTCCGCGCTCGCATTACGTTTCCAACGTCGACGGCGCCCATATCCACGATACGCTGAAGGGGCTCGACGCCGAGACGACGCTCTTCATCATCGCCTCGAAGACATTCACGACCATCGAGACGATGACCAATGCCGAAACGGCGCGGCGCTGGGTGCAGGCCGCACTCGGGGCCGAGGCCGTGGGTAAGCATTTCGCCGCCGTCTCCACTGCCCTCGACAAGGTCGCCGCCTTCGGCATCGAGAAGGACCGCGTCTTCGGCTTCTGGGACTGGGTCGGCGGCCGCTATTCGCTGTGGTCGGCAATCGGCCTGCCGATCATGATCGCCATCGGGCCGAAGAATTTCGGCGACTTCCTGGCCGGCGCGCACGCCATGGACAAGCATTTCGTCGAGGCGCCGCTGCTCAAGAACATCCCCGTGCTGATGGGGCTCGTCGGCTTCTGGCACCGGGTGGTGTGCAATTATCCGGCGCGTGCGGTCATCCCCTATGACCAGCGCCTGTCGCGGCTGCCGGCCTACCTGCAGCAGCTCGACATGGAATCGAACGGCAAGAGCGTGACCATCGCCGGTATCGGCGTGGTGACGCCGACGGGCCCGCTTGTCTGGGGCGAGCCCGGCACCAACGGCCAGCACGCCTTCTTCCAGCTGCTGCACCAGGGCACCGACTTCATCCCGGTGGAATTCCTGGCCGCGGCAGAGGGCCACGAACCCGGGCTGCAGCAGCATCACGACCTGCTGCTCGCCAATTGCTTGGCCCAGTCGGAGGCGCTGATGAAGGGCCGCACGCTGGAGGAGGCGCGGCGGCAGATGCTGACCAAGGGCATGAAGCAGGAGGAGGTGGACAAGATCGCGCCGCACCGCGTCTTCTCCGGCAACCGCCCGTCGGTCACCATCGTCTACCGCCAGCTCGACCCGTTCACGCTCGGCCGGCTGATCGCACTCTACGAGCACCGCGTCTTCGTGGAGGCGCAGCTCTTCGGCATCAACGCCTTCGACCAGTGGGGCGTGGAACTCGGCAAGGAATTGGCCACCGGCCTCCTGCCTGTCGTGCAGGGGCGGGAAAATGCCGCGCGCAGCGACGCCTCGACAGCCGGGCTGGTGGAGCATATTCACCGGCTGAGAGGGCCGCGTACCCAGTAGGCGCGACGGCGCTCATCAATTTTTGACTTCGCATCGCGCCGGCAATCGGTCCAGATTGCCGGCGCGATGCACGAGGCGCGGGAGTAAGTGGATTGCGGGGCATCAAGGGCATTCTTTTCGACAAGGACGGCACGCTGGTCGATTTCCAAGCGACGTGGTTCGCCATCGGTGATCACATGGCGATGAAGGCGGCGGGCGGCGACCGCAAGCGCGCCGACGCATTGATGACGGCTGCCGGCTATGATTTCGACGCCCATTGCTTTAAGGCCGACTCGGTGTTCGCCGCGGGCACAAATGCCGACATCGTCGAGCTCTGGTATCCGGAGGCCGACGAAGCTGAGCGGTCGGCGATGATCAAGCATTTCGACCAGGTGACGGCCGAGGAGGGCGCGGCCAAGGCCGTGGCGCTGCCGGGCAGCAAGGACGCGCTGGCGAGCCTGCACCGTGCCGGCTTCAGGCTCGGCGTCGCCACCAACGACTCGACCGGCGGGGCGGAAAAGACGCTGCTTTCGCTCGGCGTCGCCCAGATGTTCGACGCGGCCTATGGCTATGATGCGGTCGCCAACCCCAAGCCGGCACCGGATGCCATCCACGCCTTTTCCGATCTCACCGGCCTAAAACCGTCGGAGATCGCCATGGTCGGCGACAACCGGCACGATCTCGAGATGGCCAAGGCCGGCGGCGCGCTGGCGATCGCGGTGCTTTCGGGCACCGGCACGCGGGAATCGCTGACGCCGATGGCCGACGTGGTTCTCGATTCCATCGCCGACCTGCCAGCCTTCCTGGCGCGCGACTGACGAGCCCACAAGCTATGGCCGCCGAGCTCGTCATCCGCCGGGCGATCCGCGAGGACCTGCCGGAATTGCTCCAACTCTATCGACATCTCATGCCCGACGAGCCTGTCGGCACCGAGCATGCAGACGAGATCTGGGAGCGGTTCTCTCACTATGGCCCAAGCGGCATCTTCCTCGGCCTCATCGACGGCAGGCAGGTGGCGACCTGCACGCTGGTGGTCGTGCCGAACTTCGTCCGCGGCGGCGCCAACTATGCGCTGATCGAGAATGTGGTGACCCATGCCGATTTCCGCGGCCGGGGCCACGGCAAGGCAGTGCTCCTTGCGGCCGTGGAGGCTGCATGGTCGCTCGGCTGTTACAAGGTGATGCTGCTCACCGGCTCGAAGGACCCGGCGACGCTCGGCTTCTACCGCAATGCCGGCTTCCAGACGACCAAGACCGGCTTCGAGATGCGGCGCTTGCCGCCGCGGGAAGGGTGAGGCGGGAGCGGTCGCGCTTCGTCATCCCCTCGGCTCGGAGCAGAGGGGATACTGTCCGTACACCTATTCATTGCCACGCTCGCTTTCGCGCCTGGCCATTGTCATCCTTCGACCAGCTCAGGATGAGGAACTTGGGAAGCGGGGCGCGAGGCCGTGCCTTCCGATAGATAAGTAAATGGCGCGACGTTCGCGCCCCGCCCGGCTGCTTGCCCCGCTCAGTCGCCTCGGCTTTCACCGTCAGCCGCCGCAAGGCCCGGGCTTGGGGGCTCATCACCCAGCAAGGAGAACCGACCTCCCGCCAGCCCGGCACCGACGCTTCCCCCCGATACCCGGTGCGCACCGGGGTCCCGTGGAAGATCGCGA
>MEEF01000113.1 GCA_001724355.1 Mesorhizobium sp. SCN 65-20 | reverse complement strand
CGTAGATGGCCGTGCCATCATGGATGTAGTCGTAGGCGGCCATGTTCATTCCTGTGCCAGAGCTTGCGCGAGGCGCTTTGCGCCCAGCCTTGCGAGGCAGGCGCCGGCATTTTCGTCCGGCTTGCGCTCCTGGGCGAGCAATTTCGTGAGGCGGCCCATGCCGCGCGCGGCTTCATATCCTGCGGTGTAGGCCGCCGGAAGGCCCTTCGCCGTTCCGCCGACGACAAATGCGGCACCTTTTTCGTCACCGACGATGGTGAGTGTCGCCGGTCCTGGATGGGCGCAGCCCTTGGCGCAGCCGGAGACGTGCAAGGACAGCGTCGAGTCGAAGCTATTAACTAGGTCTGCGATATCTGAGGCGACATCACGCGCGGCGATCAAACCCGACGCACATGCCGGCGCACCGGGGCAGGCGGCGATGCGGATGCGGGGATCGGTTGGCGAGGTGACGAGGCCGAGGGAGCTTGCCGTGGCGGTGAGGGCGGCGGCGGAGGCGCGGTCGAGGCCCATGACGAGCAGGGTTCGGCCGGGTGCGGGGCGGATGCCGGTGGCGCCGGCGGTTGTCGCTGCGTGGCAGAAGGTGATCAGCGTCGAGGCATCGACGCTGCCGAAGGGCAGGGCAATGCCGAGGGCGATTCGGGAGGAGGTGAGCGGGAGGATTCCGATGGGGAATGAATCGGTTGGGGCGGAGCGTTCAGAGGTTGAATCAGTTTTGACTGCGGTAGCGTTGGCAGCGGCGAGTTCCTTCGCGCCCCCTTCTGTCCTGCCGGACATCTCCCCCTCAAGGGGGGAGATTGGCAGGCGCGGCGCCTGCGCAGGTTCTGAGTGTTCCGCTACCCGATCTTCCTGCAACGATTGGGTGGGGCGCCGGTAACGGCTGATCTCCCCCCTTGAGGGGGAGATGTCCGGCAGGACAGAGGGGGGCGCGAAGGAACGAGACGTCTCAAGTCCTATAAGGGCAGCACGCGTGACTTCCGGGTCGAGGTCACGGGCGCGTCCTTCGCGTCCGAGTGCTGTGATTGCATGGAGAATGTCGAGCGTGGCCGCACATGCATCGTCCTCGTCGAATTCTCCGACGAACGTCGCGGCCTTTTCATCGCCAGCCAGCGAAAGGCTCCACTGATTCGAGTCCACGGCGACAAGCCGCACGTCGCCCATGATCGCGCCAAGCCCGATCTGCCCGCGCCCATCAACGACGACGGACATCTTCGGCCCAAGTCGCGGCGTCAGTCCGGCCTGCTCGATCGCAGTCCGGATCGCTGCCGCCAGCGGCGTGGGATCGGCGACTTCCTCGGGGTCCATCCCCGCAAGCGGGCTCGTGTCGACGGGCACGCCAATGCGCACCGCGATGCCGAGCGTATCGACTTCCTCGGCCAGCAGACACGCGCTTTCCGGCGTCAGCCCCCTGATCTGGATGCTGCCGCGCGCCGTTACTTCGACAATGCCGTTGCCGTGTCGCGCGGCGGATTCGCAGAGTCCGATCAAGGTGTTGGGCGCGAGTTCTCCAGCGAGCGGGCTGATGCGCACGAGCAGGCCGTCGCCTGTTTGCATGGGCGCCGACAAGGCGGGGCAGGCGCCGCGGCGGGAAAAACTCATGCCGCAACCTCCCTTGCCGAGGCCTCGGCGATCAGCGCGGCGAGGTCGTCGTCGATGGAGTTGCGCAGCGGGTGCCACAGGCCGCGACGGCGGGCGGTGGCAAAACGCTCGGCGATGAACTTTGCCGCCGCCGGGTTCTCGCGCAGCATGAAGTCGCGGACAGCGTCGTCACCGACATAGGCGTCGTGCACGGCTTCGATCAGCGCGCCTGGAATGGCGCTGGTGGTTTCGGCAAAGCCGATGAGGCGGTCGACCGTCTCGGCGAATTCGGAGGCGCCGCGCGGGCCGTGGCGCATCTGGCCGGCGATGAAGCGGGCGTTGGTGGCGCGGGCGCGCACGACGCGGCCGACGGCCTCGGTGACCGAGCGCGGGCGCGGCTTTTGCGGGTCCGACGTGTCGAGCACGATGACGTCGGCGTTCCTGCCGAGGGCTGCGACCGCCGCCGAAAAACCGCCGATGAAGGCGACGTCGGCCGAGCCTTCGAGAATGTCGCGGCCGGGGTCGTCGCCGGTGTGGACCAACAGGTCCGCCTCGGCGATGCGGCCGGCAAAGGCGCCGGGCGCGGAAATGCCTTCGCCGTCGGTGCCGCCATAGGCGTGGGAGGCGGCGTCGAGATAGGCGCGACCGAGCTCCTCGCGCGCCTGCCAGTCCCCGCTGGACAGAAGATACTCCAGGCCAGCGCCATAGGTGCCGGGGGAGGAGCCGAAAATGCGCGGCTCGACCTTGCCCGCGGCGCGGGTGCTGGCGGCGAGCGGGTTGTCGTGGTCGTCCTCGTCGCGGGTCGCAACCGCACGGGCGGCGGCGTCGACGAGCGCGATCTGGGTCGGGAACATGTCGCGGAACAGGCCGGAGATGCGCCAGGTGACGTCGACGCGCGGGCGGCCGAGCGCTGCCGGCGGCAGCACTTCGATACCGGTGACGCGGCCGGTGGCGGCGTCCCATTGCGGCCGGCAGCCCATCAGCGCGAGCCCTTGCGCGATTTCCTCGCCGCCGGTGCGCAGCGAAGCACTCCCCCAGAGGTCGATGACAAGCGCGCGCGGCCATTCGCCATGGCTCTGCAGGTAGCTGCGCATGATCTCGTCGCTGGCCGCCTTGCCGAGGTCGAAGGCCGTCGGCGTCGGCATGGTGCGCGGATCGGAGGTGAACAGGTTGCGCCCGGTCGGCAGCACGTCGGTGCGGCCGCGGGCGGGGGCGCCGGAAGGACCAGCCTTGACGTGGCGGCCGTCGAGGGCGGCGATCAAGTTTGTCCGCTCGGCCTCGGCGCTGGCGCGACGAGCGGCGTCGGGTTCGCCGGTTTCGGTCCGGCCGTAGATGTGCAGGCCGTCCTTAATGGCGAAATCCTTGAGGTCGCACAGCCAGGCATCGATGCGGCGCAGCGCTTCGTCGGGCGCATCCGTCCCGGCGACGCCGGCCTCGGCGGCAAGGCCGGTCTGCGACGCCGTCTCGACGATGAGCTTGGCCAGCCGGTCGCGGCGGCGGCGGTCGAGGCCGTCGGCCTGGGCGTATTCGTCGACCAGGCGCTCCAGCTTCTGCTGGTGCTCGTCTAGCCCGGCCTCGGCGAGCGGCGGGGGCAGGTGGCCGAGAGTGACGGCGGCAATGCGGCGTTTGGCCTGCGCCGCCTCTCCGGGGTTGGAAACGATGAAGGGATAAACCACGGGCAGCGAACCGGTGACGATCTCGGGGAAGCAATTCTGGCTCAGCGCCACGGCCTTGCCCGGCAGCCATTCGAGGGTGCCGTGGGCGCCGACATGGACGATGGCATGGATGCCGAGCGACTTCTGCAGCCAGAGACCGAAGGCGAGCAGCGCGTGGCGCGGCGGCAGCGTCGGGTCATGATAGTCGGCGCGGCGGTCGGCCGAGCGGCCGCGGTCGGGGGCCAGCGCTACGGTGACGTTGCCGAAGGTGGCGGCGCGGAAGGGGAAGTGGGGACTGGGTTCGCCAACGGACGATTGAGCAGACACGTTGTGCTCGACGTTGCCCCCCTCTGTCCTGCCGGACATCTCCCCCTCAGGGGGGGAGATCAGGCTGTCACACGCGTCGTTGCCAATTGCCGACGTTGCAGGAAGTGCGTCTGCGTTGAAACTGCCAATCTCCCCCCTTGAGGGGGAGATGTCCGGCAGGACAGAGGGGGGCAACGTCGAGCGTTGCCCTGTGCTGTCGACGGCGTCGGCTTCCGCCTTGCCCCACGCCGCTTCGACCGCGTTTCTTGCATCAGTGGGCAGATCGGCGGACAGTGCGAGATAATCCTCAAGCGACAACCCATTTCCGCCACTCTCGATCAGATCGAGCAACTCCCGCGACGATTCCGGAATCGATTCAACGCCGTAGCCTGCGTCCTTGAGGTCGTGCAGCATGGCGAGCACGCTCGAGGGAACGTCGAGGCCCACGGCGTAGCCGGTGCGGCCGGGGGCGCTGGGGTAGTCGGGGATGAGGATCGCCAGCTTGCGTTTTTCGGGCGGGGTCTCGCGCAGTCGGAGATGTGCCGCGATGCGGCGGGCGACTTGGTCGACACGGTCGGGCTCGGGCCGGTTGGCGAAAGCGCGGAAACCGAGGGCGGGGTCGACCTCGCTCTCGGCCTTGAAGGAAATGGCACCGGCGAGGATGCGGCCGTCGAGTTCGGGCATCACCACATGCATGGCGAGGTCTGCGGGCGCCAGGCCCCGCGGGCTGCCTTCCCAGGCTTCGCGGCGGGTGGTGGCGACGATGACCTGGAACACCGGCACGCCGGCGCGGTCGAACAGCGTCTCCGCGCCCGGTTCGGCACCGGCGGCAAAGGCGGTGGCGGTGACGATGGCGGCGGGCGCGAGCTGCGCGAGGGCCGTCTCGACGAAGGCGAGCGAGTCGCGGTCCTTGAGGCTGGAGACGAAGATCGGGGCAGGGCGGAGGCCCTGTGCCCGCAGTGCTTCGACCAGCGCGTCTATGGGGGCGACGTCGGCAGCCAGAAGCATTGAGCGGTAGAAGAGGATGGGGATGATGCTTCCTTCTCCCCGTTCACGGGGAGAAGGTGCCCCGAAGGGGCGGATGAGGGGCTGCGCAAGGGGATCAAAAGTGGGCGCCTGCCCCTCATCCCCCTGCCGGGACCTTCTCCCCGTGAACGGGGAGAAGGGGGCTTCAACCACGCCTCGAGCCGGGTCGTAATAGCCCGCCTTCGGCACCGCGACCGGTGCCGCGACTGTGCTTCGTCCACCCGCCAGCCCTGCCAGCCCGGCCAGCCGCGCCACCAGCGCCTTCATGTTCTCCGGTCCGCCCTCGCGGAAATAGCCGAGCAGGGCGTCGAGTTCGGCGCGCGGCAGCGTGGACGCTTCGATCAGCCTGAGATCCTCGTCGTGGCTTTCGCCGGGCAGCAGCGCCAGTGCGATGCCTTTTGCACGCGCCAATGCCGCCAGCTGGTCGCAGCCGTAGCGCCACCAGTCGTGGCCGCCGAGGATGCGGACGAGGATGACTTTTGCGTGGGCAGCCACGCTGTCGATCCAGAGGTCGACCGACATCGGATGACGGAGATCGCGCAGGCTGGCGAGCCGCATCGACGGCAGGTTTGCGGCACCCGCCTTCCAGGCGTTGGCGAGGCCGGCTAGGTCGCTGTCGGTGAAGGACAGCGCCACCACATCCGCGGGCTTCTGCCCGAGGTCCACGGGCTCGATCAGGTCGTCGAGCGAGGCGGATGTGGTGGTGAGGATGTGCATCCGTTTCGTCCGGTTCAGCCGACCAGGATGCGCTCGATGGCCGGGCGATCGAGGCCCTTGAGGCCGATCACGACCAGGCGCGAGCGGCGGTCGTCCTCGGCGGTCCAGGCGCGGTCGTAGTAGTGGTTGACGCGCGGGCCGACGGCCTGGACGAGCAGGCGCATCGGCTTGCCGCCGACGTCGACGAAGCCCTTCACGCGCAACACGTTCTCTTCCTCGGCGGCGGTGGCGACGCGCTTGGCGAGTTCTTCCGGGTTGGCGATCGACGGGATCTCGATGACGAAGGTGTCGAAGTCGTCGTGTTCGTGGTCGAAGGCACCGTCGTGATGGGTCTTGCGGTTCTCGATGTCGTCCTCGACTGCGAGGCCGAGGCCGAGCAGCACCGACGGGTCGACCTTGCCGTGCGCCGACGGCACGATCTTGACGGCGCGGGCCAGATGCTCGCCGACGATGGCGCTGGCGCGGTCACGGGCGGCGTCATCGAGAAGGTCGGACTTGGACAGGATGATGAGGTCGGCGCAGGCGACCTGGTCCTCGAACACTTCCTCGACCGGGTCGTCGTGGTCGAGCGAATCATCGGCGGCGCGCTGTGCGGCGAGCGCGTCCATATCGGAGGCGACCTTGCCGTCGGCTAGCGCGGGGCCGTCGACCACGGCAATGACGCCGTCGACGGTGACACGGCTCTTCACCGTCGGCCACTGGAAGGCCTGGACCAGCGGCTTCGGCAAAGCGAGGCCGGAGGTCTCGATCAGGATGTGGTCGACCTTTGGCGTGCGCGCGAGAATCTGGTCGAGCGCAGGGACAAAATCGTCGGCCACGGTGCAGCAGATGCAGCCGTTGGCCAGCTCGACGATATTCTCCTCCGGGCAGGCGTCGATGCCGCAGCCTTTGAGGATCTCGCCGTCGATGCCGACATCGCCGAACTCGTTGACGATGATGGCGAGGCGCTTGCCCTTGGAGTTTTCCAGGATGTTGCGCAGCAGCGTGGTCTTGCCGGCGCCGAGAAAGCCGGTGACGACGGTGCAGGGAACGCGTTCGACGGAGGCGGTCATTTGTCTTCCTTGATGAGAGCAAGTGGAGGAATGCGCGCGACCATGCCGCGCTTGAGGCTGTCGGGACGGCCACGCCAGGGGATGAGGCCGTCGGTCGAGGTGGCGAAGAGTTTTGCGCCGGCGACGAGGTCGTCGCCCGATGTGGTGTTGAGATCGCCGAAGACGTAGCTCCACGCGCCGTCGCGGATGAGCGCTGCGGTGAGGCGGCGCTTGCAATTGCCCAGGCACTCGACGGTGCGGACGGCGATGTCGCCATTGGCTGCGAGGCGGGTGTGCTCGGCGAGCTTGGCGCCGGCGCGGGGATGGGCGTCCGAGCCGGTTTCGTCGCGGCAGGAGCCGCAGACGAGGATGGTTACGTCGCAAGCACGCGAATCGACTGCATCACAAGATGCGTCGGAAGCTGCGACAGGAGAGTTGTCGTCGAAATCCAAATCCAGGCTCCTTGCCTGGGACACCCGCCAGGCGATCGGATCAATGCTTATGACGGCAGGTCTCCTGGCTCGCGGATCGTCGCCTTCGCCCTCCTTCCCGGGAAATCCCAGTGGTCTTCGGGCTTGGCTCTTCGCTCACAGTTGCGGGGACAGCCGCGGATTTGGCGCTCTTGTCGCCTCACCGCATTCCCTCTTAGCCTTCGCCGTTGCGGGCGAAGGACCGTCGACTGGGATTTAGGCGGTAGGGAGGGGGGGAGTCAACGCGGCGGAGCGACCCGCAATGTCGCGCACGGCCGGTCCGAGGTCGCCGGCGGGCGTGACCTCGATGCGGTCGAGGCCGAGCCAGTCGCGCATCCGCTCGAGTTCCTCATAGAGCTCGGCTGACGTTTCCTTGGGCGCGCAGGGCTCGGCATAGGCGGCGTGCACCCGCAGGACGCCGGCGGGGCGATCGGCCTTCAGGTCGACCCGGGCGACGATGCGCTCGCCCAGCAGGAAGGGCAGGACGTAGTAGCCATACTGGCGTTTCTCCGCAGGCGTGTAGATTTCGATGCGATAGCGGAAGCCGAACAACTGTTCGGCGCGGGTGCGCTCGAAAACGAGGGGATCGAAGGGCGCGAGCAGGGCGCGGGCGTGGACTTTGCGCGGAATGCGCGCCTCGGCGTGGAGATAGGCCTGCCGGTCCCAGCCCTCGACGCGGACGGGAATCAGTTCGCCCATCTCGACCAGCTCTTCGAGCCTGCCCTTCATGTCGGCGGGCGACAGGCGGAAATAGTCGCGCAGGCAGATTGCGGTGGCGACGCCATGGGCGCGGGCAGAGATTCGCAGCAGCTCGCGATGCGCGTCCTCGGCTTGCAAGGCAGGGCGGTTGTAGATCTCGGCCGGCAGCACCCGCTCGGGCAGGTCGTAGAGGCGCTCGAAACCGCGGCGCGAATGGGTGGTTATACGGCCGGCCCAGAACAGCCATTCGAAGGCGTGCTTCTCGTGGCTCCAGCCCCACCAGCCGCCTGAGCCCTTGGCGCCTTCGATGTCGGAAGCGGCGATCGGTCCGCGATCGACCACCTGGCGGAATATCTCTTCTATATGGGAAGCGTGCTCGCGGCCGAATTTGGCGAGGCCGCTGTACATTTCCGTGTCCGCCCGCTCCATGCGCCAGCGCAGCAACGGAAAAGTTTCCAGCGGCAGCAGCGACGCTTCATGCGCCCAATATTCGAACAGCATGCGCTTCTTCGGCGCCATGGCGTCGTCGAGCAGCGCCATCGGGTAGGGACCGAGGCGCGAATAGAGCGGCATGTAGTGGGCGCGAACGACTGCGCTGACCGAGTCGATCTGTAGCAGGCCGGTGCGGTCGAGCACGCGCTGCAGGTGACGTCGGGTGATTGCCCCGGCGGGGCGGGGATCGGCGAAGCCTTGGGCCGCAAGTGCGATGCGGCGGGCGGTGGCGAGCGAGAGTTTTTCCTTCATTGCGGCAAGCTATCGCAGTCCCTCAATATGTGACGCAAGGGGAGTGGAATCAGTTCGTGCTGCAGAAGCTAGCAGCACTGCGGCATTGGACTTGTCAGGAGACAAAAGTGGAGTAAAAAGAGAAGGAAATCAAACAGGAGCCAGACGCGCAGGATTTTGGTCCAGCCGTGGGCTTTGCCCCGTTTTGGACAAGGTTGGGCTTGCTTCGCCGGACCGCCTGCGCTACGCGCTTCCGGAAACGGACCCCGTGCTGTAAGTCTGGGTGGATTGGCCACCAACGGAATTCGCAGCATGAACGCTCTCCTGAGCTCTTATCTGCCCATCGTCATCTTCATCGGTGTGGCGCTCGTAGTCGGTCTTGCCCTTATCGTGGCGCCCTTCCTTGTCGCCTACCGCAATCCGGACCCGGAAAAGCTGTCGGCATACGAGTGCGGCTTCAACTCGTTCGACGATGCCCGCATGAAGTTCGACATCCGCTTCTACCTGGTGTCCATCCTCTTCATCATCTTCGATCTCGAGGTGGCGTTCCTGTTCCCGTGGGCGGTGTCCTTCGGCGAGATCGGCATGCTCGGCTTCTGGTCGATGATGATCTTCCTGGCCGTGCTGACCATCGGCTTTGTCTATGAGTGGAAAAAGGGAGCGCTGGAATGGGATTGAACGACGCCTCCGGCACCCTGATCGCACCGAAGCCCAAGGGCATCATCGATCCGAACACGGGCAAGCTGATCGGTTCGGACGACGCTTTCTTCGGCGAGCTGAACAACGAGCTTTCGGACAAGGGCTTCATCGTCACCTCGTCCGAGGCGCTCATCACCTGGGCGCGCACCGGCTCGCTGATGTGGATGACCTTCGGCCTCGCCTGCTGCGCCGTCGAGATGATGCACATCTCGATGCCGCGCTATGACGCCGAGCGCTTCGGCATCGCGCCGCGCGCCTCTCCGCGCCAGTCGGACGTGATGATCGTCGCGGGCACGCTGACCAACAAGATGGCGCCGGCGCTGCGCAAGGTCTACGACCAGATGCCCGAGCCGCGCTACGTCATCTCGATGGGCTCGTGCGCCAATGGCGGCGGCTACTATCACTATTCCTATTCGGTGGTGCGCGGCTGCGATCGCGTCGTGCCTGTCGACATCTCCGTGCCCGGCTGTCCTCCGACCGCCGAAGCACTTCTCTACGGCATTCTTCTTCTCCAGAAGAAGATCCGCCGCACCGGCACCATCGAGCGGTGATCCCAAATGAGTGAAGCCCTCAAGGACCTGGCCGCCTATGTTGCGGAAAAGCTCGGCGCGGACATCGAGGAGAGCGAGCTCGCCTATGGCGAACTCACTCTGACGGTGCAGCCGGCCGACATCGTCGACGTGCTGACCTTCCTGCGCAACGACGTGCAGTGCCAGTTCATATCGTTCATCGACGCCTCGGGCGTCGACTATCCGCAGCGCGCCAAGCGCTTCGACTTCGTCTACCACCTGCTCTCGCCGCGCCAGAACCTGCGCATCCGCGTCAAGGTCCGCACCGACGAAGATACGCCGATTCCCTCGGTGACCTCGGTCTATCCGGGCGCCGACTGGTTCGAGCGCGAGGCCTACGACATGTACGGCATCCTGTTCTCGGGCCATCCGGACCTGCGCCGCCTGCTGACGGATTATGGCTTCGAAGGCCATCCGCTGCGCAAGGACTTCCCGCTCACCGGCTTCGTCGAAGTGCGCTACGACGACGAGCAGAAGCGTGTCGTCTACGAGCCGGTAGAGCTCAAGCAGGAATTCCGCAATTTCGACTTCTTGTCTCCTTGGGAAGGCACCGAATACGTGCTGCCGGGCGACGAGAAGGCCAAGACGAATTGAGGCGTCGAAATGGCTGAAACCTCCGTCCGCAATTTCAACATCAACTTCGGCCCGCAGCATCCGGCCGCGCACGGCGTTCTACGCTTGGTGCTCGAGCTCGACGGCGAGGTGGTCGACCGCGTCGATCCGCATATCGGCCTGCTGCACCGCGGCACCGAGAAGCTGATGGAGCAGAAGACCTACCTGCAGGCCGTGCCCTATCTCGACCGGCTCGACTATGTCGCGCCGATGAACCAGGAGCATGCCTATGCGCTGGCGGTCGAGCGCCTGCTGGGCATCGAGGTACCGAAGCGCGGCCAGCTGATCCGCGTGCTCTATTCCGAGATCGGCCGCATCCTGTCGCACCTGCTCAACGTCACCACGCAGGCGATGGACGTCGGCGCGCTGACCCCGCCGCTGTGGGGCTTCGAAGAGCGCGAAAAGCTGATGGTGTTCTACGAGCGGGCCTGCGGCGCGCGCATGCACGCAGCCTATTTCCGGCCGGGCGGCGTCCACCAGGACCTGCCGCAGAAGCTGGTCGAGGACATCGGCAAGTGGATCGATCCGTTCCTGCAGACCGTGCAGAACCTCGACGACCTTCTGACCCCCAACCGAATCTTCAAGCAGCGCAACGTCGACATCGGCGTGGTGTCGCTCGACGACGCATGGGCCTGGGGCTTCTCGGGCGTCATGGTGCGCGGTTCGGGCGCTGCCTGGGACCTGCGCAAGAGCCAGCCCTACGAATGCTATTCGGAGATGGATTTCGATATCCCGATCGGCAAGAACGGCGACTGCTACGACCGCTATCTCATCCGCATGGAAGAGATGCGCCAGTCGGCGAAGATCATGCGCCAGTGCGTCGACCTGCTGCTCGGCAAGGAAAGCACCGGCCCAGTGTCGAACATCGACGGCAAGGTGGTTCCGCCGAAGCGCCAGGCGATGAAGCGCTCGATGGAATCGCTGATCCATCACTTCAAGCTCTACACCGAGGGCTATCGCGTGCCGGCAGGCGAGGTCTATGCGGCCGTCGAGGCGCCCAAGGGCGAGTTCGGCGTCTTCCTCGTCTCCGACGGCACCAACAAGCCATACCGCTGCAAGCTGCGCGCACCGGGCTTCGCCCATCTCCAGGCGATGGATTTCCTGTGCCGCGGCCACATGCTGGCGGATATCTCTGCCGTTCTCGGCTCCCTCGACATCGTTTTTGGTGAGGTCGACCGCTAAATGTCAGTCCGCCGTCTCGCAGAAGCCAGCGTCCAGCCAGCGTCCTTCGCCTTCAACAAGGCGTACTCGGCGCAGGCCAAGACCTGGATCAACAAGTACCCCAAGGGCCGCGAACAGTCGGCCGTCATCCCGCTGCTCATGCTCGCCCAGGAGCAGGACGGCTGGGTGACGAAGGCTGCCATCGAGCACGTCGCCGACATGCTCGGCATGCCCTACATCCGTGCGCTTGAAGTGGCGACCTTCTACACGCAGTTCCAGCTCAAGCCTGTCGGCACGCGCGCCCATATCCAGGTCTGCGGCACCACGCCCTGCATGCTGCGCGGCTCGGAAGAGTTGATGGATGTCTGCCGTTCGAAGATCCATCACGACCAGTTCCACACCAACGACGCGGGCACGTTGTCTTGGGAAGAGGTGGAGTGCCTCGGCGCCTGCGTGAACGCGCCGATGGTCATGATCTTCAAGGACACCTATGAGGACCTGACGCCGGAGCGCCTCGCCGAGATTATCGACATGTTCGAGGCCGGCAAGGGCGACCAGGTGAAGCCCGGTCCGCAGACCGGCCGCCACTATTCGGCGCCGCTCACCGGCTTCACCTCGCTCAAGGATGAGAAGGCGGTTTCCAAGGCGACGCGCGACAAGCAGGCCAAGGCATCTGCGCCCAAGGCTGTCGAGGCCGCCGTGCCGCCGGCGGCGGAGAAGGCCGCGAGCGCCGCTGCTCCCAAGCCGGCCAAGCCCTCGCTCGAAGACAAGAACCGTCCGGCAGGCATCGCCCGCCCGGCGGCAGTCGACGACCTCAAGCTGATCTCGGGCGTTGGCCCGAAGATCGAGGGCACACTGCACGAACTCGGTATCTTCACCTTCGCCCAGGTGGCGGCATGGAAGAAGGCCGAACGCGAGTGGGTCGACGGCTACCTGAATTTCAAGGGCGCCATCGAACGTGACGACTGGGTCAAGCAGGCCAAGGCGCTCGCCAAGGGCGGCGTGGCCGAATACATCCGCGTCTTCGGCAAGAAGCCGGTCTGAGGAGCGCAACTATGCTTGAAGACAAGGACCGCATCTTCACCAACATCTACGGCCGCTTCGACCAGTCGCTGGCCGGTGCGATGTCGCGCGGGCACTGGGATGGCACCAAGTCCATCATCGAGAAGGGCCGCGAGTGGATCATCAACGAGATGAAGGCGTCGGGCCTGCGCGGCCGCGGCGGCGCCGGCTTCCCGACCGGTCTCAAATGGTCGTTCATGCCCAAGAGCAACCCCGACGGCCGCCCGTCCTATCTGGTCGTCAACGCCGACGAATCCGAGCCTGGCACGTGCAAGGACCGCGACATCCTGCGCCATGACCCGCACACGCTGGTCGAGGGCTGCCTGCTCGCCGGTTTCGCCATGGGTGCCGTTGCCGCCTACATCTATGTGCGCGGCGAGTTCATCCGCGAGCGCGAGGCGCTGCAGCGGGCGATCGACGAGGCCTACGAGGCCAAGCTGATCGGTAAGAACAACAAGAACGGCTACGACTTCGACATCTACGTCCATCACGGCGCGGGTGCTTACATCTGCGGCGAGGAAACCGCGCTGCTCGAGAGCCTCGAGGGGAAGAAGGGCCAGCCGCGCCTCAAGCCGCCGTTCCCGGCGAATGTCGGCCTCTACGGCTGCCCGACCACCGTCAACAACGTCGAATCGATCGCCGTTGCCCCGACGATCCTGCGCCGTGGGGCTGCGTGGTTCTCGTCGATCGGCCGTCCGAACAACGTCGGCACCAAGCTGTTCATGCTGGTGGGCCACGTGAATACGCCCTGCACGGTCGAAGAGGCCATGGGCATCACCTTCCGCGAACTCGTCGAAAAGCACGGCGGCGGCATCCGCGGTGGCTGGGACAATCTTCTGGCGGTGATCCCCGGCGGCGCGTCCTGCCCGGTCGTCAAGGCCGAGGACATCATCGACTGCCCGATGGACTTCGACGGCCTGCGCGAGAAGAAGTCGTCCTTCGGCACGGCTGCGGTGATCGTCATGGACAAGTCGACCGACATCGTGAAGGCGATCGCCCGTCTCAGCTACTTCTTCAAGCATGAGAGCTGCGGCCAATGCACGCCGTGCCGCGAGGGCACCGGCTGGATGTGGCGCGTCATGGAGCGTCTGGTGCGCGGCGAAGCGCAGAAGCGCGAGATCGACATGCTGCTCGACGTCACGAAGCAGGTAGAAGGCCACACGATCTGCGCGCTGGGCGACGCGGCTGCGTGGCCGATCCAGGGCCTGATCCGCAACTTCCGTCCGGAGATCGAACGGCGCATCGACGAATTCTCGCGCAATTCGAACCGGGTCGAACCGCTGATGGCGGCAGAGTAACCAAAAATCAGAAAGTGCGGGCCTAAGGCCCGAGGCGAAACAGGAAACGACGAGGCAGAGGCGAACGGCGAAGGCGACAAGGAGCTTACCAATGTCGACATTTCCCATTCCCGAAGTTGCAGTGCCTGAGATGGAACGTTTGGAGCAGATGAACAGGGAATTCGTGGCAATGCTGCCGAAGGAGTTCGCCGGTACGGCGAACCTTTTGGTGCATCCTGCTGCGAGCGTCGCTGCGGCCTCCGCCCTGGGCGTCGGTTTCGCCAGCCATGCGTTTGGCGTCTGGATGGGGGCGGTCACCGGCGCGTCCGAGGCTGCGCAACGGCTTTTTGCCCCCGATTTCGGTGATTTCGCCGGGGCGCTGCATGGCAGCGCACGGGAGGTTGCGGCGAGGAAGGCGGATGCCTCCACCGCATCTCTGATCACCGAGGTCAAGTCGCTGGCACGCAAGCTCGAGCAAGGCGAGAAGAAGGGAGCGCAGGCCGAGCCTGTCCGTCTCGCCGAAGCCGGGGCAGGGCAGGTGGCAGAAGATTCCAGGCAGCCGCCCGCGATCGAGCGGCCGGAATTGCCGGACGACCTCAAGTCGATCTCCGGCATCGGTCCGAAGCTCGAACAGGTCTTGAACGGTCTCGGCATCTGGACCTTCGGCCAGGTCGCCGCCTGGACGCCCGGAGAGGTTGACTGGGTCGACGATCATCTCGGCTTCAAGGGCCGGATCGGACGCGACGACTGGCTGGGTCAGGCGGCAGCGTTGGTAGCCGGCGTTACCGGCAATTGAATTGAGGATTACGGGGGCGCGGTTCGGCTGTGCCCCCTGAAGGACGTAATGCGGGTTAGCCGCGGGATTTGAGGCGCTATGGCAAAGCTTAAGGTCGACGGGAAAGAGATTTCGGTACCCGACCACTATACGCTGCTCCAGGCGGCAGAAGAGGCGGGCGCGGAAGTGCCGCGCTTCTGTTTCCATGAGCGGCTGTCGATCGCCGGCAACTGCCGCATGTGCCTGGTCGAGGTGAAGGGTGGACCACCCAAGCCTGCGGCTTCCTGCGCCATGGGCGTGCGCGACCTGCGCCCCGGCCCGAACGGCGAGACGCCCGAGATTTTCACCAACACGCCGATGGTCAAGAAGGCCCGCGAAGGCGTGATGGAGTTCCTGCTCATCAACCATCCGCTCGACTGCCCGATCTGCGACCAGGGCGGC
>MEEF01000112.1 GCA_001724355.1 Mesorhizobium sp. SCN 65-20 | reverse complement strand
GCGCAGTGCCGATGGGCAAGTCCTTTTCGGGATGCGGAACGACCAGCACAATATCGCCCTTCCGAAGTTTATGATGCGAGCCCCGAACCGAAATCAGTTCGAACCCGTCCTCCTTCAGGCGTTTGATGATCTTTCGACTGTCCCGCTCCATCTGGCTTCCTTAGTGCGCAAGTATATACGCATTGATCCTGGCAATTCCAGCTTTTCGTAAGCCCTAGCGCTTCGGTGGGATGGAATAGGTGCCTGTCGCATGCGCCACCGTGTGTCGGTCGGGACCGGCCACGATGTCGATGTCGAAGACCATCAGGCTCCTGCCCAGCTTCAGGATACGACAATGGCCGTCGATCGGCCCGGCTTCCGCCTTGCGCATAAAATTGATGTTGAGGTTGGTCGTGACCGACAGCGCATCCGCGCCGGCGTGAGTCAGGACGCAGACATAGCCGCCGATGTCGGCGAGCGTGAACAGCGAAGGCCCCGAAACCGTGCCTCCCGGTCGCAGGTGGCGGTCATCGGCGTCGAGCCGCACAGTGCAGCCGCCCGGAAACACGTCGATCGCCCGGTAGAAGTCGTAGTGCTC
This sequence comes from Mesorhizobium sp. SCN 65-20, assembly GCA_001724355.1. Lineage (GTDB taxonomy): Bacteria > Pseudomonadota > Alphaproteobacteria > Rhizobiales > Rhizobiaceae > Aminobacter. The sequence goes on along the minus strand of MEEF01000112.1, from coordinate 8,159 downwards.
GTTGAGCTGCGGGTAGACCTTCCTGAGCAGGTCGTTGACTTCGGCCGCGTCGAGCAGGGGCTTCAGTCCTTGTTGTTCCGGCATTGCATTTTCATCCCAATTTCCGGAAACTGGAGTTCCGGTTCCGTCGCCGGTCAGGCGAGCGCTCATCAGGCGCCAACAAGGCACATTTGGGAACCGAGGATCAAGCCGATGCGTGTATGGCTTTGGTCGAAGACCGGTGATTCCATTGCCGGCGGCAATGTGGGGACACAGAATGGCTGAAGTGGTGGCGATGAGGCACAATCAGGCGCAGGGTCCGGTCCTTGCCAGCCGTGGCAAGGGTGTTCTGCGCCTCGTGCTCGCCAATCCGCCCGCCAATGCGCTGTCGCTGGACACGATGGCCGCCTTGCAGCGCGAACTCGACACCGCGCGCGACGACGAAACTGTTCGCGTGATCGTCCTCGCGGCATCGGGCAAGGTCTTCTGCGCCGGACACGATCTCAAGGAAATGACGGCCCACCGTGCGGACGCCGACCGCGGCAGGGCCTTCTTCGAATTCACCATGCAGCGCTGCTCCGCGCTCATGCAGTCGATCGTACGCCTGCCGAAACCGGTGATCGCCGAAATCGACGGCGCAGCGACCGCCGCCGGCCTGCAACTGGTCGCCAGCTGCGACCTTGCCATCGCGTCCGACCAATCCCTGTTCAGCACGCCTGGCGTCAACATCGGCCTGTTCTGCTCGACGCCGATGGTGGCGCTGTCGCGCAACGTGTCGCGAAAGCAGGCGATGGAGATGCTGCTCACCGGCGAGATGGTCGATGCCACGACGGCGCGCGACTTCGGGCTGGTCAATCGCGTCGTGCCGCGGGAGTACCTGAATCAGATTGTCTCGAAATACGCGCAAACCATTGTTTCCAAATCGCCCCTGACGCTGAAGATCGGCAAGGAGGCGTTCTACGCCCAGGCCGAGATGGGGCTGGCCGAGGCCTACGACTACGCGGCTCGGGTGATGGTGGAGAACATGCTCGCGAAGGATGCCGAGGAGGGGATCGGTGCCTTCATCGAAAAGCGTCAGCCGAACTGGAAGGGGGAGTAGCTTGGAACCACGGATCTCCCTGGTGACCTTGGGGGTCGATGACCTGGACCGCGCCGTGCGCTTCTACGAGGCTATGGGCCTCAAGCGGAACCAGACCATCACCGAAGGGGTGGCGTTCTTCCAGATGGGCGGCATCGTGCTCGGTCTCTGGGGACGCGAGCAACTGGCAAGCGATGCAGGCATCGTCGCCGGCAGGGGCGGGTTCTGCGGCGTATCGCTCGCCTACAACACCCGCTCGGAGGCCGAGGTGGACAAGGTCCTGGCCACCGCCGAAAAGGCCGGCGGCCGCATCATCAAGCCGGCCCAGCGCGCGTTCTGGGGCGGCTGGTACGGCTACTTCGCCGACACCGAGGGTCACCTCTGGGAGGTCGCGCACAATCCCGACTTCCCGATCGCCGAAGACGGCAGCATTTCGCTGCCCTGACCCCGACCGGCTTCGATGCGGTTTGCACGCGGCGTTCCCTGGCGGTATCGATTCCTCGTCGAAAGGGAGCAGCCATGAATCACGACGCCTACGACGACGCCTATATCGCCGGAATCCTGAACTCGGTCCGGACGATTGCCGTCGTCGGCGCTTCCGCCAACGACGTCCGGCCGAGCTTCTTCGTCACCAAATACCTGATCGCCAAGGGCTATGAGGTCTATCCCGTCAATCCCGGCCACGCGGGCAAGGAGATCCTTGGCCGCCAGACCTATGCCAGCCTCGCCGACATTCCCGTCGCGATCGACATGGTGGACGTCTTTCGCGCCTCGACTGCTGCGCCCGCGATCATCGAAGAGGTGCTGAAGCTCGATCCGCTGCCCAAGGTCATCTGGATGCAGCTGACCGTCCGCCACGATGAGGCCGCGACCAAGGCGGAAGCCGCCGGCATCCAGGTGGTGATGAACCGCTGCCCCAAGATCGAATACGCTCGCCTCGCCGGCGAGATCGGCTGGACCGGGGTTAATTCGGGCGTACTGTCCTCCAAGCGCCCCGTCATGCGCCAGGGGTTCCAGAGTTTCGGCATCCGCGCAAAATAATCCGGCATTCGTGCGAGTTTTCGCGATGCCGCGCAAATAATCTCTGCCTGCTTCGGCTGCAGTGGAATTTTCGTCTTTGCTTTCCGCTTCTGCCTTCGCCAAAGATGGCAGCCGATTTCACGCACCTGTACTTTGGAGGAAAAAGATGTCCCAGCGCACCCCCGGGTTCAACACGCTCGCCGTCCATGCCGGCGCCAAGCCGGATCCGGCGACAGGCGCGCGCGCCACGCCGATCTACCAGACCACGTCCTATGTGTTCGACGACGCCGACCATGCGGCCTCCCTGTTCGGCCTGAAGGCTTTCGGCAACATCTACACCCGCATCATGAACCCGACGCAGGCCGTGCTCGAGGAGCGCATCGCCGCCCTCGAGGGGGGCACGGCAGCACTTGCGACTGCCTCGGGCCATGCCGCGCAGTTGCTGGTCTTCCACAACCTGATGCGCCCGGGCGACAATTTCATTGCCGCAAACAAGCTCTATGGTGGTTCGATCAACCAGTTCGGCCACGCCTTCAAGAATTTCGGCTGGGAGGTCCGCTGGGCCGACACCAACGACATTTCGAGCTTTGAAAAGCACATCGACGGCAACACCAAGGCGATCTTCATCGAGAGCCTGGCCAATCCCGGCGGTACCTTCGTCGACATCGAGAAGATCGGCGACATCGCCCGCAAGCACGGCCTGCCGCTCATCGTCGATAACACGCTGGCGAGCCCCTACCTGCTCCGTCCGATCGAGCACGGGGCCGACATCGTGGTGCACTCGCTGACCAAGTTCATCGGCGGCCATGGCAATTCGATCGGCGGCGCCATCGTCGACGGCGGCACGTTTGACTGGTCGAAGTCGGGCAAATATCCGATGCTGTCCGAGCCGCGCCCCGAATATGGCGGCATCGTCCTGCACGAGACCTTCGGCAACTTCGCCTTCGCCATTGCCGCGCGCGTGCTCGGCCTGCGCGATTTCGGCCCGGCCATTTCGCCGTTCAACTCCTTCCTGATCCTGACCGGCCTCGAGACGCTGCCGCTGCGCATGCAGCGCCATTGCGACAACGCGCTCACCGTCGCCGGCTGGCTGTCCGAGCACCCCAAGGTGGCCTGGGTCTCCTATCCGGGTCTCAAGGGCGACAAGAACCACGCGCTGATGAAGAAGTACTCGCCCCAGGGGGCCGGCGCGGTGTTCACCTTCGGCCTCAAGGGCGGTTACGAGGCAGGCGTCAAGTTCGTGGAATCGCTCGAACTGTTCTCGCACCTCGCCAATGTCGGCGACACCAAGTCGCTCGTCATCCATCCTGCCTCGACCACCCACCGCCAGCTTTCGGACGAACAGAAAGTGGTGGCCGGAGCCGGGCCGGACGTCGTCCGCCTGTCGGTCGGCATCGAGGACGTCAACGACATTGTGGCTGACCTCGAGCAGGCACTGGCCAAGGTCTGATCCGACATGCAAGAGTGGCCCCGGTCCCAAACCGGGGCCATTTTGCATTCGGGGGTACCTTTGCCGAGATTCGTGAAGATCGATACAGACGGCATGGAGCCGGAATCCGGCGCGCCCGCCGAGGACCGTCTGATCTCCGGAGCCCCCCAGTTCCGCACCTGGAACGCCGAGGAAGCCGAGGGCGGCCTCTATGCCGGGATCTGGGAATCGACCCCCGGCAAGTGGCGCATCGAATATGACGAATGGGAGTTCTGCCACATCCTCTCTGGCGTCTCGGTCATCGAGGAAGAGGGCGGCGAAGCGCGCACTGTCCGTGCCGGCGACAGTTTCATCTTGAGGCCCGGCTTCAGGGGAAGCTGGGAAGTGCTTGAAACGACTCGCAAAGAATATGTGATCCGACTGTAGGCCGGCGCCGAATCTCAGCCGCTATTGCGCTGCTACGCGGACACTCTTCCGGACACGCGAAAGAAGATGTGCGACGTCACCAGGACGTCGGGATCGGCGAGATGGGCATCGAGGGCGGCCATGTCGCGGTCGAGTTCGTCCCGCGCCATGGGCCGCAGTCAATTCGGCGAGCACGTGCTTCAGGTTGTCCTGGCTCGTGGCAGTCGGCCTTGGTCGCGACGAGGCACAGCGACCGCGCGCACTCTCCGCTTGGCTGGACGTCGTGCCTTACGGTTCGGAATAGCCGGGTCGTATTGCTGCTAGGCCGCCATCGAGGAGCGGTAGCCCACTCGGCAAAGAGTGGCGCCACCTCGCTTGCCTCTCTTGCACAAGGCCAAGCCGGCATCCTATTTACAGGAACAAAGCCTCTGAACCGATTCTGCCCGTCCGGCGCCGGAATCCCATCTCGATAAAGGGATAGTCGATGAAGAACCCCGTCGAAACATACATGAACCTCGTTCCGATGGTGGTCGAGCAGACCAACAGAGGCGAGCGCGCCTACGATATCTTCTCGCGCCTCCTCAAGGAGCGCATCATCTTCATCACCGGTCCGGTTGAAGACGGCATGGCGACGCTGGTCTGCGCCCAGCTGCTGTTCCTCGAGGCCGAGAACCCGAAGAAAGAGATCAACCTCTACATCAACTCGCCCGGCGGCGTGGTCACCTCCGGCATGGCGATCTACGACACCATGCAGTTCATCAAGCCGGCGGTTTCGACGCTGTGCATCGGCCAGGCGGCCTCCATGGGGTCGCTGCTGCTCTGCGCCGGCCACAAGGACATGCGCTTCGCGACGCCTAACGCCCGCATCATGGTTCACCAGCCTTCGGGCGGCTTCCAGGGCCAGGCCTCGGACATCGAGCGCCATGCCCAGGACATCGTCAAGCTGAAGCGCCGCCTCAACGAGGTCTATGTCAAGCACACCGGCAAGGACTACGAGACCATTGAACGGACGCTTGATCGCGACCATTTCATGACCTCGGACGAAGCGCGGGAGTTCGGGCTGATCGACAAGGTGATCGAGAGCCGCGAGCTGGTCGAAGGCGCCACCGCCCAGTGATCTGGCCCGCCAGACTGCCGATTCGCACACATTACGCATTTTTGAGATGCCCTGCGGCATTTCAGACACAATTTGCTGTTCCCTCGACCGACGCGGCGGCCTACGTTAATGCAGCGTTGAGTTTCGACGGCTTAGCGTCGTTCGTGGGTGCCGCGAATCGTTGCAGCGACTTCTGAAACGTGTGTCGTACGGAACTCGTTGCTCGGCCAGGGATGGCGGTAACGGCGTTCGGCGTTAGATTGCATATGCGCCCGCAAGCCAGACGATCGGCCGGGCGGCAGTGAAAGGGACTTGGACAAGATGAGCAAGGTCAGCAACGGCGGCGGCGACTCCAAGAACACGCTCTATTGCTCGTTCTGCGGCAAGAGCCAGCATGAGGTACGCAAACTCATCGCCGGTCCGACCGTCTTCATCTGCGACGAGTGCGTCGAGCTGTGCATGGACATCATCCGCGAGGAGAACAAGACCTCGATGGTGAAGTCGCGCGAAGGCGTGCCCACCCCGCAGGAAATCCTCAAGGTTCTGGACGACTACGTCATCGGGCAGCCCTACGCCAAGCGCGTGCTGTCGGTGGCCGTCCACAACCACTACAAGCGCCTGGCCCATGCCGGGAAGAGCAACGACGTCGAACTGGCGAAGTCGAACATCCTGCTGATCGGCCCGACCGGCTGCGGCAAGACGCTGCTCGCCCAGACGCTCGCCCGCATCATCGACGTGCCGTTCACCATGGCGGACGCCACGACTCTGACGGAAGCCGGTTACGTCGGCGAGGATGTCGAGAACATCATCCTCAAATTGCTCCAGGCAGCCGACTACAACGTCGAGCGCGCCCAGCGCGGCATCGTCTACATCGACGAGATCGACAAGATCAGCCGCAAGTCGGACAATCCCTCGATAACCCGCGACGTGTCGGGCGAGGGCGTGCAGCAGGCGCTGCTCAAGATCATGGAAGGCACGGTTGCCTCCGTGCCGCCGCAGGGCGGCCGCAAGCATCCGCAGCAGGAGTTCCTGCAGGTCGACACGGCCAACATCCTGTTCATCTGCGGCGGCGCCTTCGCCGGCCTCGACAAGATCATCTCCGACCGCGGCCGCAAGACCTCGATCGGCTTCGGCGCCACCGTCGCTTCGCCTGAGGATCGCCGCGCCGGCGACCTGTTCCGCCAGGTCGAGCCCGAGGATCTGCTGAAGTTCGGTCTGATCCCCGAGTTCGTCGGACGTCTGCCCGTGCTGGCAACGCTCGAGGACCTCGACGAGCCGGCACTGATCCAGATCCTGACCGAGCCGAAGAACGCGCTCGTCAAGCAGTACCAGCGTCTGTTCGAGATGGAGAACGTGGACCTGACCTTCCACGAGAATGCGCTGTCGGCGATCGCCAAGCGCGCCATCGAGCGCAAGACGGGCGCCCGCGGACTGCGGTCGATCATGGAAGCGATCCTGCTCGACACCATGTTCGAGCTGCCGGCGCTGGAAGGCGTCCAGGAAGTGGTGATTTCGGAGGAAGTCGTGTCCGGCAACGCCCGGCCGCTCTACATCTACTCCGAGCAGAAAGAGAAGAAGGGCAACGTCAGCGCCTGATCGGCGTGGACGAGCTCTGCAATGCAACGGCGCCCCAGCGGCGCCGTTCGCGCATTCGGGGCTTCGGACATCATGGCTGCCAAACGCTGTCGTGTTTGGCCTTGATGTTTACCCGACGAAGCTCCAACTAACTGACAAGAGGCGATGGGTCAGTTTCCGTGCTCTAATGTACCGCGCGGCATTCGGCGGTAGGCGGAACCGTCCATGGTCGTTAATATGAGATTCGCGGTTGGCCGTTGCGCGGCCGCGGAATGAAAGGTTGGACAATGGCCAAACAATCCCGCTCTTCCAGCGAAGGCACCTTCGCAGTCCTGCCGTTGCGCGACATTGTCGTGTTCCCGCACATGATCGTCCCGCTCTTCGTGGGGCGTGAAAAGTCGATCAAGGCCTTGGAAGAGGTGATGGGTCAGGAAAAGCAGATCCTGCTTGCGACCCAGATGAACGCCGCCGACGATGATCCCGAGCCCGATGCGATCTACGACATCGGCACGCTCGCCAACGTGCTTCAGCTGCTGAAGCTGCCGGACGGCACCGTCAAGGTGCTGGTCGAGGGCACCACGCGCGCCAAGATTCAGTCCTTCACCGACAAGCCCGATTTCCACGAGGCCCACGCGCTCGTCCTGACCGAGCCGGAGGAAGAAGAGGTCGAGGTCGAGGCGCTTTCCCGCTCGGTCGTCGCCGACTTCGAGAACTATGTAAAGCTCAACAAGAAGATCTCGCCCGAAGTGGTTGGCGCCGCCAGCCAGATCGACGACTATTCCAAGCTCGCCGATACGGTGGCCTCGCACCTCGCGATCAAGATCACCGAGAAGCAGGAGATGCTCGGCACGCTGTCCGTCAAGGACCGGCTCGAGAAGGCCATGGGCTTCATGGAAGCCGAGATCTCGGTCCTGCAGGTCGAGAAGCGTATCCGCAGCCGCGTCAAGCGCCAGATGGAGAAGACGCAGCGCGAGTACTATCTCAATGAGCAGATGAAGGCGATCCAGAAGGAACTCGGCGAGGGCGAAGACGGCCGCGACGAGGCCGCCGAGATCGAGGCGCGCATCAAGAAGACGAAGCTCACCAAGGAGGCCCGCGAGAAGGCGGAAGCCGAATTGAAGAAGCTGCGCTCGATGTCGCCGATGTCGGCTGAATCGACTGTCGTCCGCAACTACCTCGACTGGCTGCTGTCGATCCCGTGGGGCAAGAACTCCAAGGTCAAGCAGGACCTGACCTACGCCCAGAACGTGCTCGACACCGATCACTTCGGCCTCGACAAGGTCAAGGACCGCATCGTCGAGTATCTCGCCGTCCAGAGCCGCCAGAAGAAGCTCAAGGGCCCGATCCTTTGCCTCGTCGGTCCTCCCGGCGTCGGCAAGACCTCGCTCGGCAAGTCGATCGCCAAGGCCACGGGACGCGAGTTCGTGCGCATGGCGCTCGGCGGCGTGCGTGACGAGGCAGAGATCCGCGGTCACCGCCGCACCTATATCGGCTCGATGCCCGGCAAGGTCATCCAGTCGATGAAGAAGGCGAAGAAGTCCAATCCGCTCTTCCTGCTCGACGAGATCGACAAGATG
>MEEF01000111.1:8899-13531 GCA_001724355.1 Mesorhizobium sp. SCN 65-20 | reverse complement strand
TCTGCTGCTCGAGCACGCCGGCGACGGTCGGGCCGAAGGCAGCCGGTGTCGGCACGATCGTCACGCCTGCCTCGCGCAGGATCTCGACCTTTTCCTGGGCGGATTCGCCGAAGGCGGAGATGATGGCGCCGGCATGGCCCATGCGCTTGCCCTTCGGCGCCGAAAGGCCGGCGATGTAGGCGATCAGCGGCTTGCGCATGTTGTGCCTGGCCCATTCCGCGGCTTCGGCTTCCTGCGGACCGCCGATCTCGCCGATCATGACCACGGCGTCCGTATCCGGATCGTCCTCGAAGAGCTTGAGGATGTCCTTGAACGACGAGCCGTTGATCGGGTCGCCGCCGATGCCGACCGAGGTCGAAACGCCGATGCCCAGCGCCTTCATCTGCGAGGCGGCTTCGTAGCCGAGCGTGCCCGAGCGGCCGACGATGCCGACACGGCCCGGCAGGTAGATGTTGCCGGGCATGATGCCCATCAGGGCCTGTCCGGGGGTGATGACGCCGGCGCAGTTGGGGCCGACCAGGCGCATGCGGTCCTCGTAGCGGAAGCGGCGCATGTAGCGCTTGACCCGCATCATGTCCTGCGAGGGGATGCCGTCGGTGATGCAGACGCAGAGCTTCAGGCCGGCCTCAGCCGCTTCCATGATCGAGTCCGCGGCGAAGGGTGGCGGCACGAAGACGATGGAGGCTTCCGCGCCGGTCTCGCGCACGGCGCCCCGGACGGTATTGAACACCGGGATGCCCTGGTGGACCTGGCCGCCCTTGCCGGGGGTCACGCCGCCGACGACGTTGGTGCCGTAGCGCTTCATGTCGTCGGCATGGAACGAGCCGATCTTGCCGGTGAGGCCCTGGACGATGACGCGCGTCCGGCGATTCAAGAGTACTGCCATTTTGACCTCCCCTTAGTTCTTCTTGGACTTGGAATAGGCACGCATCGCCTCGACCGCCTTCTCGGCGGCTTCCGCCAGCGTCTCGGCGACGATCACCTTCTCGCCGGACTCGGCAAGGATGCGGCGCCCCTCCTCCACATTGGTTCCGGCAAGGCGCACGACCAGCGGTACCTTCACGCCGACCTCGCGGATCGCCTTGATGACGCCCTCGGCCACCCAGTCGCAGCGGTTGATGCCGGCGAAGATGTTGACGAGGATGGTCTCGACATTCTTGTCGGCCAGCACCGCGCGGAACGCCTTGGCGACGCGCTCCGGCGAAGCGCCGCCGCCGATGTCGAGGAAATTCGCGGGCTCGCCGCCGGACATCTTGATCATGTCCATGGTCGCCATGGCGAGACCGGCGCCGTTGATGATGCAGCCGATGTTGCCGTCGAGGCCGACATAGGACAGGCCGCGGTCGCTGGCGAAGGTTTCGCGCGGGTCTTCCTGCGACTTGTCGCGCAGCTCCGAAATCTCGGCGCGGCGGAAGAGCGCGTTCTCGTCGAACGACATCTTGGCGTCGAGCGCGATCAGGTTGCCGTCCTTGGTGACGACCAGCGGGTTGATCTCCAGCATCGAGGCGTCGAAGTCGCGGAAGACACGGTAGCAGCCGAGCAGCGTCTCGACCGCCTTGCCGATCAGGCTGTTCTCGAGCCCGAGGCCGAAGGCGATCTCGCGCGCCTGGAACTGCTGCATGCCGGCACCCGGGTCGACGATGGCGCGGATGATGGAATCCGGCTGCTTCTCGGCGATCTCTTCGATCTCCATGCCGCCCGAGGCGGACGCGACGATCATGACGCGCTCGGACTTACGGTCGAGCACGATGCCGAGATAGAGCTCCTGACGGATGTCGACGGTTTCCTCGACATAGAGGCGCGACACCAGCTTGCCCTTCGGCCCGGTCTGGTTGGTTACCAGCTTGCGTCCGAGCATGGATTCGGCCGCATCCGAAACCTCGTTGTCGGTGCTGCAGATGCGGATGCCGCCGGCCTTGCCGCGAGCGCCCGAATGGATCTGCGCCTTCACCACCCACTTGCCGCCGCCGATCTCGCTGGCGCGATAGGTCGCCTGCTCGGGGCTGTAGGCGAGGCCGCCGCGCGGGATCTGCACCGAATAGCGCGAGAGCAGCTCCTTGGCCTGGTACTCATGGATATCCATGTCGAGTTCCTCCTCAGTTTGGCAGGCTCGTGCGCGACCGCGCCGACTGCTCGATTGCCTCGTGCATGACCAGTACGTTGCGGGCCATGCGTTCGGATGCTGCGTCGATCATCTTGCCGTCGAGGGCGGCGGCACCCTTGCCCTGCTCCTCGGCTTCCTTCAGCACCTCGATGATGCGGCGCGCCCGGGTGACTTCCTTCTCCGGCGGCGAGAACACGGCGTTCGCGAGCTCGATCTGCGAGGGATGGATCGCCCACTTGCCCTCGATGCCGAGTGCGGCCGCGCGCTTGGCGGCGGCGATGTAGGCTTCCGGATCGGAGAAGTCGCCGAACGGCCCGTCGACGGCGCGCAGGCCGTAGGCGCGGCAGGCGACCGTCATGCGTGACAGCGCTGCATGCCACTGGTCTCCCGGATAGTCGGGGTTGAGGCCGCCGATGCTGACGGTGCGGGCCTTGCAGCTCGCGGCATAGTCGGCGACGCCGAAGTGCATCGCCTCGAGCCGGCCGCCATAGGCGGCGATGGCCTCGACATTGGCCATGCCGAGCGCGGTTTCGATCAAGGCTTCCAGGCCGACGCGGGTCTTGAAGCCCTTGGCGGTCTCGATCTGGTTGACCATGGCCTCGACCATGTAGAGGTCTGCCGGCACGCCGACCTTGGGCACCAGGATGGTGTCGAGGCGGTCGCCCGCCTGCTCCATCACGTCGACCACGTCGCGGTACATGTAGTGGGTGTCGAGGCCGTTGATGCGGACCGAGATGGTCTTGCCCTTGGCGCGCCAGTCGATCTCGTTGAGCGCCTGGATGATGTTCTTGCGCGCGCGCTCCTTGTCCGGCGGGGCGACGGCATCCTCGATGTCGAGGAAAATGTAGTCGGCGGCACCCTCGGCGGCCTTCTTGATCATTTCCGGGTTGGAACCCGGCACGGCGAGTTCGCTGCGCTGCAGGCGCAGCTTGCGCAGGTGATGGATGGTGTGGCTCATGTTCTCTCTCCTCCCTTGATGCGCCGCGCGCTTGCGAAAAACGCGCGGCGCTGGCGCCTCAGGCGGCCTTGGCGATGGCCGGTTGCGCCGACAGGCGGTAATGCTCGAGTGCTGCGCCCACACCGGAGCCAGGCTGGACCTTCACGCCGCAGTCGCGCAGGGCCATTTCGGCCGCCGAGATTGCGCCGCACATCATCACCTCGTTGACCCAGCCGAGATGGCCGATGCGGAATACTTTGCCGGCTACCTTGTTGAGGCCAACGCCGAGCGAGGTCTGGTAGCCGTGGTAGGCGCGGCGCACGACCTCGGCGCTGTCGATGCCTTCAGGCACCAGGATCGCGCTGACGGTGTCGGAGTGCCACTTGGCTTCCTTGGCGCACAGCTTCAGGCCCCAGGCGTCGACAGCCTTGCGGACGCCGGTGGCGAGACGGTTGTGGCGCTCGAAGATGTTGTCGAGGCCCTCCTCCTGGATCAGGTCGAGCGCTGCGCGCATGCCGCGCAGCAGCTGCACCGCCGGCGTGTAGGGGAAGTAGCCGGTGTCGTTGGCCCGGATCTGGTCCTCAAAGGAGAAGTAGCAGCGGTGATGCTTGGCGCCCTTGGCGGCGGCGAGCGCCTTCTGGCTGACCGACAGGAAGCCGAGGCCGGGCGGCAGCATGAAGCCCTTCTGCGAGCCGGAGACGGCGAGGTCGACGCCCCACTCTTCCTGGCGGAAGTCGATCGAGCCGACCGACGAGACGCCGTCGACGAACAGCAGCGCCGGGTGCTTGGCGGCGTTGAGCGCGGCGCGCACCGCACCCACGTCGCTGGTCACGCCGGTTGCCGTCTCGTTGTGGGTGACGAAAACAGCCTTGATGCGGTGTTCCTTGTCCTTGGCGAGGCGGTCGGCGTAAATCTCGACCGGAACGCCCGTGCCCCATTCGGCATCGACCACGTCGACGTCGAGGCCGAAGCGCTCGGCCATGTCGACCCACAGGTGCGAGAACTGTCCGAAGCGCGACATCAGCACGCGGTCGCCGGGGTTGAGGGTATTGGTGATTGCCGATTCCCATGCGCCGGTACCGGACGACGGGAAGATGAACGCCCGGCCGGTCTCGTTGCGGAAGACCTTCATCAGGTCGGCGAACAGGCCGCGGGTAAAGGTCGGATAGTCGGGGGCGCGCATGTCCTCCATGGGCATGTTCATCGCCTGCCGGACAACCTCCGGAACGTTGGTCGGTCCTGGAACGAAGAGTTGGGTGAAGCCGGCCATGAAATGTCCTCCCGAAGACTGCTCAGGGCGCCGTGCCCTATCTATGGCTTTCGAGGGGATGATCGGTTTTGCCCCAGCCACCCACAACACCTGTCGGGATAGAAACGCGGACCTTTGGGCGTTGGACCGGTCCTACACTTTCAGAGGCGCGGGCGACCGTTCGGATAGGGTGGAGCCTACCCGGCGCTCCTGCCCGGCTTGGCGCCGGGCACTGTGACAGTCGCGTGCGGCTGAAGCGCGACGCGGACGCCCTCCCTCCCCCTTGTGGGGAGGGATAAAGGGTGGGGGGCCGGCGGGGTGCTTGGGTGACCAAGTACCCCC
>MEEF01000111.1:0-8889 GCA_001724355.1 Mesorhizobium sp. SCN 65-20 | reverse complement strand
GCGGCAGTACCCCCACCCCTAACCCCTCCCCACAAGGGGGAGGGGAAACAAATCACACTCCCGTCGTCGGCCGATGTTTCGTGCCGTCGATGAAGCGCTCGTAGCGGAACGCCTGGGGATCGACCAACGGGGTGTCGTTGGTGACCAGGTCGGCCACGAGGTGCCCGGCGGCCGGGCCTATGCCGAAGCCGTGCCCGGAGAAGCCGGTGGCCAGCACCAGGCCCGGCAGCGACTTGACCGGCGCGATGACCGGTATGGCGTCGGGCGTGGCGTCGATGAAGCCGGCCCATTGCTGGACCGTCGGCACGCCCTTCATCACCGGGAAGACCTTCTCCATGTTGGCGCGGGCCTCGTCCAGCGGGCCGGTCGCTGGAGCAGGGTCGAGCGTGCGATGCCGCTCATAGACGCTCCCCTCCCCTTCCAGGCTTGGCGCAAGCCCCCACGGCCCGCCGACGAAATCGCCGAAGCGCAAGCCCACCGAGCGCCATTCCCGCGACAGGATGGGCAGGAAATCGGCGAAGTAGCGAAAACTGTCCGGGATCAGGTGGTGGTAGCTGATCATGCCGTTGGCGATGGTGTAGCCGCCGTCGAGTCGCTTGCGGTAGGCAAAGCCCTCGGTCCACGCTGCCCCATCTGGGCCGCCCTCCACAGGTGCGGTGCGCAACACCGACGACCTGACCGCGAGCTGCGGCAGGCGGATGCCGAGTTGCCGGCACAGCCTGCTCGACCAGGCTCCGCCCGCGACGACCACCATGCTCGTCCGGATCGTGCCCTTCTCGGTGACCACGCCGGAGATGCGCCCGCCCTCGGTTTCCACTTCGCGCACGGCGCAGCGCAGCAGGATGCGCGCTCCGGCCCGCTGTGCGGCGCGCGCGATTGCGGGCGCTGCCTTCTGCGGTTCGGCGCGCCCGTCGCTCGGCGTGTGCAGGGCGGCTCGGAAGGTCTTTTGCGCGCCGGGCATGAGCTCGGCCAGCGCCCTGCCCTCGATCATGTGGCTGTCGAGTGCATATTCGCCTGCGCTCTTCACCCAGTCCGTGTGATGCTCGACGTCGCTCTCATCCTGGCAGAGATAGAGGATGCCCGTGCGGCGGAACCCGACGTCCTCGCCGACGAGCTCATCCATGCCGCCCCACATCCGCAGCGCCTCGACGATCAGCGGCAGTTCGCGCGGATCGCGCCCCATGCGCCGGCACCAGCCCCAGTTGCGGCTCGACTGCTCGCCGGCGATGTGGCCCTTTTCGCAAAGGACGACCGAGACACCCCGCCTCGCCAGGAACAGCGCCGTGCTGACGCCGATGATGCCGCCACCGACGATCACCACGTCGGCCGAATCCGGCTGAATATCTCCCGCAGGAACCGGATCGACCGGTGGCCCCATCTGCTCCCCCCTCAATGTAACGGGCGGCACGCGCCGCCCGGCTCAAGTCTCTTATCCCGACTGTTGCGCTGAACGCCCTGCCCCGCTTCGGCCGGCTCGCCCCCTCAGGCGATCCCGATGACGACGCGGCCGCGCACCTCGCCCTTGACGATCCGGCTCGCGAGTTCGGGCAGCTCGCTCATCTTGTGGACCTCGGTCATGGCCGCGAGCTTCTTCTTGTCGAGGTGCCCGGCGAGCGTCTTCCACGCCTTCTCCCGTTTCGCCATCGGTGCATAGACGGAGTCGACGCCGATCAGCGTCACGCTTCGCAGGATGTGAGGCATGACCGTGCCCGGCAAATCGGGCCCGCCGGCGAGGCCGCAGGCCGCGACCGCGCCACCATAGACGGTCTGCGCCAAAACGTTGGCGAGCGTCGTCGAGCCGACCGAATCCACCGCTCCGCTCCAGCGCTCCTTCTGCAGCGGCCTGACCTCGCCCATAAGCTCGTTCCGATCAATGATGGCGCTGGCGCCCAGGCCACGCAGGTAGTCATGTGTCTCGGCCCGGCCGGTCGAAGCGACCACGTTGTAGCCCTTGGAGGATAGCAGGCTGACAGCCGTCGAGCCGACACCACCCGCGGCACCGGTGACCAGAACTTCGCCCTTGCCAGGCTGCACGACGCCCCAGCTCTCGAGCGCATCGACGCAAAGTGCCGCCGTATAGCCGGCGGTCCCGATCGCCATGGCCTGCTCCAGCGTGAAGGCATCCGGCAGCCGGATCAGCCACTCCGGCTTCAGCCGCTGGAAGCGCGTGTAGGCGCCCCATTCGGTCTCCGACATGCCCCAACCGTTGGCCACGACCTTGTCGCCCGGCTTCCAGGCGGGCGAGCGCGACTCCACCACCGTGCCGGCGATATCGATGCCCGCGACCATCGGCATGCGGCGAGCGATGCGGCCCTTGCCCGTGATGGCGAGACCGTCCTTATAGTTGAGGCTCGAATAGGCGACCTCGACGAGCACGTCGTTGTCCGGCAAGTCGGCCTTGGTGATGTCGCGGAACCCGGCACGCGGCTTGCCGTCGACATCCTCGATCATCAGCGCGGTGAAGGTTTCGGTCATGGGGCGCTCCGGCGTTTCTCGATGGGCGGTCGGCCGCGACGGGCCATAGCGGATGATTCACCGGGCAGGAGATATCGACGGCGGCCGTCTTGCAAGCGAAATGACGGCTAAGCGGATGTGTCGATCAACGGGGTGAATCGGTGGTGCCTGATCGATTCAGGACTTTCATTGGACGCTGTTGGCGCCAACGGCGATTCTTCCGCCCATGGAAACGCCTGCTTCTGACCTGCATCTCGAACGCGTGGACGCCACACGCAACATGGCCCGGTTCTACCGGTTGTCGGTCGCGCCGACATTGTTCGGTGACGTGGCGCTGGTCAGGGAGTGGGGCCGTATTGGCACACTTGGCCGGCGGCGGCTCGACCTCTATGTCGACGAGCGCTCCGCCCGCAATGCGCTGGCCATCCTCAGCGAAGCCAAGGTCAAACGCGGGTACCGGCACCTGGGTTGACAGCTGTCAACGCGCGACTGCGTTCGCTCTCTCGAGTAAAATTCCGGCTTTCGGACCTCGTTGCGGCAGCGGCCAAATGGTTAATTTGCGTTAACTATAAATAAGTTGACTCGACTCGGGCTCTTCAGCACCCTTGTTACGGTAGTTTGTCGTAATTCGATGCGTCCGGCGTAACCGCCTCTCCGTTCCGTTATCCACGCTCCGCCTCGTAGAAATTAGCGAAGGCGTAACCTGGATTCGGATTCGGCGGCGAATCGGCGCATACATCGTAGCAAGATGGCCCAGGTGCGTCGCAAACCATGCGCCCGGCCGCCGAGAGGGGACCAAGATTTGGCTGGTGCAGTTCAATCGCGTGTGGATCTAGCCGGCGAGGACGCCGTGCCAACCGACCGCGCCATCGCCCACGACGCCGAGATGCTCTCGGCTCAACTGCAGGCTATGCGGGACAGGCTGTTCTCGCCGTCCTCCAGGAAGGTGCTGCGCAAATTCTCGAGCGGCGAAGCGGCGCGAATGATCGGCGTCTCGGACGGCTATCTGCGCCAGCTTTCTATCGCGGGCGAGGGGCCGCAGCCGGAGACCGGGGCGGGCGGCCGCCGCTATTACGCGCTCGACGACATCAACGCCCTGCGCCGGCACCTCGCCGAACAGAACCCATCCAAGGGCCGGCACTATCTGCCGCATAGGGACGCGGGCAGGAGCGAACACCTGCAGGTCATCGCCGTCACCAACTTCAAGGGCGGCTCGGGCAAGACCACGACGAGCACCCATCTCGCCCAGCATCTCGCGCTGGCGGGCTACCGGGTGCTCGCCATCGATCTCGACCCGCAAGCCTCGATGTCGGCCCTGTTCGGCTACCAGCCGGAGCTCGACCTCAACGGCAATGACACGCTTTATGGCGCGATCCGTTACGACGATGAGCGCCGTGAGCTCGCCGACATCATACGCCCGACCTATTTCGACGGGCTCGACCTCGTGCCGGGCAATCTCGAGCTGCAGGAATTCGAACACACGACGCCGCAGATGCTGGCGGCACGGCAGGCGGGCGACGGCAAGGCAATGTTCTTCGCCCGCGTCCAGGCCGCCCTGCAGACCGTGGCCGACCGCTACGACGTGGTGGTCATGGACTGCCCGCCGCAATTGGGCTTCCTGACGCTGTCGGCGCTGTGTGCGGCGACCTCGGTGCTGGTGACCATCCACCCGCAGATGCTCGACGTCGCCTCGATGAGCCAGTTCCTGTTCATGACCGCGGATCTGCTGTCGGTCGTGCGCGAGGCGGGTGGCGAACTCAATTTCGACTTCATGCGCTATCTGATCACCCGCTACGAGCCCAATGACGGCCCTCAGACGCAGATCGTCGGCTTCCTGCGCTCGCTGTTCGGCGATCGGGTGCTGACCGCGCCCCTGGTCAAGTCCACGGCCTTCTCCGATGCCGGTCTCACCAAGCAGACGCTCTACGAGGTGGCGCGCGAGAACTTCAGCCGCGCCACCTACGACCGCGCCATGGAGTCGTTGACAGCTGTCAACGGCGAGATCGAGGGCCTCGTGGTCAAGGCCTGGAACCGGGCGGCGTGAGGAGGCGGATATGGCACTGAACCGCAAGGACCAACTCAAGGCTCTGTTCGGCACCATGGACCAGATGCCTGCGGCCGCCACGCCGGCCGAGAAGGCGCCGGAAACCAAGGCCGCCGACGGTGAAGTTGCGCGCCCGCGCAGCGCCTCGGGTGCGGTCAAGGCGATGGGGCTTTCGCTCGGCGGGCTCTCCAGGGAGATCGAGGAGGCGCGCAAGCTCAAGGAGAGCCTCGACAGCGCCGAACGCGTGTCGAAGATTGACACCGCGCTCGTCGACACCTCCTTCGTCACCGACCGCCTCGACCATGGCGCCAGGGACGAGGAGTTCGAGGCGCTGGTGGCAAGCATCGAGCAGTCTGGCCAGCAGGTGCCGGTGCTGCTCAGGCCGCATCCTGAAAAGCAGGGGCGCTATCAGACCGCCTATGGTCACCGCCGCGTGCGCGCCGCCGCCCGCCTCGGTGTGCCGGTGCTGGCGATCGTGCGTCCGCTTTCGGATATCGAGCTGGTGCTTGCCCAGGGCAAGGAAAACAGCGAGCGGCGCGACCTGTCCTTCATCGAGCGTGCGTTGTTTGCGCATGAGCTGATCGCGCGCGGCTTCGAGCGCGGGATGGTTCAGGATGCGCTGTCGCTGCACAAGGCCGAGATGACGCGCTTCCTGCAGGTGGCGGAAGCCGTTCCCGAGCACATCGTTCGCGCCATCGGCGCGGCCCCCAAGATTGGCCGGCCACGCTGGATGGCACTGGCCGAGCTGCTGAAGGGCGAAGCGGCCCGCGTCAAGGCCGACGACGAGATCACCAGCTCAGCCTTCCGCGAAGCCACGAGCGACGAGCGCTTCAACCGCCTGTTCACGCGCCTGCAGCGCAGAGGACAGGCGGCTGTCGGCGGGACGCGCGAGATCCTGGACGGGCGAGGCCGGGCGATCGCCCACCTGACCCTTTCGAAGGGCAGGGCGCGGGTCGATTTCGTGGAAAAAGTCGCCGACGGTTTCGAGGATTTCCTGGGCGAGGAACTGCCCAAACTGTTGGAAAGGTTCAGCCAGGAGCGTGGCAGGACTGCCGGCGCGGAATAGTTTTATCCACACCCTGGCGAATCGGGCGCACCATCAAGCCCAGCGCCCCCGGGTGTGGAGCGTAGTGCGTAAGTGTTGAATGCGTAGAGGACTGGGAAAAGAAGGATAACCGGCAAGAAAAAGGCCCCCGAAACGTCGCCATTCCGGAAGCCCTCATCAATGTAGCAATTGTGAGAGAATCATTTCCGGGCCGACTTGTCAACCACCGGACGCGTTCCGGAATGCCTTTGGCTTGCCTCTTAACGAGGTAAACGAGGAATGATCGAGCACATCTCGACGACGCCCTTTGGGCGGCGGTCGTTGACGCGCGCCATGATCGCAGGCCAGAGGGCGGCAGAAAACTGTCCAACGGGCGCTAGTGCCAACAAATGGCAACTGTTCAGGGCCGTCTGCGAGGCCAAGGCCATGCTGGGCGCGAGCGATCGCGCGCTGGCTGTATTGAACGCACTGCTGAGCTTCCACCCCGACACGGATCTCGTGGCAGGAGAGGGGCTCGTGGTTTTTCCCTCCAATGCACAACTGGCATTGCGAGCGCATGGCATGGCGCCGGCGACGCTCAGGCGGCATCTGGCGGTCCTGGTCGAATGCGGCCTGGTGGTGCGCCGGGACAGCCCCAATGGCAAACGCTATGCCCGCAAAAACCTTGACGGCGCGATCGAGCAGGCTTTCGGCTTCGACCTGACGCCGCTTCTGGCGCGGGCAGGGGAATTTACGCGTATGGCCGAGGCCGTGCGGGCCGAGCGGCGGGCGCTGCAACTCGCCAAGGAACGCATCAGCATCCTGCGCCGCGACATCGGCAAGATGATCGCTTTTGGGCTCAACGAGTGCATATCAGCCGACTGGCAGAGCCTGCATCTCGAACTCCGCGAGCTCTTGGCAAGGATTCCCCGCAACGCGAACCGCCTCGAACTCGAGCCTATTGCCTCAGAGCTGGCCGCACTTGCCGGGCGAGCGCGCAAGGCGCTGGAAACACGTGAAAATTCCGAGATAACGAGCGCCAATGAGTCTCACATTGAGCGCCACATACAGAGTTCAGATTCACACTTTCATGAATTTGAACCGAGCCTGGAAGACGGCCACGGACCAACCGCCACGCCTACGATTGAGACCAAGAGCCAGCCGCCGAAGGGATATCCGCTCGGCATGGTGCTCCGTGCCTGCCCAGACATCACCGATTACGCCCGCAACGGGATTTCCGGTTGGGGCGATCTGGTGGAAACGGCAAATCTGGTGAGCAGCGCGCTCGGCGTGAGCCCGGATGCGTGGAAGCAGGCCTGCCAGGCGATAGGTGCGGTGGATACCGCGATCATGGTCGCGGCGGTGCTGCAGAAGGGCGAGGCGATCTCGAGCCCCGGCGGCTATCTGCGCAGCCTGACCGCCAAGGCACGCGCCGGCGAATTCTCGGTCGGGCCAGTGCTGATGGGATTGCTTCGGGGCAGGGGAGGGGCCCAGGCGAGATGATGTGGGTGAAGGGTACGTCCGGAACAGCCCGCGCAACATCGCGTATCTGGGTGTCAGAGCCCGCTTGCCTTGGTCAGATTGACCCGGAACCGGTCGCGGCGGCGCTGGTAACGGCGCGTCATTTCCGCCGAGGCATGTCCAAGCTGCTTCTGGACGTGGCGCTCGTCGACTTCGGCCGCAGAGGCGAGACCGGCGCGCAGGGAGTGGCCGGCAAAGAGGCCAGCGCGTGCGCCTTCGGGAAGGTCTCCACGAACGCCCGCGGCGAGAGCGGTGCGTTTGACGAGGCGCGCCACCTCCTGGCTGTTGAGCCGTGCGGCGCCGACCTGCTTGCCATGGCCCGTCACACGGCGGAACAGCGGTCCGTGTCCGATGCGGGCGAATTTGAGCCAGGTCTGCAGGGCAACCACGGGACAGGTGGCATCGGACGAGCCCCGGCCGACCTCAACCTCGCGCCAACCGGTTTTTCCACGCAGGGTCACCAACATCCCCTTGCCGGGAAAAATCTCGATCCAGCCCGAAGCATCCTCGGTCTGATCGCGGCCGACGTCGAGCCCCACGATTTCGGACCTGCGCAGGGCGCCCGCGAACCCCAAAAGCAGGATCGAGCGGTCGCGCAGCCCGCGAAGGCTGCCGCGGTCGAGCGTCTCCAGCATTGCCAGAAGGTCCTCGGGCAGGATCGCCTCCTTTTGCCGGGGCGGGCGGGCGTGGGTGTTGCGGATGCCGGCGAGCACGACGGCGATGGCACGGTCCTTGCGATCGAGTTTTTCTCCCCCGCGCTGGGCATAATTCCAGGAGAGCGATGCGAGCCGTCTTTCGATGGTGGAAACCGCGTCCTTGCGACCACCCTCGGCGCCAGAGGCACAGGCGGTGATGTAGAGCCCGACCGTTTCCGGATCCGCTGGCAGGGGATCGATGCCTTGGCGCCGGCACCAGCCGCTGAAATGGCGCCAGTCGGAAGCGTAGGCGCGGCGGGTGTTGTCAGAACTCGCCGCCTCGACATAGCCGCGGGCGCGCTGGGCGAGGCGTGCGAGATGGGGCGACGGCAGGTTCGCCGGCATGTCGTCCGCGCGCGGCAGGGCAGGGGAGGTGGGCTCGCTATCCGAGACGCCGCTAGTTGCTTCGGCCGTCTGGCCCATCGCCATCACCACGTCGATGATGTCGGGAAGGCTTTCATCGCCTTCAAAAGTCGCCGTAAGGGGCGTACTTTGTCGTCGAGCGGAGCCTTGCGTGTGAGTTGACCGTTTTTTGTGCTGCACACATGCGGCCCTTTTCAATAGCTTAGACGATTCAGATTTGCGAGACTGATTCACTTTTCGTGAGACTACGCTACAATCCGATTCGGATATAGTGAGATCACGTTGGCGATCATCGCAACATGGCTATCGACCGCAACGAGGTTGGCGACCAGGAATGGGAAAGCGCTGTCGCCCGTGCCGAGGTGCTGCGACGCTTGCCGAATCGTCCAAGCCCGAGTGAGATTGCTGATGCGGCGGCCGAATTGGACGTCAGCCGCTCGACGCTGTTCCGCTGGCTGAAAGCGTTCCGGAAAGATCAGCGGGTAGCTGTTTTGGTTGGCCGCAAGCCTGGTCGGCAGCGACGCGGGATCGATGCCTTTGAGCCGGAACTGAAGGCACTGATCGATGAAGCGATCCGAACCTTTTATGCCACACCGGAACGGCCGACGCTAACACGCCTGTGGAAGCACGTTTGTTCGGCGTGCCGTCACAACCGCCTAACGCCGCCCTCGATCCGACGCCTGAAGGGCTATCTTGCGACCTTCGATGCGGAGGCCATGACACGCCGTCGTGAGGGCAAAGCACGGGCCGAAGCGCAATTTCTGGCGCTCCCAGGCGAGTTTTCGGTG
>MEEF01000110.1 GCA_001724355.1 Mesorhizobium sp. SCN 65-20 | reverse complement strand
GGCCTGATCTCGCCGCCGCCGCACCACGACATCTACTCGATCGAGGATCTGGCGCAGCTGATCTACGACCTGAAGAACGTCAACCCGGCGGCCGACGTGTCGGTCAAGCTGGTGTCGGAAGTGGGCGTGGGCACGGTTGCGGCAGGTGTCGCCAAGGCGCGCGCCGACCACATCACGATCTCCGGCTATGACGGCGGCACGGGCGCTTCGCCGCTCACCTCGCTCAAGCATGCCGGCAGCCCGTGGGAGATGGGCCTTGCCGAAACGCACCAGACGCTGGTGCTGAACGGCCTGCGTTCGCGCGTCGCACTCCAGGTCGACGGCGGCCTGCGCACCGGCCGCGACGTCGTCATCGGCGCGCTGCTGGGCGCCGACGAGTTCGGATTCTCGACCGCGCCGCTGATCGCGGCGGGCTGCATCATGATGCGCAAGTGCCATCTCAACACCTGCCCGGTTGGCGTCGCCACCCAGGATCCGGTGCTGCGCAAGCGCTTCAAGGGCACGCCCGAGAACGTCATCAACTACTTCTTCTACGTGGCCGAAGAGGTGCGCGAACTCCTGGCCAAGATGGGCTACACCCATCTCGACCAGATCATCGGCAACAGCGACCTGCTTGAGAAGCGCGAGCTGATCAACCACTGGAAGTCGCGCGGACTGGACTTCTCCAAGGTGTTCTACAAGCCGGATGCGCCTGCTTCTGCGACACACTGGACCGAGCGCCAGAAGCACCCGATCGACGACGTGCTCGACCGCAAGCTGATCGCGGAAGCCAAGCCCGCGCTCGAAGCTCGCCAGCCGGTGAAGATCGAGGCGACCATCCGCAACGTCGACCGCTCCGCCGGCGCGATGCTGTCGGGCGAAGTCGCCAAGCGCTTCAAGCACAAGGGCCTGCGCGAAGACACCATCTCGGTGAAGCTGACCGGCACCGCGGGGCAGTCCTTCGGCGCCTTCCTGACGCGCGGCGTGTCGTTCGAACTCGTCGGCGACGGCAACGACTATGTCGGCAAGGGCCTGTCGGGCGGCCGCATCGTCATCCGTCCGCCGGAAGACGCCAAGATCGTCGCCGAGGACTCGATCATCGTCGGCAACACCGTGCTCTACGGCGCCATCGAGGGTGAGTGCTACTTCCGCGGCGTGGCCGGCGAACGCTTCGCCGTCCGCAACTCGGGCGCCGTCACCGTCGTCGAAGGCGTGGGCGACCACGGCTGCGAGTACATGACGGGCGGCGTGGTGGTGGTCATCGGCAAGACCGGCCGCAACTTCGCGGCGGGCATGTCGGGCGGCGTCGCCTACGTGCTCGACGAGGAAGGCGATTTCGCCGAACGCTGCAACATGGCGATGGTCGAGCTCGAGCCGGTCCCCGAAGAGGACGACATGCTGGAGAAGCTGCACCATCACGGCGGCGACATCGCCCACAAGGGCCGCGTCGACGTGTCGGGCGACATGACCCGCCACGACGAGGAGCGCCTGGTGCAGCTGATCTCGAACCACATGCACTACACCGGTTCGACCCGCGCCAAGCAGATCCTGGACGACTGGGCGAGCTACCGACCCAAATTCCGCAAGGTCATGCCGGTGGAGTACCGCCGTGCGCTGATCGAGATGGAGCGCATGAGGATGAACGTCGCGGCGGAGTAGCCGCGGCCATCGGGCCGGCGCGGCACCCAAATGCGGCGCCCGCCATCGCATGCTTCATTTGAAGTGGTGGAATTCTACGCCCGCGCCGAGGTGCAGGGCATGACTGACGAGAGCTACGATGGGTAAGGTTACAGGTTTTCTCGAGATCGACCGGCAGGTGCACAAGTACCAGCCGGCTTCCGATCGCATCCGGCATTTCCGCGAGTTCACGCTGCCGATGTCGGACAAGGAAGTGGAGAAGCAGGCGGCACGCTGCATGGACTGCGGCATCCCGTTCTGCCACGGCCCGACGGGCTGCCCGGTCCACAACCAGATTCCCGACTGGAACGATCTGGTCTACAACGGCGACTGGGACAACGCGATCCGCAACCTGCATTCGACCAACAACTTCCCCGAATTCACCGGCCGCATCTGCCCCGCGCCCTGCGAGGAAGCCTGCACGCTGAACCTCGAGGACATTCCGGTCGCGATCAAGACGGTCGAGCAGGCGATCGCCGACAAGGCTTACGAGACCGGTCACATCCGGCCCTATCCGCCGGAGAAGAAGACCGGCAAGAAGGTCGCGGTCATCGGCTCCGGCCCGGCCGGCATGGCGGCCGCCCAGCAGTTGGGCCGCGCCGGCCATGAGGTCCATGTCTACGAGCGCGAGAGCCGCCCCGGCGGCCTGCTGCGCTTCGGCATTCCGGACTTCAAGATGGAGAAGCACTATATCGACCGACGCATCGAGCAGATGACGGGCGAGGGCGTCACCTTCCACTGCGGCGTCAATGTCGGCGTCGACAAGAAGGTCGAGGAACTGCTCGCCGAGTTCGACGCGGTCCTCTACTGCGGCGGCTCAGAGACGCCGCGTCCCGCCGGCATCCCCGGCAGCGACCTGGAGGGCGTGCTCGACGCCATGCCCTACCTCGTCCAGCAGAACAAGCGCATTGGCGGCGAGGACATCCAGTCGGTCGCCTGGCCGTCGGAGCCGATCCTAGCCGGCGGCAAGCACGTGGTGGTGGTCGGCGGCGGCGACACGGCGTCGGACTGCGTCGGCACGGCGTTCCGCCAGGGTGCCGTGCGCGTCACCCAGCTCGACATCCGCCCGCAGCCGCCGGAGAAGGAGAACAAGCTCGCGGTCTGGCCTTACTGGGCTACCAAGATGCGCACCTCGTCGTCGCAGGCAGAAGGCGCGCAGCGCGAGTTCCAGGTGGCGACGCTCGAGTTCATCGGCGAGGAAGGCCAGCTGACCGGCGTCAAGTGCTGCGAGGTGGACGAGAAGCGCAAGCCGATCCCCGGCACCGATTTCGTCATCCGCGCCGACCTCGCCTTCATCGCCATCGGCTTCGCCGGGCCGATCGCCGGCGGCGTGGCGAAGGAGCTCGAAGGCAAGCTCGAGATATCGACCGACAACCGCCGCTCCAGCAACGTCGCCGCCAACGAAACCGACTACAAGACCAACATCGACAGGCTCTACGCCGCCGGCGACATCCGCCGCGGCCAGTCGCTCGTGGTCTGGGCCATTCGCGAGGGCCGGCAGGCCGCGCGCTCGATCGACGAGGCTCTGATGGGGACGAGCGTTCTGCCGCGTTGAGACGAGCAACTGCAATCAAGAAAGGCGCCGTGAGGCGCCTTTCTTCGTTTGGGGTGACCGGATTACTGCTTGATCGCCGTGGTCGTCTCCGGCGCAGGCGCTGCCGGCAGCGGCTTGGGCGGCCAGGAGAAGTCGTCGGCACGTCCGGGCGGGGCGACAGGCGCTATGCCCTGCACGATCAGCTTCTCGCCCGGCGTGTTCGGATCGCCCTTGGCGGCAACATTGCCGCCCATCAGTTCGGTTCCGCCGTCGAGTTCAGGGTCCGACAGGGACACGGGCACCGTGCGGTCGATGTTGCCGGGGACGCTGAGTTCGCCCGGCGTGGCCTGCGGCAGGCTCGCGGGCACGGCCACTTCCGTTCCCTGCGGGGTGATCCCCAGGATCTTGTTCAGCGGCTTTTCCGCGTAGAAGGCGAGCTTGCGCTTGCCCGCCTTGGTGACGTTGATGCCGTCGTCGGAACGCAGGCGCACCGGCTGGCCGCTGACGTCGGGGCCGCTGGTGACGAACGCGCCGCTCTCGTCGACGAACCCGTCCCAGACGTCGACGAACTCGCTTTTCGCGCTCTCCGTGGCGGCTCGGTAGATGTCGTTGAAGGCCAGCATGTCGGTGGTCGCCTTCGCCGATTTGAACGCCGGCATGCCCACCCAGATGAACGGCACCTTCGTCTCGGACAGCGCCTTCGCCATCGTCTCCGTGCGGGCCGTGTATTCCTTGATCCAGGCCGGGCTCATCGGCGGCTCGCGATTGTCGCCGACGCGCATCTGCTGGCGGTCGTTGGAGCCCATCATCACCACGACGACTGCCGGCTTTTCCTGCTCGATGAGCACCTTGGCCTGCTCGGGCCAGTTGTAATAGTCGTCGCGCACGAAGCCGGACGATCCGCTCGTCTTGTCGACGACGCGGATCTTCGCGTTCTCGGCGAATACCGTGGTCAGTCCCTCGGCGATGCCGGCGCCGAGAAAGTCACCGATGACCAGAACCACGCGCGCGTCCGGCAGTTTCTCCACCACCGGGACGGCAGGCTCGGCAGGCCGACTCACCGCGCCAAGGGCCGACTTCGGCTTCGTCGGCGCCCTGCGCAGCTTGCGCGGTTGGGCGCGCGGCTGCTCATAGATGTAAGGGTCGACGCGGGGGTCGCGGCGAGGAATGAACAAGTCGCGCAGCGACCAGCGCCGCAGGATGCCCTCCTGGGCCAGCGCCGCGGAGGGCAGGGTGGTGGCAATGGCGGTCGTACCGACCGCCACCGCGAGCAGCAGCATCGTCAGACGTACAGGGCTGTTCGGACGACGCGACGGCGCCAAATGCAACCTCCGATGGCTATTGCTGCCTCAGCCACTTGAGCACTTCCATGCTCGGATGGCCGTCCTGCGTCAAGCCTGCGCGGGCCTGGAAGGCCTTGATCGCCGAACGCGAGCCTTCGCCGATCTTGCCGTCCGCCTTGCCGTCGTAATAGCCGTGTGCCGAAAGCCGCTGCTGCAGCTCCTGCTTCTGCTCGAATGTCAGCTTGGTGAACGGGCGCTTCCAGTCCTGGACCAGGCCGCCGTAGCCGGCGATCTCGTCGGCAAGCAGGCCGACGGCGAGTGCATACTTGTCGGCGTTGTTGTAGCGCTTGAGCACTTGGAAGTTCTTGGTCATCAGGAAGGCGGGGCCGCCACGGCCGTCCGGCACCTTCAGGGTGGCGACGTCGGAGCCGCGCCGGAACGCCTTGCCGTTGGCGCGCTCGACGCCGAGCGAGGCCCACTTGTCGAGCGTCATGGAACCGGAGGGGAACTTGCGTCCCTCGGGCAGCACGACCTCGTAACCCCAGGTCTTGCCTGCCTGCCAGCCGTTCTTCTTCAACAGGTTCGCGGCGGTGGCGAGCGCGTCGGGCACGGAGTTCCAGATGTCGCGCTTGCCGTTGCCGTCGGCGTCGACCGCATAGGCCTGGTAGCTGGTCGGGATGAACTGGGTGTGGCCCATAGCACCGGCCCAAGAGCCCATCAGATGGCTCTCGTCGATGTCGCCGCGCTGCAGGATCTTGAGGGCTGCGATCAACTGCGTACGGGCATATTTGGCGCGGCGCTGGTCGCCATAGGCAAGCGTCGCCAGCGAGCGCACCACGTTGCGCATCACCTTGTCGTTCTTGAGAATCTCGCCGTAGTTCGATTCCATCGACCAGATCGCGAGCAGCACGTAGCGGTCGACGCCATAGGACGCCTCGATGCGGTCGAGCCAGGGCTTGTACTTGCGCGCCATCTCGCGGCCGACAGCAATCGACTGGTCGTGGACGCGGTTGTCGAAGTAATCCCAGACGGGAGCCGTGAATTCGGGCTGGAAGCGAGCCTTCTCGAGCACCTCCGGATCGGCCGAGGTGACACCCCGGAACGCACGGTCGTAGGTCTTGCCGGAAATGCCGTTTTCGGCAGCCACGGAGCGGAAGCTGGCCACCCAGCGCTCGAAGCCTGCTTCGGCGGCGGCGGGGCCGGCCGGCAACAGGAGCGCGAGTGAAAGGCCGGCGATTGCGGCGATGCCTGCCAGGCCTTTGGCGGATTTGCGAAGGAGCATTCTTTCCTCCTTGGAGAGATCGGAAAGTCGATTCATCGCCGATGCCGGTTATCAATCAGTTTACCATAGGCCCCCATGGGAACGAAAAGCCGCCCAACCGATTGTGTCCTGACCCGGGGAGGCGATCAAGATCGCGTGATGATTGATCTTGCCTGCTGTCCCCGACTATGAACGCATTCAGTATTCATCAATTCGGGCATGAGAATGTCCGCCCGATTTACGGAATTATCGGACGACCAATGAAAAGAGTTCGCAAGGCAGTATTTCCTGTCGCAGGCCTGGGCACCCGCTTCCTGCCGGCAACCAAGTCGATCCCTAAGGAGATGCTGACCGTCGTCGACCGGCCGGTGATCCAGTACGTGGTCGACGAGGCGCGCGAGGCGGGCATCGAGCACTTCATCTTCGTCACCGGCCGCAACAAGGCGGTCATCGAAGACCATTTCGACGTCCAGTTCGAGCTCTACGACACGCTGGCCCAGCGCGGGAAGGGCGACCAGCTCGAGCGCCTGCAGCGGTTGCAGCCGGCTCCGGGGCAGACCTCGTTCACGCGCCAGCAGGTGCCGCTCGGGCTCGGCCATGCGGTGTGGTGCGCGCGCGAACTGGTCGGCGACGAGCCGTTCGCGCTGCTGTTGCCGGACATGATCATGCAGTCGGAAAAGAGCTGCATGCGCGAAATGGTCGAGCTCTACGCCGAGACCGGCAACAACATCATCGCGGTGCAGGAATGCGACCCGGCCGAGACGCACAAATACGGCATCGTCGGCAAGGGCAAGTCGGTGCACACCGGATTCGAGATCGAAGGCATGGTCGAGAAGCCGAAGCAGGGGACGGCTCCGTCCAACCTCTTCATCAACGGCCGCTATATCCTGCAGCCGGAAATCTTCGGCATCCTGGCCGACCAGGAGCGCGGCGCGGGCGACGAGATCCAGCTCACCGACGCGATGCTGAAGCTCGAAAAGCGGCAGCCGTTCTACGGCTACCACTATCAGGGCCGGACTTTCGATTGCGGCTCGCCCGAAGGCTTCATCGAGGCCAACGTCGCCTTCGCCCTCTCGCGATCCGACATCAGCGGCCGCATGGCCGAGGTGATCGAAGGGCTTCTCGACGAGATGAAGCCGGGCCGCTGAGGCCCGGCGAATGTCGCGCAAACGCCACCCCTGGACGCCCAGGGGTATGGCGTGTGGCGCCGACGCCTAGTAGAAAACATCCTGCCAGGTGCCCGCAGGGATGCGGGAGAATCGGGAACACGGTGCAATTCCGTGGCGTGCCCAACGCTGTAAGAGGGACCTGACCGGCACAAGCCACTGTCCGAGGGGACGGGAAGGCGCCGGAAGGGGACGAACTCGAGCCAGAAGACCGGCCCGGCAGAGATAGTCCACCGCATGGTCAGGCGGACGGACGCATTTCGATCGCAAGGGGAATTGCGATGCCGACTCCCGATTCATCTGACCTGTCGAACGGTTTCGATGCCGAGGCGCAATCCGCCGTCTACCGCGCCATCTTCACCCGGCGCGACGTACGCAGCCACTTCCTGCCCGACCCCGTCGACGACGCAGTCCTGGCGCGGCTGTTGCAGGCCGCCCACCACGCGCCGTCCGTCGGCTTCATGCAGCCCTGGAACTTCATCGTGATCCGCGATCCCGCGCGCCGCGAACGGATCCGCGACCTTTTCCTCGCCGCGCGGCAGGAGGAATTGCCGCACATCGCGGCCGAGCGTCGGGACCTCTACCGCAAGCTCAAGCTCGAAGGGATCTGCGAGACCCCACTCAACATCGTCGTCACCTGCGACCGGAGTCGGTCGCAGAACTCCCCGCTGGGGCGCTGGCACAATCCTGAGATGGACCTCTACAGCACCGTATGTGCCGTCCAGAACTTCTGGCTCGCCGCCCGCGCGGAGGGAATTGGGGTCGGCTGGGTCAGCATCATCGACCGCGACGCGCTGAAGCACCTTCTAGGTATTCCGGAACATGTGGTGCCGGTTGCCTATCTCTGCGTCGGCCACGTGTCGCAGTTCGCAGCAAGGCCCGACCTCGAAAGGAACGGCTGGGGCAGCCGGCTGCTGCTCGCCGATCTCATCATGAGCGAGACCTATGCCGGGGCGGGCGAAGATGTTCTGAAACGGATCGCCTCCGGCAACGGACCTAGCGCTGGAATCTGAGGCCGAGAAACACGCTGTTGGTCTCGCTGTCGCGGTCGGGCAGGCTGCTGTCGAGGTTCTCATGGCGAACGCGGCCGACCAGGCCGGCGTAGCGGTTGATCCACCAGGTCAGCTCGGCCTCTGCGCTCAGTGCGAGTTCGTGCTCGTCGGTGCCTGCGTAGTCGCGCCAGCCTGCGCCGATGGCAGCCAGCCCGGTCAGGTTGGAGCGCAACTGGCGCTCGACGCTGAGGCGGCCGAGATAGAGGACCGAGCCGCTTTCGCCTGGCGTGGTGGAGCCTTCGATGACCGTAGCCGCGTTCAGGCCGACGATGGTTCCGCGCATCGGCGACCAGCGCAGGTCCGCCGCCACTGACGGGGCCGAGATCGTCTGCAGGCGGTCGTCGTCCAGATTTTCGGAGATCCAGCCGGCGGCAATCTCGCCGCCGAACTTCTCGCCCATGTCGATCTCGAGGCCGGCGCGGGCACCGATCAGGTTGGCGGAGCGTTGGAAGCCGGCGGTGTCGAACCTGAGGTCGTAGACGCGGCGTCCGTACTCTATCTCGCCGAAGGGGGTGAGCGCCGGGGATATCTCGTAGCCGGCGCGCAGGCGCCCGGAATAGAGCGTCTGGTTCCTGTCGTCCTGCGAGAGCGTGCCGCCGCCGACAAGGTCGGCCTCGCCGAAAACCTCGCGCACGACGTCGCCAGCCACGCCGAGCCGCACCTTGCCGATGTCCTTCTCCAGTTCGAGGCCGCCGTCGAAGGTATGGAGCACGGGTTCCGAGGTCGTCTCTTCGGTGACCACCGGGGAATATGCGGATTCGGGCCTGACGTTGTAACCGAGCCTCGCGATCGCACGCATCTGGTTCGCTAGGTCGAGTTCCAGCCTGCCGTTGATGCCTGCCGCCGCGTCGTCGAACTCCTCGCCGGAAACCGAGTCCCGGAACAGGCCGTAGGCGTCGACGGTTGCGGAATGGCGCTCCCAGTCGGACACTGCGTTCAGGCGCAGGGCGGTTTCCGACAGGACCGCCGAGCCACCCTCGGGGGTCGAGTCGGCGTTGGACGTGGCCGTCAGCCCCTGTTCGAGGCTCGGCCTGAGCACGAAGCTCCCGACCCGGATGCCTACTGGTGCAAAGGGGCTGTCATCGCGCGGGACATAGCGGCTTTCGATGGCGGCCTTGCGCACGGCCTCGGGCCCGTTCTCCAGCGGGTAGCCCGCGTCGACGGTCGGCTGCCGGACGGCCGCGGCCGGCTCGTCGGCGGGCGCCGCAGGAGCGGGCGATGGGGATGCG
>MEEF01000109.1 GCA_001724355.1 Mesorhizobium sp. SCN 65-20 | reverse complement strand
CCGGGGCCTTAACGATCCTTAGGGAGCTGTCCCTGGGAGGACCCGTGGGTTCTTCCATACGGCGCCCACCTACTTTGTAGGTCTCCGGGATCGACTTCTTCACCGGTTGTGTGGATCGTCACTCTCCACCCGGATAGAACCTGCCCACCCGACGCCAAGAACCGTCGGTTCCGCGTTGCCGTCACGGCAGCCGATGTGCCAAACACGGGCGACATCAGCAGAATGGGGCAAAACCGGCATGACTTCCCATCGCGAGATCAAGAAGCAGTTGCGCAAGGAGGCGCTGGCGCGCCGCGACGCGCTCGACCAGTTCTGGCGCATCGAGGCTTCGCTCGAAATGGCCGAGATGGCGCGCGACAACGTTGCGATCGAGCCCGGTACGATCGTCTCGGGCTTCTGGCCCATGCGCTCCGAGGTGGACGTCAGGCCGATGATGTTTGCGCTGCGCGAGCACGGCGCCCGGCTCTGCCTGCCGGCGATCCTCGACAAGACCACCATCGTGTTCCGCGAACTCGTGCACGGCGCGCCGATGGTCGACATGGGCTTCGGCACCGTCGGGCCGCATGAGGAGGCCGCGGTGCTCGACCCCGACATCATGCTGGTGCCGCTGGCGGCCTTCGACGGCCGCGGCCACCGCATCGGCTATGGCGCCGGCTATTACGACCGGGCGATCGCAAGGCTGCAGGACAAGGGCAAGGAGCCGCGGCTGATCGGCATCGCCTTCGACTGCCAGGAGGTCGAGCGCGTCCCCGACGAGAACCACGACGTCATCATCCCCGAAATACTGACCGAAACCGGGTTGCGCAGCTTTGCCCCGCAACTGTAGATGAGGGGATGCGACTTCTTTTTCTCGGCGACATGGTTGGCAAGGCGGGCCGCACGGCGGTGTGGGAGCAATTGCCCGGCCTGATATCGGATTTCCGGCTCGATTTCGTCATCGTCAACGGCGAGAACGCCGCCGGCGGCTTTGGCATCACCGAGGAGATTTTCCGCGAGACGATCAATGCCGGCGCCGACGTGGTGACTACCGGCAACCACGTGTGGGACCAGCGCGAAGCGCTGACCTTCGCGCCTCGCGAAGAGCGCTTCCTCAGGCCGGTGAATTTTCCCAAAGGAACGCCGGGCCGGGGATCAGGGGTCTACATCGCCAAGAACGGCGCCCGCGTCCTCGTCTCCAACATCATGGGCCGGGTGTTCATGCACCCCGAACTCGACGACCCGTTCCAGGCGGTCGAGCGTGAACTTGCGGCCTGCCCGCTCGGCGAACAGGCGGATGCCGTGGTGATCGACTTCCATGCCGAGGCGACCAGCGAGAAGATGTGCTTTGCCCATTTCGTCGACGGCCGCGCCAGCCTCGTCGTCGGCACGCACACCCACCAGCCGACCGCCGACCACCAGATCCTCAACGCCGGCACCGCCTACCTCACCGACGCCGGCATGTGCGGCGACTACGACTCCTCGCTCGGCATGGACAAGGAGGAGCCGCTGAACCGCTTCCTCTCGAAAGTGCCCAAGGGCCGCTTCGAGGCGGCGAACGGCCCGGCCACCATCTGCGGGGTCGGCGTCGACATCTCCGACCGGACCGGGCTGGCGGAGCGAATCGCACCGTTGCGGCGGGGTCCCCGGCTCGAAGAAACCGTCCCGAATTTCTGGTCCTGACATTGACGGAGGGCCAGTGCATACCTACTTGCCCGCCCATCGTCAGCAAATGTTAGAGCGGCCCAAGTGCCGCTCGTTTGCCATTCAGGCCAATGCAATAACGATAGGGGACACACTTAGATGATCGAATTCCTGGCGCCGTATTTCGGCTTCATCAACGACCCCACCGCCTGGGTGGCGCTGCTGACCCTGATCGCGCTCGAGGTCGTGCTCGGCATCGACAACCTGATCTTCATCTCGATCCTCACCAACAAGCTGCCCGAGGCGCAGCGCGTGCCGGCCCGCCGCCTGGGCATCGGCGCAGCGCTCATCATGCGCCTGCTGCTACTCGCCACGATCTCGTTCATCGTGGCACTGAAGGAACCCGTCTTCGAGGTCTTCGGACAAGGCTTCTCGTGGCGCGACCTGATCCTGATCGCCGGCGGTCTGTTCCTGGTGTGGAAGGCGACCAAGGAAATCCACCATTCAGTCGACCCGGAGGATCACAAGGACGAGATGCTGTCGCGCGCCGTCCAGGTGTCGCTCGGCGCCGCCATCTTCCAGATCCTGCTGCTCGACCTGGTGTTCTCGGTCGACTCCATCATCACCGCTGTCGGCATGACCGACGAGATCGGCATCATGTACATCGCCGTGATCGTCGCCGTGACCGTGATGCTGCTGGCAGCCACGCCGCTCGCCAACTTCATCGAGAAGAACCCGACCATCGTCATGCTGGCGCTCGCCTTCCTGCTGATGATCGGCATGACGCTGATTGCCGACGGCTTCGGCTTCCACGTGCCGAAGGGCTACATCTACGCGGCCATGGGCTTCTCGGCGCTGGTCGAGGGCCTCAACATGCTGCAGCGGAACCGTGCGCGGCGCAGCCAGGGCGCAGGCGGCCACTGAAGAACCGGAAGAACTGCAAGACGGCGGGCCCAGTGCCCGCCGTTTTCGTCTCAGGTGATGGCGAGCATTGCGGCATAGGCGGCGAGACTGCGCAAATGCCCGTTCCAGCCTGAGGCGTGATTGGCCATTAACTCCTTGCGGCGTGCCGGCGCAATGACGTCCCAGCCGTCATGAACGAGTGCAAGGCGTACACCGCCTGGCGCTTCCGAAATGGCGAACGACACGGTCGTGGTGCCAAGCCAATCGTCATCGGCCCAGCTGATATCGAGGCGTACCAGCGGCTCGATGGCGAGCACTTCGCCCGAGGTGACCACCTCGCGGTCGCCATTGCTCCACCTCTCTTCGAACCTGCCGCCCTGCCTTGGCTCAAGCCTGGCATAGCCGCCCCACCAGCGGGCGATGTGGGCATTCTCCGTGATCAGCGACCACGCAATCTCGGCCGGCACGGGCAGGTCCAGCGAGAGCCTGATCGCCGTGTCTGCTGCTCGGGGAGTCATAGGTCCTCACCAGGCGTCGGGTTCGCGCACCATGTGGACGATGTTGGCCGGGTTCATGATCCAGCCGCCGCGGAAGCTCTCGCCGAGCGGCTCGATCGGGTCGCAGCGCACCGCACCCGCATCGCCGAGTTGCTTGAGGGTGTCGGCGAAATCGGGCGTGAACAGTTCCAGCCAGACCTCTGCCTGGCTCATGGTCGGAGCCTCGTCGATCCAGAGCTGGTTCGGCCCGAGCTTGAACCCGACTGCCGGCGCCTTCTCCGGGATGACCTCGAGGCCGACCACGTCGCGGTAGAAGGCGATGGTCGCCTCGTACTGGTGGCTCGGCACCTTCATAGCGATGTTGATGCCGCCTTCGATCTTCCTACCCATGTTTTCCCTCCTCACTTGCGTTCGCTTGTCGTCGGCAGGACGCCGCGCATTTCGGAGGGATAAAATCCCTCGCGCAGGTTGATGCCGTATTCGAGCCAGGCCTTCATTGCCGACAGCATCTCGGCCCAGCCCTCGCAGTTGCCGTAGGACGCCTTGCGCCCGACCGCGTCCTCGACCCAGCCGGACTCGCCGATGGTGACGAAGGTCGAGCCGTCCTCGAGCACCTCGAAGCCCATCTCGATCCTGGTCTTATAGGCCGGCTGGCCTTCGGACACTTCGGCATCCCAACGCAGCACGATGCGCTTGTCCTGCTCGACCTCCTCGACCTCGACCGGCACCGAGCCCCACCAGGTGACGGTGGCGCCTGCCGCCAGCGGCGCGCTCGCGCCACCCAGCGTGGTGAAGTAGCCGCTCAGCTTCGTCGGGTTGACCACCGCATCGAACACCTCGTGGACGGGCTTGGCGATGCGCCCCGAAACCTTGAATCCCAAGGACATTTTGGACCTCCTCTGCTTGCACTCGCGGAGAATATGTTATAAAAACATAACATGTCAATCGAATCGAAAGACGATAATGTTTTCAAGGCCCTGGCCCATCCGCGCCGGCGTCTGATGCTGGATTGTCTCAAGGATGGACCACTTACGACGGGCGCGCTGTGCGAGCGCTTCGACGACATGGACCGCTGCACGGTGATGCAGCATCTGAAGGTGCTGGAAGACGCCGAGCTGGTGGTCGCGAGGCGCGAGGGACGCGAGCGCTGGAACCACCTCAACTCGATGCCGATCAAGGAGATCCACGACCGCTGGATCAGCGAATATGCCAGCCACGCCATGTCGATCCTCGACCGACTGAAGCACGATCTCGAAGGCTGAGGCGGACCGCAGCCACCCGGCTGCAATCGCTGACTAGGCGACCTTCGCCTTGCGCGCCTCGATGGCGGCGCCATGCGCCTTGCCCCAGTTGGCGAGCGGCACCAGCGCATCGTCGAGCGACTGGCCGAGCGGCGTGGCCGAATACTCGACCCGCGGCGGCACCTCGTGGAACACCTCGCGATGGACCAGCCCATCGGCCTCCATTTCGCGCAGCTGCTGGATCAGCATCTTCTCGCTGATGTCGGGCACTAGCCGCTTGAGCTCGCCGAAGCGGCGCGGCTCGGTATGGACCAGCCACAGGATGAGCGCCTTCCATTTTCCGCCGATCACCTGGAAGGCAGGACCGAGGCCACAACTTTCTGGTTGGATTTTTGCCACGAAATCCTCAATTCTTACTTTGAAGTCAGTACCTTACAAAATTGTAGGTACTTGTTGGAACGAAAGCAATGCATAGGTTTTGCGGCACACCGCGAACGCTTCGCGGCCCGGTTTCGAAAGGACAAGAAATGGAACCTGTGCTCTTCTACGGCGTGCCCCACGGCTGCTCGTTCGGCTCCATCGTGGCGCTCGAATGGCTCGGCCAGCCCTACCGTCTTCACCGCATCGACATGCTGGAAGACTCGCCGGGCTTCGAGAAGATCAGCCCGCTCGGCCAGACGCCGGCAATGATCACGGCGGACGGCAGGCCACTGACTGAAAGCCTGGCGATTCTGCACAACATCGCCGCCCGCGGCCTCGACAAGGGACTTGGCTTCGCCCAGGGCAGCAAGGAGTTCGACGAGCTGAACTGGATGCTGGCCTATCTCCATACGACGCTGCACTCGACGTTGGGTTATGGTTGGAACGCATACAAGCTCGCCGACGACGACCACGCAGGCAAGGCGTTCCTGCGCAGGCTCGCCCGCGAGAAATCGGCGGATGCCTTCGCCTATCTCCAGGGCGTACTCGAAGGTCGCGACTGGCTGGTCGGTGACACAAAGACCGTGGCCGACGCCTACTTCATCGGCATCGCTCGCTGGGGCGAAGACCTCAAGCTGTTCGATATCGCCAAGGAGTTCCCCGGCATCCATCGCCACATGGCCAGGCTCGAAGCCGATCCGGCAGTGATCTTCGCCCATGCCATCGAGGACGAGCGACAGGCGGTTTCCGCCGGTGGTTTCCTCGGCCACATCGGCATCGACGAGATGGCGCCGCGCATCGCTGCGTGACGTTGCCTACCCTCCCGTCGCCACGGCAGCGGGAGGGCCTTCGAATTCAGCGCAATTTCAGAACTCGATCGGTACGCCCCCGCCACAAGGGCTCATCATGGCAATGCGACATCCGAGGGAGCGCGCCATGCAGATCGAGCCTCAGCAAAACATCCGCCAGGAACTGCTTGAAGCGATGACGAACGGCGCAGTGTGGCTGCCGGCCGGCACGATGGCAGGCACCCTCGCCGACATGTTCGTGGCGGCCGCAGCCGCGAGACGTGCGGACGCTCTCCCCGACAAAGAGCCGGGAAAGTCGCCCGGCCTCTTGACCGGGGGCGTAACCGGCATATCAGCTTTGCTATCGGGGATAGGCGAAGCGATCCGTCATGTCGGAGGCACCCTCATCTCAGGTCGTCACGCTCGGCGACTGCACCCTTGACCTGGGCACGGGCCTGCTGCTGCGCGGCCACGAGCCGGTCCAGCTTCGTGCCAAGGCCTTCTGCCTGCTCGCCCATCTTGCCAGCCATTCCGGACGGGTCGTCACGAAGTCCGACCTGATGGCGGCCGTCTGGGGCGACGTGTTCGTCACCGAGGATTCGCTTACCCAGGCCGTACGGGAAATCCGCAAGGCGCTCGCCGACGACGACCAGAAGCTGGTGCGGACGGTAGCCCGGCGCGGGTACATGCTGGCGCCGGGCGCCACGGCGCCAGCGAACGATACCGGCAAGCTGCCCACGCTGGCGGTCCTGCGTTTCGCCAATGCCGGCGATCCGGCCGACGACCCGCTGGTCGACGGACTGGCCGAGGACATCATCAACGGGCTGACGCGCTTCAGGACCATGGTCGTGCTGGGCCAAAGCTCGACCTTCACCGCAAGCGACGCGCAGGCGGCCGCCCGTCTCGGCGCGGACTTCGCCGTCGAAGGTTCGGTGCGCCGCAAGGCCGAGCGCCTTGACGTCGGTGTCACCCTCAGCTCGGTTCCGGCTGGCGGCATAGTTTGGAGCGAGCGCTACAGCGCCGAAGGCGCCGACATCTTCCCCGTGCTGGACGACATCGTCGAACAGATCCTCAACCGGCTGGCGCGGCGCCTCGAGGACGCCGGCCTCCGTCAGGCGGACGGCAAGCCCACCGGCAGCCTGGCCGCCTACGAACTGCTGTTGCGCGGCATCGGCCGCCTGCGGGGCTATCTCCCCGAGGACAACGAGGCGGCGCGGAGCTTCTTCGAGGCGGCCATCGAAAAGGACCCGGGATACGGTCTGGCGCATGCCTATCTCGGCCTCACCCTCACGATCCTCGGCGGCTATGCGCTTACGCCGGCGCCAGTGTTGGCGGAGGCGATCGCGG
The DNA here is from genome assembly GCA_001724355.1 of Mesorhizobium sp. SCN 65-20. Taxonomy (GTDB): domain Bacteria; phylum Pseudomonadota; class Alphaproteobacteria; order Rhizobiales; family Rhizobiaceae; genus Aminobacter. Next base: position 2,692 of record MEEF01000109.1, on the reverse strand, counting down.
CCGGCGCCAAGGGCGTGACGCTGGCGCCCGAGGAGCCGCGCTGCCACCGCCTGCTCGGGATCATCCGCCTGTTCGCCCGCCAGCATTCCGGCGCCGAAAGCCACCTGCGACGCGCCCTCGACCTCAACCCGCACGATGCAGACACCATGGTTCAGCTAGGCTACTTGCTGACGCTGCGCGGCAGGCCGCTGGAGGGGCTGGCGCTGATGGACAAGGCTGAGCGGATCAATCCGATTCATCCGGACTGGTATGACTACGACCGATCGATGGCGCTCTATGGCATCGGCGACTATTCGGGTGCTGCCGCCTGCCTCGAACGGCTGACGTCGCAGTCGCCATGGCGGCTGACCCGCCTCGCTGCCTGCCTGGCACAGGAGGGCAAGACCACCGAAGCGCAGCAGACGCTGGACAGGGTGCAGGAACTCGCCCCGGAGTTTTCGCCACACGATTATGCCCGACATGGCGTGGCCTTCGAGCATTCGTCCGACGTCGAGCACCTCGCCGAGGGAGTTCTAAAGGCGATGGGCGACGCCTGAGCCCTTTGCACCGAGAGGTTGTGCGGCCCGCCCTGCGGTACAGCCAAGCGTCATTCCGCCGCAGCGCACAGACAGCCATGGATTGAATTCGGACGGGCTTATTAAGTCTAGGTGAACTGTTTTCGCCGATGGTCCGGCTCGAGGGACGTGCTTGACGGATTAGAGGGACGATGCTCACCGCCATTCAACGCCACCCTGGCACTTCAAGCGCAACGCAGCAGCTGGCTGCGGCGCTGATCGTCGGCGCGGCCGTCTTCGCCGCTTCGCTGCTCGGCATCCTCAGCCGCCCCATCGGTTTCCTTGCAGCGGTCTGGCCGGCGAACGCCGTCCTGCTCGGGCTGATGGTGCGCAATCCCGCCTTCGCGACCGTTGTCGGCTGGCTGGCCGCGTTCGCCGCCTTCTTCGCCGCCGATTTCGTGACCGGCAGCGACTTGCGCACCAATATCTGGCTGACGGTCTCCAACATGGCCGGCGCGATGGCCGGCTACGCGGCGTTCCGCCTGCTTTCCGAAGACGACCGCAGGCTGCGCCGCTCGGTCTCGGTGCTCTATCTCTTCGCCGCCTGCTGCGTGGCAGCACTGGCGTCGGCCCTCGCCAGCTCGGCGGGCGCAAACCTGCTCTTCGGCCGGAGCTTCTTCGGAGGCCTGGCCTTCTGGTTCGTCAGCGAACTGGTCAACAACCTCATCGTGCTGCCGATCCTGCTGACCTATCCGGGCATCGAGGTCTTGCGCCGGCAGTGGAAGACTTTGACCAATGCGAAGACTGCCGCCCTGTTGCACGCCGGCCCGGCCCTGGCGCTGCTGGCTTCGGTCGGCATAGGCATGGTGGTCGGCGGCCCCGGTTCGCTGGCTTTCCCGATCCCTGCGCTGCTGTGGTGCGCCCTCACCTACAGCCTGTTCACGACCACGGTGCTCACCATGGCACTTTCGACCTGGCTGCTGATTGCGCTGCCGGCGCAGCTGATCCCGCTGTCCAGGTTGCCGGATTCCATCCGCCTGCTCGACTCGATCCGGCTGGGCGTGGCCCTCCTGGCCCTGGGGCCATTGACGGTCGCGAGCACCAACGCCGCCCGCAAGGAACTGATCGACCGGCTCTACAAGGCCGCGAACTTCGACTCGCTGACCGGGGCGCTGTCGCGCGGCGCCTTCCTGGAGCGGGCGGAATCCTCGATAGTCCAGTTGTCGCGCGACTCGCGCGAGGTGGCCCTTCTGATGATCGACGTGGACCATTTCAAGCGCATCAACGACCGGTTCGGACATGCCGGCGGCGACAAGGTCCTCACCGAATTCTACCATCTCGTGGCGTCGGTTCTGCGCGAGGCCGACCTGTTCGGCCGCACCGGCGGCGAGGAGTTCGCGGTGCTTCTGCCGCAGGCCGACCTCGCCGAGGCAACCGGCATGGCCGAACGCATCCGCCTGGCGGTGGAGGGCGCCGACATCGCCATGGCCTCGGGCGATCGGATGCGAATGACGGTCAGCATCGGCATCGCCGTGCGAGCCGCCCGTACGGACGACTTCGAAGACCTGCTGCTGGTAGCCGACAGGGCCCTCTACCAGGCCAAGTCCGCCGGCCGCAACATGGTGCGGGTCGGCGCGAACGACAGCAAGGGCGCGGCGTAGCGCGGACCTACACCCCTTCCAGAACCACGATGGTCGGCCGGGACGGAAGCGACCTCAGGGAAACCTTGAGCGAGCGGCTCGGGCGGAACTCGACCGCGAAGCCGTCGCCCATCATGCCGGTGAACTCGCCGATCGGGGTGGAGTGCCTGTGCATGGGCAGGATCAGCGAGGAATAGAGCCGGGTGGTGATCTCGGTCATGGCGTCGATCGACAGCGTCATGCCGCCGTCGATGGGCACCATGACGACGTCGAGTCGGCCGATGGCGCCATAATGGGCGTCTTCCAGCCGGTGGTGCAGGTGGCCGAGATGGCCGATACAGAGGCCGGCGACCTCGAAGATGAAGATCGAATTGCCATCCTTCTCCATCTCGCCGAAGCGGCGGATGTCGGTCGGCACGTTGCGGACATAGACGTCGTCGACGACCAGCGCGTGCCGCGCCGGCCCGCCCTCAGGGTTCCAGCCGCGCAACACATGCTCGATGCCAAGGTCGGGGGCGTCGGTGAAATGGGTGCCGTGCGCCTTGTTCATGGTGACGA
>MEEF01000108.1 GCA_001724355.1 Mesorhizobium sp. SCN 65-20 | reverse complement strand
CGCCTGGAGCAGATCTCGATCGGCAACCGGCCGATGGCCGAGCGCAAGGTGCAGTTCCGCCTGCGCGACTGGGGCATTTCGCGCCAGCGCTACTGGGGCTGCCCGATCCCGATGATCCATTGCGACGACTGCGGCGTCGTGCCGGTGCCGAAGGCCGACCTGCCGGTCAAGCTGCCCGACGACATCGACTTCGACCGTCCCGGCAACCCGCTCGACCGTCACCCGAGCTGGCGCCAGGTCGCCTGCCCGAAATGCGGCAAGGACGCGCGCCGCGAGACCGACACGATGGACACCTTCGTCGATTCGTCGTGGTACTTCGCGCGCTTCACAGCACCTTGGGAGAACGAACCGACCGATCCGAAGGCCGCCAACGAATGGCTGCCGGTCGACCAGTATATCGGCGGCATCGAGCATGCGATCCTGCACCTGCTCTATTCGCGCTTCTTCACCCGCGCCATGCGCGAGGCCGGCCACCTGAACATCGCCGAGCCGTTCAAGGGCCTGTTCACGCAGGGCATGGTCGTGCACGAGACCTACAAGGGTCCGAACGGCTGGGTCACGCCCGTCGAGATCAAGATCGAGGAAAGCGACGGCAAGCGCCGCGCTTCGCTGCTCGCCGATGGCACGCCCATCGAGATCGGCTCGATCGAGAAGATGTCGAAGTCGAAGAAGAACGTGGTCGACCCCGACGACATCATTGCCAGCTACGGCGCCGACACGGCGCGCTGGTTCATGCTGTCGGATTCGCCGCCCGAGCGCGACGTGATCTGGACCGAGGCCGGCGTCGAGGGCGCGCACCGCTTCGTGCAGCGCGTCTGGCGCCTGATCTCCGAGTCCGCGGACGTGCTGGCCAAGGCCGAGCCGAAGGCGGCGCATGACGGCCATGCCGCGGCGGTTTCCAAGGCCGCGCACAAGGCATTGAAGTCGGTTGGAGAGGACATCGGCAAGCTGGCCTTCAACAAGGCCGTGGCGCGCATCTACGAACTCAGCAACACGCTGCAGGGTCCGCTGGCCGAAGCGTCGGCCGGAAAGGCTTCCGTTGAGGTCGTTTCGGCGCTGCGCGAGGCGATCGACATCCTGATCGTCATGATCGCGCCGATGATGCCGCACCTGGCCGAAGAGTGCTGGACGGCGATCGGCGGCAAGGGAATGGTGGCCGACCGTCCGTGGCCGAAGTTCGACGCAGCACTCGTCGTCGACAACGAAATCACCTATCCGGTGCAGATCAACGGCAAGAAACGGGCCGATTTGACAATTGCCCGCGACGCAGATCAAGTGACCGTCGAAAAAGCGGCGCTGGCACTCGAAGCAGTGCAGAAGGCGTTGGATGGGAAGTCGCCGCGCAAGGTGATCGTTGTGCCGCAGAGGATCGTCAATGTCGTTGCCTGAGGCGCGGAACTTCTTCGGCTCCTGGCGTGTTGCTGCACGTCTCGCATTGCTTTCCTCGCTTGCGCTGGCTTCGGCCTGCACCGTGCGGCCGCTCTATTCGGACGCACCGGCCGCGACGGGTGCTGCGGGCGGTACCGCGACGCAGCTGGCCTCGGTCAACATCAAGCCGGTCAACACGCGCTACGGGCAGGAAGTCCGCAACCACCTGATCTTCCTGTTCAACGGCGGGGCGGGCCAGCAGGCAAGCGCGCCCTACACTATGGACCTGGCGGTGGCGGCACTCACTGAATCGTCGTTGGTCGTGCAGGTGACTTCGGAGGATGACGAGCCGACCGCTGGTACGGTCACGATGACCGGAAGCTACGTCATCACGGAAATCCGCACCGGCAAGCGCATCGCGGCAGGTTCGCGCAACGTGGTTGCCTCGTTCGACCGCCCGCGCCAGGAGTTCGCCAACACGCGGGCGCAGCGCGACGCCGAGAACCGCGCGGCGCGCGAACTGGCCGAGCTGCTGAGGCTCGCGATCGCCCAGGACATGTCGAAGCAGCGCTGACCGGATGGCGGCGCGAGGGGCTGGTCGATGCGGCTGACCTCATTCTCAGCCGCGGGCTACAGGTCGCTCCGCTCAGTCAGGCTCGACCTCGGACAGGTCTCGGTCTTCGTCGGCGAAAACGGCGTCGGCAAGTCGAACCTCTACCGCGCCCTGCAACTGATTAAGGCCTCGGCCGACGGCACACTTGCCCGCGAGATCGCGGGCGAGGGCGGCATGAATTCGGCGCTGTGGTCAGGCAAGCGGCGTGCCGGGCAGCCCGTTCGCGTCATCATCGATGCCGAGTTCCTCGATGACGAGACGGCGGCGCGCTACGCCTACAAGGTCGAGATCGGCCTGCCGCCGCCGCTGACGGCGGGCTTTGCCTTCGAGCCCCATGTCAAGGAAGAGAGCCTGACCGTCGAGGCCGGGCGGCGCCCAGTCGAGATGATGTCACGCAAGGGCCTGGCCGTGTTTGCCCGCGATGCGGATGGCCGCCGGGTGGAGCATCCCGAACGCGTGCTGAACTCCGAAACGGCCTTGGCGCTGCTCGGCGGGGCAGGGCGCTATCCCGAAGTCGGGGACATGCGCGCCGCTGTCGCCGGCTGGCGCTTCTATCACGGCTTCCGGACGGACACCGATTCGCCGGTGCGCCGGGCGGCCTTGGCCACGACCTCGCCCATGCTCGACGAGGACGGCGCCAATCTGGCTGCGGTGTTCGCGACGCTGAGGCATATCCGTGGCGATACGGTCGAGCTCGACCGCTGCATCGCCGATGCCATGGGCGGCGCGCAACTCGACGTGCCGGTGCCCGAGGAAACTGCGACCTTCGGGCTGGTGCTGCCGGAGTTCCCGCAGCGTGTCTTCAGGCCACAGGAACTTTCAGATGGGCAGATCCGGTTCCTCGCGCTTGCCGGGGCGTTGCTGTGCTATCGGCTGCCGAAGCTGATTGCGCTCAACGAGCCGGAATCGAGCCTGCATCCGCGCATGATGCCGGCGCTCGCCGACATGATCGTGGCGGCGTCCGTGCGGACGCAGGTCTGGATCGTCACCCATTCGCGCGAACTGGCCGACCTTGTGCGCGACCGCACCGGCGCCCGGGCACTGACTGTGGTGCGTATCGAAGGCGCAACTGAGATCGAGGGCATGCGCATCACAGGTCGGATGGACGATGAGGATTAGCCTGCCTCCGGGCAGGCGGTCCGCCGGCGCGTGAATGTCCATCCCAGTGTCATTGCCGCTGCTGCCAGCAGGATTGCGACGGCGCCCGCGATCTGCAGGAGCTGCAGCCGCTGGCCGAAGGCCATGTAGTCGGCCGCGATCGCCACGACGGGGTAGATGAAGGACAGGGCTCCGACGAGATTGGTCGGCAGCTTCTGGATCGCGCCATAGAGCAGGATGTACATCAGGCCGGTATGGACGACGCCGATGGTGACGAGCAGCGCCCAGCTAAGCGCGTCGGCCGGTGGGTAGCCGAGGTCAGCGAAAGGCGCCAGCATGATCACGCCGACCACGACCTGGATCAGCGCGATCAGATGCGGCGGCACGCCCTTGAGTTTCTTCGCGACGATCGCCGCGATGGCGTAGAAGAAGGCAGCACCGAGTGCGAGCAGGATGCCGCCGAGATAGTCGGTGCCGACATGTGCTCCCGCCGATTTGCCCTGAACGATCATCAGCATGCCGGCAAAGGCGACCAGCAGCCAGCCGACCTTGGTGGGTGTGATGCGTTCGCCGAAAAGCAACGCACCCAGCGCCACCAGCATGAAGGGCTGGGTGTTGTAGACGGCCGTGGCGATCGAGATCGAGGCACGCGGGAAGGCGGCGAAGAGCAGCACCCAGTTTGCGACGATGGCCACGCCGCCGAGCGCGGCATATGCGACCTGGCGGGGCGAGATGATGTCAGCCCGGAACAGGCCGAGGCCCGCGCAGATGGCGAGCAGCGTCGCCGCCCCGAAGGCGCAGCGCCAGAAGACCACCGACATGACCGGCTGGCCGGACAGGACGACGAACAGTCCTATCGTTCCCGAGATCACCATTGCGGCAGTCATTTCCGCTGTTCCGCGCGTCGTTTCCGTCATGGCCTTGCTCCTTGCTAGGTGACCGTATTGTGCGCAGGAAGAATGCGGATTGATATGCTGTGGCGAAGCCGGTTGGCGCGTACGGCCTAACGAAGTAAGGTGAGTGCTGAAAATTGACTCAGGAGTGCAAGATGCTTGACGATCTCGACAGGCGCATCGTCGAAATCCTGGTCGAAGACGCGCGGATATCGCTGAAGGAACTCGCGCAGCGGGTCGGCCTGTCGTCGCCGAGTGCCTCGGAACGGCTGCGCCGGCTGGAGGAGCGCGGCGTCATCCGCGCCTTCACCATCGAGGTGGACCCGGCGGCTCTCGGCTACACGCTTCAGGCGATCGTGCGGATAAGGCCGCTGCCCGGCAAGCTGCATGTCGTGCAGGACCTGATCCAGCAGATCCCGCAATTCTCCGAGTGCGACAAGGTGACGGGGGACGATTGCTTCGTCGGCAGGCTCCACATCCGCTCCATCGGCGAACTCGACACCATTCTCGACCGCATCGCCGACAAGGCGGAAACCAGCAGCTCGATCGTCAAGGCGCAGCCGGTGAAGCGGCGGCTGCCGCCGCTTGTCTGAAATGCGGATACGAAAAAAGCCGGCGCTGATGCGCCGGCTTTGAACGTCTTGCCGAAAAAATCAGCCGATCTTCTGGCCGGTCTTGGCCCAGTCGGCCAGGAACATCTCGAGGCCCTTGTCGGTCAGCGGGTGCTTGACCAGCGCCTTCAGCGTTGCCGGCGGAATGGTGGCGACGTCGGCGCCGATCAGGGCCGCGCGCTTGACGTGCTCGGTCGAGCGGATCGAGGCGGCGAGGATCTCGGTGTCGAAGCCGTAATTGTCATAGATGTGGCGGATCTCGGCGATCAGCTCCATGCCGTCGACGGCCATGTCGTCGAGACGGCCGATGAAGGGCGAGATGAAGGTGGCGCCCGCCTTGGCGGCGAGCAGCGCCTGGTTGGCCGAGAAGCACAGCGTCACGTTGACCATGCGGCCTTCGGAGGTCAGCGCGCGGCAGGCCTTGAGCCCGTCGAGGGTGAGCGGCACCTTGATGCAGATGTTGTCGGCGATCTTCGACAGCACCGCCGCTTCCTTCATCATCTCGGAATATTCGGTCGCCGCGACCTCGGCCGACACCGGGCCCTCGACGATGTCGCAGATTTCCTTGGTGACCTCGTGGATGTTGCGGCCCGACTTCAGGATCAGCGAGGGGTTGGTGGTGACGCCGTCAAGCAGGCCGAGCTCGTTAAGCTCGCGGATCTCCTTGACGTCGGCGGTGTCGACGAAAAACTTCATGACTGTCTCCTTCGTGGCGGGGCTGGGAGCACCCAACGTGTCGGCCTTTGCTCTAAACCAAGTTCGGGGCAAGGTCACGCGTCATGACTGCCGATTCGCCAACAAGAAGGGCCGCACCCGTGCTCGTGCCGATGCCGGCCGAGCGCCCCTATTCCTATGCCGTTCCCGAGGGCATGGAGGTCGTGCCCGGTTCGATCGTGCGTGTGCCGTTGGGGCCGCGCGAGGTCGCCGGCATCGTCTGGGACGGACCGGTGGAGGCCGTCGATCCGAAGAAGCTGCGGCCGATCTCGCATGTGTTCGACTGCCCGCCCGTCGGCGAGCAGATGCGGCGCTTCGTCGACTGGGTGGCGCAATACACGATCTCGCCACCCGGCATGGTGGCGCGCATGATCCTGCGCGCGCCCGAGGCCTTCGATCCCGAGCCGTGGACGGAAGGCATCGTGCGCACCGAGACAAGCCCCGACCGCATGACGGCGGCACGGGAACGCGTGCTGGAGATGGCCAATGACGGCATGGCCTGGACGCGCTCGGGCCTGGCGCACGCCGCCGGCGTCTCCTCGACCGTCGTCGACGGGCTCAAGGCGCAGGGCGTCTTCGAGACCGTGATGATCCCGCCGCGACCGGTGGTCGCCGCGCCCGACACATCCTATTCGACTGCAGAACTCGTTGGCGAGCAGCAGTCCGCCGCGAAGGACCTGCGCGAGTTGGTGGCGGCCGACCGCTTCGGCGTGACCCTGATCGACGGCGTCACCGGTTCGGGAAAGACAGAGGTCTATTTCGAGGCGGTGGCGGCGGCACTCGACAAGGGCAAGCAGGTGCTGATCCTGCTGCCAGAAATCGCACTCACCCAAGCCTTTCTCGAGCGCTTCCAGGGCCGATTCGGCACCAAGCCCGCCGAGTGGCATTCCGACCTTCCGCCGCGCATGCGCGAGCGCGTCTGGCGCCAGGTAGCGGAAGGCGGCGTGCGCGTGGTGGCAGGGGCGCGCTCGGCGCTGTTCCTGCCGTTCAAGGAGCTCGGCCTCATCGTCGTCGACGAAGAGCACGACCCTGCCTACAAGCAGGAGGACCGCGTCTTCTACAACGCCCGCGACATGGCCGTGGTGCGCGCCCATATCGGCGGCTTCCCCGTTGTGCTGGCATCCGCCACGCCGTCGGTGGAAAGCCGGGTCAACGCCGAGCAGGGCAAGTATCGCCGCACGGTGCTGTCTGCACGCTTCGCCGAGGCAGCACTTCCACATCTCGCCACCATCGACATGCGGCGCTCGCCGCCCGCGCGCGGCGGTTTCCTGTCGCCCGTGCTGCTCGGCAAGATGCGGGAGAATCTCGGCCGGCAGGAGCAGTCGCTGCTCTTTCTCAACCGGCGCGGCTATGCGCCGCTGACGCTCTGCCGCGTCTGCGGCCATCGCTTCGGCTGCCCGGTGTGTTCGGCCTGGCTGGTCGAGCACCGTTTTCGCGGCCAGCTCGTCTGCCACCATTGCGGCCACAACGAGAAACGCCCCGAGGCCTGTCCCGAATGCGGCACGTTCGACCATCTGGTCGCCTGCGGCCCCGGTGTCGAGCGCATCGCCGAGGAGGTGGTGCAGCACTTCCCCGATGCGCGCACCATCGTGCTGTCCTCGGACATGCTTGGCGGGGTGAAGCGACTCAGGCTCGAGCTGGAGGCGATCGCCAACGGCGAAGCCGACATCGTTATCGGCACGCAGCTCGTCGCCAAGGGCCACAACTTTCCGAACATGACGCTGGTTGGCGTGGTCGACGCCGATCTGGGCCTCGCCAATGGCGATCCGCGTGCGGCCGAACGAACCTACCAATTGCTGTCGCAGGTCACGGGGCGCGCCGGCCGCACCGGCAAGAAGAGTCTTGGTCTGCTGCAGACATTCCAGCCCGACCATCCGGTGATGCGGGCGATCGTGTCGGGCGATTCCGAGGCCTTCTATGAGCGCGAGATCGCCGAGCGCGAGCGGTCGGCGCTGCCGCCCTTCGGACGGCTGGCGGGCGTCATCGTGAGTGCCGCGACCCGCGCCGAGTCGGAAAGCCACGCGCGCGGCCTGCGCCGGGCAGCCAGGGTCGCCCAGGACGTGCATGTGCTGGGGCCCGCCGAGGCGCCGCTGGCGCTGGTCGGCGGGCGCCACCGCTTCCGCCTGCTGGTCCAGGCCGACCGCAAGGCCGACATACAGGGCTACATCAAGGCGATGCTGGCCGATGGGCCGAAGGTTCGCGGTTCGGTGCGGGTGCAGGTCGACATCGACCCGCAGAGCTTCCTGTAGTTCAACCCGCGGGCCGCGCGACGATGCCCAGAAGCGGTGGGCTCGGCGTCGGGCCGGCCACCACCTCGTCGACCACATAGCCGGCCGCCTTCAGCCTGACTTCGACCGCGTGCCTGATGGTTTCGATCTGGCCGGCGCTCGGCGGTTCGAAGAACAGGAACAGCCTGCCACCCGGGACAAGGAGCGATTTCGACACGGCCAGCTCGCGCATCGCCTCGAGCCAGAACAGGTTGACGTTGATGGCGAAGATCTTGTCGAAGCTGCCTGCCGTGGCGGTGTAGTCGGCGAGAGCAGCCTGGACGATCTCGACCTTGCCTGACGCAATAGCGGCGGCGTTCCGCTCGGTGGCCGCGCGAACTGCGCTGTCGGAACGGTCGAGCCCGACGATGTGGCCGCCGGCGAGCTTCCCGGCGATCAGGGCGATCGCGACGCCGCGTCCGCAGCCGACCTCGAGCAGGCGATCGCCGGGTTCGGGGCCAAGATGCGAAAGCGCCCAGGATATACGTTCGGGAACGGTCATGCGGCCCGGTCCTCCCCTGGGCAAACGACCTGCAGCGTATGACAGGTGACGCGGCCAGGCTATATCGCCGAAGGATACGCCGTGCTATCGCCCCGATGTCCTTGGCAATCACCGGATATCGGTAGGAAAAGATGCGCAAGATCGGCCTTATCGGCGGCATGAGCTGGGAATCGACGGCGATCTACTATCGCCTGATCAACGAGGACGTCCGCAGCCGTGTCGGTGGACTGCACTCGGCCAAGCTTCTCTTGTGGTCATTCGATTTCGCCGAGATCGCCGAGCGCCAGCACGCGGGTGACTGGGCGGGTGCCACCGACATGATGGTTGAGGCCGCGCGTACGCTGGAACAGGCGGGTGCCGAGGCTCTGGTGATCTGCACCAACACCATGCACCGCATGGCCGACGACATCCAGGCAAGGGTCTCGGTGCCGCTGATTCATATCGCCGATGCCACTGCCGAGGCGATGAAGGCGGCCGATGTCTCGCGACCCATACTGCTGGCGACGCGATTCACGATGGAGCAGGATTTCTACAAGGGAAGGCTCGCCGACAGGCACGGGATCGTCGCCACGGTGCCCGACGAGGCCGGCCGCGATACCGTCCACCGCATCATCTACGAGGAGCTGGTGCGGGGAGTGGTCAAGCCGGAATCGAAGGCGGCTTACCTGCATGAAGTCGCGCGGTTGCGGAGCACATCCGAGGGCCCGGACGTGGATGGGCTGATCATGGGCTGCACCGAGATCACCATGCTGGTCGGCAAGGACGACTTCGACATCCCGGTTTTCGACACCACCGCCATCCACGCTGCGGCAGCAGTCGATTTCGCGCTGGGCTGATACCTGCGCCTGTTGCGCCAGGCTGGCCGTCGGGTAAATTCGCGCCAACAACCGTCGGGGGAACAATCCAATGGAATTTACCTTTCCGTGGCCGATGAGCCAGGGCGAGTGGCTGGCCTGGGGAGCAGCGGCGGCGACGCTCGCGTTCGGCGTCATCCTGTTCTTCGCGCCCCGGATCGCCTTCAGGCTGCTGAGGCTCCAGCCCAAGACCGACCATCCCGAGGCAATCGCGCAGGGGAGGTCGACTATGGCGGGCTTCTTCCTCGGCGTCGGACTCTGCTCCATCTTGCTCGCCCAGCCCTGGCTCTATATGGCGCTCGGCGTGTCCTGGTTGTTCACCGCTTTCGGGCGCATCGTCGCCATGATGTCCGATGGCGCGAACACGCCCTACAACTGGGTCGCGCTGGTCGTCGAAGTGGCTCTGGCGGTGCTTCCGCTGGGCTTCGTGTTCGGCTTCTGGGCCTGAATCGCCTCTGGCTTGCCGACCTGTCGCGCGCGATGCGACAATAGAACGTCAAATGGCTGTTAGCGGACGTGTTGCGGTCCTCTAAAGCCTGTGCTAGACGGCAATCGACTTTCGGCCGGGGGATGCGGCTGACGCAAACTCCGGGGTCAAAAAACGCAGTAAGGTCAAAGATTTAGCTGGAGTTATCAAGCTCGCGCCAAGAATCTTGCGGCCTGTCAGACAAGAGAAAAGACGGTCCGTGACCCAATCTTCCTCGCCAATCTCCGGTGTTGCTGAGCGCTATGCGGGTTCGCTGTTCGAACTCGCCCTCGAAGCTGGTGCTGTCGCCAAGGTCGAATCCGACCTCGGGCGCTTCTCGGATCTTCTTGCGGGCAGCGCCGATCTCGATCGCCTGATCAAGAGCCCGGTGTTCTCGGGAGAAGAGCAGGAGAAGGCCATCGCCGCGATCGCCGACAAGGCCAAGATCACCGGGTTGGCCGGCAATTTCCTCCGCCTCGTGGCCAGCAACCGCCGCCTGTTCGTGCTCCCCAGCATGATAGAGGCCTTCCGTCGCATCGCCGCCGAACATCGCGGCGAGGTCGCCGCCGAAGTCACTTCGGCGCATGAACTGACGGCCGCCCAGCTGACCGAGCTGAAGACCGCGCTCAAGAGCGTGGCCGGCAAGGACGTGGCGATCACCGTTTCGGTCGATCCCTCGCTGCTCGGTGGCCTCGTCGTGAAGATGGGCTCGCGCCAGATCGATACGTCGCTCAAAACCAAACTCAATTCGCTCAAGCTTGCACTGAAAGAGGTCGGCTGATGGACATCCGCGCCGCGGAAAT
>MEEF01000107.1 GCA_001724355.1 Mesorhizobium sp. SCN 65-20 | reverse complement strand
CAAGGACGCGACGATCAAGAGTTCGATCGTATTACGAGCCTGCTCAAGACTACCAACAATGTCGTGAGCATCCTTCGAATGGGGACGACCTGCAAATGTCCAGCCACCGAAAACCACACCCTCACGTTGCTTACAAATCGCAAAGCGATCTGTTAGGGTTGCCTTGTCAGGGATGTTCCGCTTGGCGGAAGCGGGATTGTCCCAGCGCAGAGGAGGTATCCATGTGCGACCTGGTCGATCACGACGTACTGGGCCCGAGACAACGTGCAATTCTGATAGAAGTGTATGAATCCGCGCGCCGTGTGGAGGCCAGCCTTCCCCACACGCATATTGCCAGCATCGCTGCCCGACGCCTGATTGCCGCCTTTGACGGCAATGTCGACAGCAATGCATCGGACTTGCGCCATATGAGGCCACTCGGTACGGCCTGACAGCATTTTCCAGACAGCTATGCACTCCCGGCAGGAATGTCGGGAGACAAACGTGTTTGTCGCGACTGTGGTGGATTTTCCGATCAACGCGCCCGGGGCGCGATAGGGGAGCCGCTGGGCGGTGGGGGTTGGGGGGGTCGGCGGCTCCCCTATCCTGTCGCGCTCGGTGAAACGGACAGACCGCGTGACTTGCTGGCGCTTTCCACGCAGGCAGCCCGAGTTTCCGGCCAGCGGGGCCGCAACGTCAAATTGTGCAATGGGCGTAGCCCCTCGACCGCAAGAACACCCATGGACATCCTCCGGCACATGATATCAGATGAGGTATCGGCGCAGCGGACGTGAAAAGGCTGCTTCGTCGGGCAGGTTGCAACCGGGCAGAATGGTCGCGATCTTTGGGGGCAAGGTGAGATGAAAGCAGGCAACGTCGAATAACGGCCTTCATTGCGGATAGTAGAAGTGATGGCCGAGCAAACGCTGCGTCAGTTCTTACAATCTGCGCCGATAGGCTCTGCCTTCGGTGGCGACGATGGCGACGTGGATTTCCTGGATACGTTGCCCAGGTTCTACTCGCCCAGCGCCGTGATCAGTCGCCAGGGTGACACCAACAGCCGGATATTCATCGTCGCGTCGGGCTGGGCGTCGATCGCCCGCCACCTTCCCAACGGGAATCGCCAGATCATCGACACCCCCCTGAAGGGCGATGTTCTGGGTATGCCATCATCCGATGGTGGCAGTATCAACTCGCTTGTCGCCGTTTCGGAGGTGTCCGTCTTCGAGGTGCCCGGACTGCCGTTCGCAAAGGCACTCGACCACCATCCGGCACTAGGTGCACTTTTTGCGAGCATGATCGCGCGCCAGCATTCGATCGCCGCCGAGCGGCTGACCAGCGTCTGCCGGCGTAGCGCACTGGAACGGACCGCGCACTTCCTGCTCGAGCTCGGCGAGAGGCTTTCCGCGGGCGGAACGAGCACCCAGTTGGGCTACGACTGCCCATTGACCCAGCACGACCTGGCCGACGTGCTTGGGCTCACGCAAATTCACGTTAACCGTACGCTCAGGGAGCTTCGCGAGAGGGAAATGGTTTCATTTCGCTCCGGCTCCGTAGAATTCATAAATCGCCAGAAGATGACAAGGCTAGCCGGTTTCGACAAAGGCTATTTGCAATACAATTTACTTAACGCACCAAAGAAGTCTGGAATTCAAAAACTTCCACACACCAGCACGCGACAGACGATACTTTAGACATCAGCCAACAGTAGATGGCCGGCTATATTCGGCGCACGACACGATCCTGCTTTCGCCGTGCCGACGTAAGAACGGAGGGGGTATCTACTCCTTAATTCTGATTAACCTATGTTAATGTGAGCAGAATAAGTTGAGATATCGTTAGGTCGTTGTGCTCTCGATTGGGACCGAGAGACTACGGCGAGGGGTATAGGCGGCGCCGCTGCAGCAATGCAGCAGTATGCGCGTCGTACAAGGGGACAAAAGTCGACTCATCAGAGATGTTTCATGGGGTGTACCGGTCGCTCGCGTGGCGATCTGTGTGCGGAAAGGGCGTGATTCCTATGGAGACCAACGCAGTACACAACAGTGGCAATTCGAATACCTCGCTCGCCAGGAGCGGCGTGGATATTGTGGGTTCGGGCGCCGGCGTAGACCGTCGCCATCACGAACGTCTTCTCATACTCGACAGCAGAGCATTGGACCGCGAGTGCCTCGCCAAGGCGCTGATCTATCACGATCTGCGCATGGAAGTGACCGCTCTCGGCACGATCGAGGAGTGGCGCAGGCAGAAGGATCTGCATCCCTCGCTCTCCGCCATCCTGCTCAACCTCGGCGGCCGCAAGGCATCAGATCCCAACGTGGCGAACGAAATCTCGCGGCTTGCTGCGGAATTCAAGTCGGTTCCGGTCGTGATACTGGCCGATACCGACGAATTGAAGCAGATCATGAAGGCGCTGGAATGCGGCGCGCGCGGATACATCCCGACGACTGTCGGGGTCGATGTGTGCGTTGAGGCGATCAACCTGGCGATTGCCGGCGGGATCTTCATCCCCGCCAGCAGCCTGCTGGCCATGCGGCATCTCATCGACTCCACCAATCATGAGGTGCGTCCGCTTGCCGGCATGTTCACGACGCGACAGGTCGAGGTCGTCCAGGCGCTGCGGCGCGGCAAGGCCAACAAGATCATCGCATACGAACTCAAGCTGCGCGAAAGCACGGTGAAGGTGCACATTCGCAACATCATGAAGAAGCTCAAGGCCACCAACCGTACCGAGGTTGCCTACAAGCTCAACGATCTCTTCCCCGGCGACGTCTGAAGGCGCTTCCGTCGGATCAGGCGTCATACGGGCCGCCCGCTTCATTGCGGGCGGCCTTTTTGCTGTGGGTCGGGTCCAGACCATCGGCAAACACGTTCGAGAAAAAATGGCGTTCCTGCCCTACCCCCATTGGACGAGGTTCGGTCGTCTTATTGAGAACGCATGCCGGGCGGCCGAGAATGTACACTCGCCGGGTTGGCAATCGGACCCGGGGGCGGTTTCATGACCGAGCATTTCCGTCGTTTCGAAAAGTCGGGCAGGCTGCAGCGGCGAGCGCACGAACTCGTGCCCGGCGGCAGCCATACCTATGCCAAGGGCGACGACCAGTATCCGATACTGGCGCCAGGCTTCATCGAGCGCGGCTCCGGGTGTCATGTCTGGGACGTCGACGACAACCGCTACATCGAATACGGGATGGGCAACCGGGCCGTGGGCCTCGGCCATGCCTACCCCAAGGTCGTGCAGGCGGCGGAGAAGGCGCTCCGCGACGGCTGCAACTTCACGCGGCCCGCCCGGATCGAACTCAACTGCGCCGAGACCTTCCTCGATCTCATCGAGGGTGCGGAAATGGTGAAGTTCTGCAAGGATGGGTCGGATGCGACGTCGGGCGCGGTCCGGCTCGCTCGCGCCTATACCGGTCGCGACCTCGTCGCCTGCTGCGGCGACCACCCCTTCTTCTCGACCGATGACTGGTTCATCGGCACAACGGCGATGAATGCCGGGATACCGGCTGCGACACGGCAGCTGACGCTGACGTTCCGTTACAACGACATTGCAAGCGTGCGCAACTTGTTCGCCGCGCATCCCGGCAAGATCGCCGCCCTGATCCTCGAGCCGGCGCGGGCGGACGAGCCCCGCGACGGTTTCCTGCACGAAGTGCGGCGGCTGTGCCACGAAAACGGGGCCTTGTTCATCCTCGACGAGATGATCACCGGCTTCCGCTGGAACGCGCGTGGCGCCCAGAGCGAATACGGGATCGAGCCGGATCTTTCCTGCTTCGGCAAGGCCCTGGCGAACGGCTTCTCGGTCTCGGCGCTTGCCGGCAAGCGCGAGTACATGCGCCTTGGCGGGCTCGACCATCTCGACAAGCCGCGTGTCTTCCTCCTGTCCACGACGCACGGCGCCGAGACGCACGCACTTGCCGCCGCCATTGCGACCATGCGCACCTACCGCGACGAGCCGGTCATCGAACAGATCTACGCACAGGGGCAAAAGCTGCGCGACGGTATAGAGGAAGCTGCGCGGCGCAACGGTGTCAGTGACCACTTCAAGGTCGTCGGCCGGCCGTGCTGCCTCGCCTACGCGACGCTCGACGCCGGCGGCCAGCCGTCCCAGGCCTTCCGATCGCTGTTCCTGCAGGAAACCATCAAGCGGGGCATTCTGATGCCGTCGCTGGTGGTAAGCTACATGCATGACGATGCAGCGGTCGCCGAGACAATCGACGCGGTCGACGAGGCGCTCGCCGTCTACGCGCGGGCGCTCGCCGACGGTGCCGAACGCTATCTGGTCGGGCGGCCCTCTCAGGTCGTCTACAGGCAGTTCAACCAACCGGCCACGGACGAATTCGCTTCGCTCCAAAGCCACTCACGGGCGCCGGCGGCGGAATCCGCTGATCAAACGGCGATTCCGATCGCAGCGAAATAGGGGGGCAAATATGAAAGTTCTCGTTACCGGGCATCAGGGATACATCGGCTCCGTTATGGTGCCGATGCTGTTGCAGGCGGGGCACAAGGTCACCGGCTATGACAGCGACCTCTACCGGCGCTGCACCTTCGCCGCCGGCGGGGCGCAAGCCCCGGTGCCGTCGATCACCAAGGACATCCGCGACGTCGAGCCAAAGGACCTCGAAGGCTTCGACGCCGTCATCCACCTCGCCGCGCTGTCAAACGATCCGCTCGGCAATCTCGATCCGGACCTCACCTACGATATCAATCATCGGGCAAGCGTACGGCTCGCCAAGGCAGCGAAGGCGGCCGGCGTTGGGCGCTTCCTCTACGCATCGTCCTGCAGCAACTACGGCCAGGCCGGCGCGGACATGATCGACGAGACCGGCGAGCTCAAGCCTGTCACGCCCTATGGCTGGTCGAAGGTGATGTCCGAGCGGGACATCGCTCCGCTGGCCGACGCCCATTTCTCGCCGACCTATTTCCGTCCGGCGACGGCCTATGGTCTCTCGCCTCGGCTGCGCTTCGACATCGTGCTCAACAATCTGGTCGCCTGGGCGGTCACGCAAGGCGTCATCCTGCTCAAGTCCGACGGCAGCCCCTGGCGGCCGATCGTGCACATCGAGGACATCTCCCGCGCGTTCATCGCCGGCCTTGGCGCGCCGCGCGAGGCCATACAAAACGAGGCATTCAACGTCGGCCAGACCGCTCACAACTACCGCATACGCGACATCGCACAGATCGTCGCCGAAGTGGTACCGGGCTGTCGGCTGGATTTCGCGCCGGATGCCGGCCCGGACACCCGGTCCTACCGTGTGAGCTTCGAAAAGATCGCCCGCGTCCTTCCAGCCTTCAAGCCGCAATGGGATGCCCGCAAAGGTGCCGAACAGCTCTACGCTGCCTACACGGGCTCGGGCCTGACTCTCGAGGAGTTCGAGGGACCGAGGTTCCAGCGCATCGGCCACATCAAGCACCTCGTCGCTAGTGGCCTGATCGACGGCAAGATGCGGGTGCTGGATCGCGAAGAGCCGGCGCTGAGCGCGATGGCGGGCTGAACCCCGGCATGGAACATCCGGGCTCGATGGCTGCTCCTGTGTCCGACACCATCGGCGCAGAGATCTATGCGCTCGCGGCCCGGCTCTACCCGATCTGCCGCAGCATCACCGGCGACGGCGTCCGCGAGACGCTGTCGATCCTGTCCGAGACGGTCCCGCTCGAACGGCACGAGGTCGCGACCGGGACCCCGGCTTTCGACTGGACCATCCCGAGGGAATGGAGCATCCGCAGCGCCACCATCAGGGACAGCGCCGGACGGCCTGTGGTCGACTTTGCCGACCACAATTTGCATGTGCTCAACTACAGCATCCCCTTCAGGGGCACCCTCAAGCTTGCGGAGCTCAAGCAGCACATCCACACCCTGCCCGACCAGCCGAACCTCATCCCTTATCGGACCTCCTACTACGCCGAGAACTGGGGCTTCTGCATGGCCCACAACAGGCTGGCGGCTTTGCCCGATGGCGATTACGAGGTGGAGATCGACGCCGAATTGCGCGACGGCAGCCTCAGCTACGGCGAATATCTGCATCGCGGCGAGACAGACCGCGAGTTCCTGCTTTCCGCGCACATCTGCCACCCCTCGCTCGCCAATGACAATTGCTCGGGGCTGGCACTCCTCGCCTGCCTCGCCGCCCGGCTGCGCGAGCGCAAGACGCGCTACAGCTACCGGTTCCTGTTCGCTCCGGGTACGATCGGATCACTCGCCTGGCTGTCGCGAAACGAGGATGTCACCGAGCGTATCGACCATGGGCTGGTGGTATCGTGCGTGGGCGACGGAGGCGGGCCGACCTACAAGCGTAGCCGGCGCAGCAACGCGTTCATAGACCGAGCCATGGCTCACGTGCTCGCCCACCAGACCGCCCCGCCGAAGCTGCTCGACTTCTCGCCCTATGGCTACGACGAGCGGCAATTCTGCTCCCCGGGCTTCAACCTGCCGGTGGGCCTGTTCCAGCGCAGCGCGTTCGGCACCTTTCCGGAATACCACACCTCGGCCGACAATCTGGACTTCATCGGGCCGGAGCACCTGGGCCTTTCCTATCGCATCATCTCGAGCGCGATCGAGATCGTCGAGGGCGACTGGACGCCACTCAGCCTGTCGCCCAAGGGCGAGCCGCAACTGGGGCGGCGCGGGCTGTATGCCGCGCTCGGCGGCGACAAGTCGACCGGCCTCAGCGCAATGAGCTTGCTCTGGGTGCTTAACCTCGCCGACGGCCACCATTCGCTGCTGACAATGGCCGAGCGATCCGGGCTGACATTCGCCGAACTTGCCGCCGCAGCCGAGCTGCTGCGCAGCAATGGCCTGCTTGCGGACGCGGCAACCCCGCCACGATCATAAGTCGGCCGCTTCCAGCAACGGCCAGGCGCGGTCCCGTTCTGACATTGTGCCAGGCGCGAGCGGCCACTTGATTGCGAACGCCGGATCGTCGAACCGAACCCCGACCGAAGCCTGCGGCACATAGAACTGCGAGATCAGGTAGGACACCACGGCGTCGTCCGTGAGCGTCTGGAATCCGTGCGCGAACCCCACCGGCACATAGAGCTGGCGGCGGTTCTCCGGGCTGAGCTCCACCGCGATCCATTGATGCCGGGTTGGCGAGGACGGCCGCATGTCGATGATGACGTCGCAGATCGCGCCCCGGATGCAGGACACCAGCTTCACCTCGCCGTGCGGCGGCAGCTGGAAATGCATGCCGCGCAACGTGCCCTTTTGCGCGGAGTGCGACTGGCTGTGCTGGACAAAACGCGTCTCCAACCCCGCCGCAGTGAACTCGTTCTCGCAGAAGGTACGCATGAAGCTGCCGCGCTCGTCACCCACCGGTTCCGGCTCGACGATCCAGGCTCCGCTCAATTCAGTCTCGACGAACCGCACGTTCCCACCCGTTCTGCGAACTATCCTCTGCCGGATTGTTTGCCGGGGCGGCCGGACGCGTAAGCGCGTCCTAGGGGTAACCTCCCTCAACCGATGGGGGAGCCGGGTTAACGCCTACATACCCGATTTGCATGAGCCGCGGTGCTGCCTACCCCCGACACCGCCTTTTGGCTCCGTACCCTACGGCCCGAGCGCCCTATCGGATGACGCTTCCTATCGTATGGGCAAATCGAACCCTGAGGTGGCGGCCACTATCCTCGATATCGGCGCAACTTTAGGCCCAGAACAGGTCGGGACTCTGCTGGCGGCAGTGAATCCAGCCTTGGGGGAACTGGAGCAAGAAATGAACATGCAAAGGCTCGAACTCGGCAGGGATTCCGCAGTCCAGCCATATCTGGCCCCGTCCTGCAGGCTGTGCGGCGCACGCCTGACACACACCTTCGTGGACCTCGGCATGTCGCCTCCCTGCGAGAGCTACTTGCGGGCCGACGAGGTCGACCAGATGGAGCAGTATTTTCCGCTCAAGGTGCTCGTCTGCGACACCTGCTACCTCGTGCAGCTCAAGGAATACATGAGCGCCGAGTCCATCTTCAGCGAGTACGCGTACTTCTCCTCCTTCTCGACCAGTTGGGTTGCGCACGCAAAGTTATATTGCGAGGCGATCACCAAGCGGTTGGGACTTGGCAAGGACAGCCTCGCGGTCGAGCTCGCCAGCAACGACGGCTACCTCCTGCAGCACTTCCTGCCGCTGGGCGTGCCCGTGCTCGGCATCGAGCCGGCCGCCAACGTCGCCCGCGCGGCGGTCGAAAAGGGTATCTCCACGCGCGTCGACTTCTTCGGCGAGAGACTGGCCACGCAACTGGTGGCCGAGGGCAAGGCGGCCGACCTCATCATCGGCAACAATGTGCTGGCGCAGGTGCCCGACCTCAACGACTTCGTCGGCGGCATGAAGATCCTGCTCAAGCCCGAAGGCACGGTCACGCTCGAGTTCCCGCATGTCGAGCGGCTGGTCGCCGAGAACCAGTTCGACACGATCTATCACGAGCATTTCTCCTACTTCTCGCTGGTCACGATCGACATGATGGCCGAGCGCCATGGGCTCCAGTTGGTCGATGTCGAGGAGCTTCCGACCCATGGCGGGTCGTTGCGGGTCTACCTAGCCCATGAGGATGCCAAGCGGCCCGTTTCGACACGCGTCACGGACCTCATTGCCCGCGAACGCCTGCACGGCCTGACCAACATGTCCACCTATGCGTCCTTCGACCACAAGGCGCGCATGGCAAAGCGCGACCTGCTTGCCTTCCTGATCTCGGCGAAGAACGAGGGGAAGAAGATTTGCGGCTATGGTGCGCCGGGCAAGGGCAACACCTTGCTGAACTATTGCGGCATCGGGCCCGATTTCCTCGACTTCACCGTCGACCGGAACCCCTACAAGCACGGGCGCTTCACCCCCGGCATGCACATCCCGATCCGTCCCGTGGCGGCGATCGACGACGCCAAACCGGATTACATCCTCATCCTGCCGTGGAACCTCAAGGACGAGATCATCCGGCAGATGTCCCATGTCGCGGCCTGGGGCGCCAAGTTCGTCGTGCCCATTCCCTACGTCACCATCATCGATCCGGCGGAGCTTTGAGATGAAAGTCGTCCTGTTCTGTGGCGGGCGTGGAACCCGCATCCGCGATTACTCGGAGAGCATTCCGAAGCCCATGATCCCGCTCGGCCAGCAACCGATCATGCGGCATGTCATGCAATGGTACAGCGACTACGGGCATGACGACTTCGTCCTTTGCCTCGGTTACAAGGCCAACGTCATCAAGGACTTCTTCCTCAACTCGCGGCCGCAGACCTTCGCCGACTGCGTCGTCTCGGGCGGCGGTCGTGACATCCAGTTGCTGAACGAAGACATCAAGGACTGGCGGGTGACGCTGCTCGACACCGGCATCTGGCGCAACATCGGCGAACGGCTGTGGGCGGCCAGGAACCAGGTCAAGGACGAGAAGATGTTCCTGGCCAACTATTCGGACGGGCTGACCGACGTCGACCTGAACGACATGATCGCCAAGTTCGAGGCGAGCGACAAGTATGGCTGCTTCCTGGCCGTACGCGCGCCCCTCACCTATCACCTCGCCGACATCGACGAGACCGGCCGCGTGCGATCCTTCCGCACCACCGACACGTCGGAGATCTGGATCAACGGCGGCTACTTCATCTTCCGTCCCGAGGTCTTCGACTACATGCGCGAGGGCGAGGAACTGGTGCTCGAGCCGTTCACGCGCCTCATCGCCGACAACAAGCTGATGGCCTACAAGCACACCGGCTTCTGGCGCTCGATGGACACGTTGCGCGACTGGCAGTCGCTCGAGGACATGGTCGAGAACGGCGACATGCCGTGGAACGCCACCGTGCGGGCCGAACGCGCGCGGCGCAACGTCGTCAAGGCCGCTTCATGAGAGGTCTGGAGCTCGCGCGCAGCGGCGAGCACCTGACGGTGCTGTGCCTGGGCGCGCATTCCGACGACATCGAGATCGGAGCCGGCGGTACGATCATTTCACTGATCGCCGCCGGCGTCCGCCTCAGCGTACACTGGTGCGTTCTGAGCGCGGCCGGCCCGCGCGGCGACGAGGCGAAGGCCTCGGCGCAGGCCTTTCTTTCCGGAGCCGAAACCGCTCAG
The DNA here is from genome assembly GCA_001724355.1 of Mesorhizobium sp. SCN 65-20. Classification (GTDB taxonomy): domain Bacteria; phylum Pseudomonadota; class Alphaproteobacteria; order Rhizobiales; family Rhizobiaceae; genus Aminobacter. The sequence continues at coordinate 236 of MEEF01000107.1, read as the reverse complement.
ATCGAGCTCGGCGACTTCGAGGACAGCTACTTCCCTGAGCAGATCAGGGCGATCAAGCAATGGCTGATCGAGCTGCGCGGGCGCGTCACGCCCGACGTCGTGCTCACCCATACGCGCAAGGATGCGCATCAGGACCACAGGGCGGTCAACCAGCTGACCTGGAACCTGTTCCGCGACCACATGGTGCTGGAATACGAAATTCCCAAATGGGATGGGGATTTGGGCCAGCCCAACGC
>MEEF01000106.1 GCA_001724355.1 Mesorhizobium sp. SCN 65-20 | reverse complement strand
GGGATGGACCGTAACGGCGAGAATCTTGAGTTGCTCGAAGGTTTCCACGCCTTCTACCGTCACGGTGAGCCCAAGCGGACGCGACAGGTCGACGATTCCCTTGAGCAGTTGGAGCGAGCGGGGGTTCTGAGCCACGTCCGCCAGGAAGCTTCGATCGATCTTGATCTTGTCGAGCGGCAGTTTGTGCAGATAGCTCAGGCTCGAATAACCTGTGCCAAAATCGTCCAGGGCGATGCGCACGCCCAGTGCCTTGAGTTCCTCGACATAGCTCCTGGTGAGCGACTTATCGTCCAGAAGGGCAGTCTCGGTCACCTCGATCTCGAGCCTGCTGGGCGACAATCCGGATGCCGACAATGCATCCCGAACCTTCCGGATGACTTCCTGGTTGCGGAAGTCCTTTGCCGACAGGTTGACCGAGACGCTGATCGGCGACGGCCATTTCGCGCATTCGGCACAGGCGGCCCTCAGCATGAAGGTACTGATCTCGGAAATGATGCCCATTTCCTCAGCGAGCGGGATGAATGTGGCGGGAGAAACCGGGCCGAGGTCGGGATGATCCCAACGGCACAGCGCCTCGCAACTGGCGATGCGCATGGTGTTCATCGACACGATCGGCTGGTAGACGACCCGCAGCGCCCCTGCCTCGACCGCAGTGCGCAGATCAGCCTTCATCATCTGGCGATTGCGGAAGGCGGCATCCATGACCGCCTCGAACAGATGCCAGCTGTTCTTGCCCATCTCCTTGGCCTTGTAGAGGGCGAGGTCGGCCTTGACGATCATGGCATCGACATCCGTTTCCTGCGGCCGAGCCAAGACTGCCCCGCCGCTCGCCTGGATGCGCAGCGCATGGCCCGCGACGTCCACTTCGCCCTGCAAGCCGGCGAAGATGCGATCCAGCATCGCCGCGAGATGCGACTCGTCATCGACCTGGTCGAAATAGACCATGAACTCGTCGCCGCCGAAGCGGCTGACCTTGAACGTTTCGCTCGCATATTGGGCAAGACGCTCGGCGACCGCGTAGATCAGCCCGTCGCCGACAGGATGCCCGAGCGTGTCGTTGACGCTCTTGAAGTCGTCGAGATCGATGACGGCGAGCCCGCACAACCTGTTGCGGTCGCCGGCGAACATGCATTCATCGACAACCTCATGGAAGTAGGCACGGTTGGGCAAGCCGGTCAGGCTATCGTAGCGCGCCATGAAGCGGATCTTCTCCTCGGCGGCCACGCGCGCAGTCACGTCCTCAAAGGTAATGACGCCGAGTTCCTGGCTGCCTTCGCGTGCCGAAAACTCGAGATAGGTCCCGTTGGACAGCGAGACGAGGACCTTGCGGTCCCGCCCCTCACGCAGCGCCCGGGTCAGTTGCGTTTCGATGTAACGGCAATCCTTCAGCGCCAGCAGGCCACCCGCAACGCCGCGCATCAGGAGCCCGTGGATCGAGCGTCCAAGCAGGGCATCCGGCGACTTCACTGACATGAGTTGCGCAGCCTCGGCGTTGGCCACCGCGACGCGGCCGTCTGGCCCGATCATGACGAGGCCATGCGACATGGTGTTGAGAGCCCGATTGAAACGGGCAGCCAGACGATTGGCCTTCTTCTCCTCGGACACGGCCGTGAACAGCACATCCCGAACCGTGTCGGCGAACTTGCGGATCGCATAAAGGAACGGCGCTGACAGGAGGCCGAGGAAGACGTGGTAGAAGTCGCCCCGAAGCAAGAACCCCAACGAGATCGCCCACGTCATGGTCACGGTGAGGATCATGACCATACGAGGCGAGCCGTAGTTGCGGCCGGCGATCGACGTTGCCGAAGCGAGCGTCACGCAGACAGCTGCGATTTCGGCGAACGGATCGTACGCGAAGTAGGTGCCCGCCAGGCAGAACGCGCCCAGCACCGAGCCGTGCAACGAGCCGTACAGAATGTAGTCATTCTCGCGCTTGCGCGCCTCTTCCCAGGTCTTGGCAGGCGGCAAGCTGTTGTATTTGCGAAAGTTTCGTATCCGCAACGTGCCGACGAGCAACATGCAGAGCGCAATGACGAGATAGAGCGGGTGCTCGGTCTTCCACCAGACGACCACCATCAGCAGCGTCTGGGCGACCATTCCGACGGCAAGGGTCGAGCCATCGCGGAACAGCGTTTCCACGAACGGAATATAGATATCGACCGGTATCTCGTTGTTTCTTCTGCGCATCCGAGGCCCGCCCAGGGAAGCCAAGCACTGCCACATGCGCATTAAGAAAGGCTTAGAAAGCGCGTGTCGTGTGACCCTGCCTGCAACTGGAAGGCTTTGGACGAGCTGCAATCTTGGGTTCAGGTAAACAAGTGGTATCGCCTACTCGGCAGCCTGCAGTTTCACCGCAGCGCCCTCCGAGCGCAGCCGCTCGACCAGCCGGGCACGTTCGCCTGCGGCCTTCTCCATGTTGGCGTGCTTGACGTGCCCGTAGCCGCGGACCAGTTGCGGGACGCTGGCAAGTGCCGCGGCCGCCTCGATGTTGGCCGCCGTGAGCGCATTCGCGATCAGCGAAAGGTCGCGCTCGAATTCGGCGAGCAGTTCCCTCTCCCGGCGCCGTTCGGCGGTCCGGCCAAAGACGTCGAATGCAGTACCGCGCAACTTCCTCATGGCGGCGAGCAGCTTGAACGCCTTCAACATCCAAGGGCCGAAGTTCGATTTGCGGGGGCTGCCGTCGGTGTTCTTCCGGCCCAGGATCGGCGGCGCAAGGTGGAACTCCAGCCGGTCATAGTCCTCGAACTGCCTGGCGAGTTCGCGCCTGAAGGACCCGTCGGTGTACAGCCTCGCGACCTCGTATTCGTCCTTGATCGCCATCAGCTTGAACAGACTGCGCGCCGCCGCCTCGCTGACAGCGGTCGAGCCGGGCTTCGCCTTCTCTTCAGCGGCAGCGACGGCGGCGATGTTGGTCCGGTAGCGATCAGCGTATGCGGCGTTTTGATAAGCTGTCAGGAACTCGGCCCGCCGGGCGACCAACTGGTCCAGTGTCTGCGCGACTGGCGTCGAGTCGCCGCGCCCCGAGCGGTCGACCATAGCGCGGACGAAATCGGGCTCGTAGGCGGCGCGGCGCCCCCAGCGGAAGGCGGAGACGTTCATCGCCACCGCCTCGCCGTTGAGTTCGATCGCACGCTCGATCGCCTCCGCCGAGAGCGGCAGGCCGTCATGCTGGAACGCGAAGCCCAGCATGAACATGTTGGCCCCGAGCGAGTTGCCGAACAGGGCGGTGGCGGCGCGGGTGGCGTCGAAGAAATGCGCGTTTGCCTCGCCCGCAGCAGCGCGGATCGCCTTCTTCAGCCGCTCCGTCGGCAGCGAGAAATCCGCCGAGCGCGTGAACTCGCCCGGCATGATCTCGGCCGTGTTGGCGAGGAATATGGTGTGTCCTTCCCGGGCCGCGGCCAGCACCTTCTTGGCGCCGGAGACGACGAGGTCGCAGCCGAGGATCAGGTCGGCTTTGCCCGCCGACACGCGGATGGCGTTGATATCAGCCGGCGTCGGCGCAATGCGGACATGGGTGAACACCGAGCCGCCCTTCTGGGCGAGACCTGCCATGTCGATCATGCCGCACCCCTTGCCTTCGAGATGCGCCGCCATACCCAGGATCGCGCCCACGGTCACCACGCCAGTGCCGCCGACACCGTCGATGATCGCGGCCCAGCCGTCCCGTCCGAGCGCGAACTGCTTGGGCTGCGGCACGCCCTGCAGCGGATCGTCTGATCCGGCGATGCCGGAGGCCTTGCGAACCTTGGCACCGTGCACGGTCACGAATGACGGGCAGAAGCCGTTGAGGCAGGAAAAATCCTTGTTGCAGCTCGACTGGTCGATCCGGCGCTTGCGGCCGAACTCGGTTTCGACCGGCTGGATCGAGACGCAGTTGGACTTCACCCCGCAGTCTCCGCAGCCCTCGCAGACCAGTTCGTTGATGAAGACGCGTTTGTCGGGATCCGGGAAAGTTCCGCGCTTGCGCCGGCGGCGCTTCTCGGCCGCACAGGTCTGGTCGTAGAGCAGGACGGTGACGCCCTTGATGGCGCGCAGTTCGCGCTGCACCAGGTCGAGGTCGTCGCGATGGTGGAAGCTGGTGCCCGCCGGGAACTGGCCGCCCCCGCCATATTTGGCCGGTTCGTCGGTAACGACGGCGATGCGCTCGACACCCTCCGCCCGGATCTGGCGGGCGATCATGTCGACGGTCAGGCTGCCCTCGTGGGGCTGGCCGCCGGTCATGGCGACTGCGTCGTTGTAGAGGATCTTGTAGGTGATGTTGGCGTCCGAGGCGAGCGCGAAGCGGATCGCCAGAGTGCCCGAGTGGTTGTAGGTGCCATCGCCGAGATTCTGGAAGATGTGATCCCGCTTGGAGAACGGCGCCTGGCCGATCCACTGCGCGCCCTCCCCGCCCATCGCCGTGAAGCCGATCGTGCTGCGATCCATCCACAGCGCCATGAAATGACAGCCGATGCCGGCGCCGGCGATCGATCCATCCGGCACCTTGGTCGAGGAATTGTGCGGGCAGCCCGAGCAGAAGAATGGCGTGCGCGAGCCGACGTCCTTGGTGTCGGCCAGCATCGCCTGGTACTGGCGCAGCCGGCCGACGCGGGCGGCAACTTCTTCGGACGGGCCGATGACCTTCAGGACGCGCTCGCCGATGGCGATTGCGATATCGTTGGGATCGAGCGCCCCCTTGGCCGGGAACAGCCATTCGCCCCGCTCGTCCTTCTTGCCGATCACCCTGGGCTGCATCGAGGTGCCGTAAAGTTCCTCGCGAACCTGCGTCTCGATGAGCGAGCGCTTTTCCTCGACGACGATGATGGTCTCGAGGCCGCTGGCGAAGTCCCTGATGTGTTCGAGGTCGAGGGGCCATGGCGCGCCTACCTTGAACAGGCGGATGCCCAGCTGATTGGCGCGACCTTCGTCGATGCCAAGGTCGTCGAGCGCCTGGCGCACGTCGAGGAAGCTCTTGCCGACCGTGATGATGCCGAGCTTCGGCTTGCGGCCGCCGGAATAGACGACGTGATTGATCTTGTTCGCACGGATGAAGGCGGCGGCGGCGGCCCTTTTGTATTCATGTAGCCGCGCTTCCTGGCCGAGTTGGTCGAGCTCGTTGCGGATGTTCAGCCCGCCGGGCGGCATGTCGAACTCGGGCAGGACGATGTTGAGCCGGCCGAGCGAAGCGTCGACGGACGCAGTCGACTCGATGTTGTCCTTGACGCATTTGATCGCGGTCCAGGTGCCGGCGAAGCGCGACAGCGCGATGCCGTAGAGACCGTAGTCGATCAGCTCCTGGACCCCGGCGGGGTTGAGGATCGGGATCATCGTGTCGACGAAGAGGAACTCGGTCGCATGCGCATTGGTCGAGGACTCGGCCATGTGGTCGTCGCCCATCAGCGCCAGGACGCCGCCATGCTTCGAGGAGCCGGCGAGATTGGCATGGCGGAAGACGTCGCCGGATCGGTCGACGCCCGGCCCCTTGCCGTACCAGACGGAGAACACCCCGTCGTGCCGCCCTTCGCCCAGCAGCTCGGCCTGCTGCGAGCCCCAGCAGGCCGTGGCCGCAAGCTCTTCGTTGAGGCCCGGCTGGAAGACGATGTTCGAACCCGAGAGTTGCTTCTTCGCCTTCCAGAGCTGGAGATCGAGCCCGCCAAGCGGCGAGCCGCGATAGCCCGACACGAAACCGGCAGTGTCGAGCCCCGCCAGGCGGTCGCGCTCGCGCTGCATGAGCAGCATCCGTACGACGGCCTGCGAACCCGACAAGAAAATCCGCTCCTTGCCGAGGTCGAATTTGTCGTCGAGAGCGACGTCGTGGAGCGTCATACGCAGTTCCTGTCCCGGCAACCCGATTCGGGCAGCTGACCTTGGGTCGTCAAAGGGATAGCCAATCTGTGGGCTGCTGTCGCGTCAAACGAAAATGTTTGCACACTCCCGACACTTGTAGACCCGCACCGAGGTCACTTCCAAGGTGCCAGGCAGAGGCCGCAAGCTAGGCGGACGGGCAGGTCACTCCGCGGCCACCGGGAAGGCGGCCGTCCGGATGCCCCTTCAGTTCCGGATTGAGGTCGTAGAACGGCCCGACGGTCAGTGGCCGGTCGGGCAGCATCGATTGATCCTGCGAAGACGCCATCGTGGTCTCGATCGACTGCATCGCCTCGCCCTTCGGTCCCTCGATGCGGATGGATACCTTGTAGGGCCGGTCCCTGACGACGCATTCCAGCGGCGGGCTTTCGATGGTGACCTTGTCGCTCATCGGCCAGATCTTCTGCCGAACGACGATCCGCTCGCCGCCTGCAGGGTTCTCGAAGCTCGCCACGGCGACCTCCCCTTCGCCTACGGGCTTGAGCGGCTTCAGCGTCACCAGGTAGCGAACGGTCGCGACGCGATAGTTGAACACGAACAGCCGACCGGAAAGCTCGAAATACTCGCCCTCCCCGCCGCTTTCGCGGCAGCCCACGAGACCGAGCAACACGAGAGAGGCAACCCCCAAGACAATCCTGTGTGCTCCGCAGTCACGCATCGTCTGCCTCCTGCTTGCTGCGGCGGTAGTGCCGCCTGGCCTTCTGGCGATTGCCGCACACGGCCATGTCGCACCACAACCTGCTGCCGTTCCGACTGCGGTCGATGAAAAGCCAGTTGCAGTTCGGGCAGATCCTGAGCCGCCCGAGATGTTCCGGCCGTATCAGCGACAGGGCCGAAACGGCGAGCGCCGCTTCGAAGGCGAGTGGGCCGGAACCGGTACCGAACGGCGTATCGAGGCCGAATACCTCGGCCGAGCCGGCAAACCCTTCGGCGCAGGACGTGAGAAACGGCGATAGGTCCGCCGCTGCCAGCGCTCCATCGAGCACGCTGCGCCGAAACAGGCGGTCCGTCGCCTCGCGGATGGCAATCACCTTCCCGGCGATGGCGCCGGCGGCGGCTAGCGACCGGCCCCCGAGTTCATCGACGCGGAAGACGCTGGCGGCCGCCGCGAAGCGTGCGATCTCCGCCGGATCGGCGAAACGGTCGAAGCTGCGCTCGACATCGCCGCGCAGCACGACGGTGTTCGCGGTGTCGAGCGCCAGAAGGCCACCAGAGAAACGGTGTGGTGTCCATGAAACCGTCATGGCCCAAATCTAACTGGTAACCGCAATTTGACAAGTTAGATTCGAAGGCGCAACGTCCCGACCATGTAGGATGCTCCCGCAGGACCGTTCGCGCATGCTCTACTTCCTGCAACAACTGTTGAACGGGGTACACTCGGCGGCGATCTACGCCTTGCTCGCCTTCGGCTACGCGCTCGGCAACGGCCTGCTCAAGCGCACAAACCTGGCGCATGGCGCGATCTTCGCCTTCTGCGGTCAAACCATGATCCTGGCGGCCGTCTACGGCTACCAGGTGCTGTGGCTGACGCTTCCGGCATCGATAGCCTTCGGCGTGGTTATCGCCTTCGCCTATTCGGCACTGCTTGTTTGCGCCGCTCGCGGGCCGTTCGCCCAACACCATCGTCGCCGCCACGCTCGGCGTGCTGATCGTGCTGATGGAACTGACCCGCATCTCCGCAAACACCCACGACTTCTGGCTGCCACCGATGCTCGCGACTCCCGTGGTTTTCGCCGCACGCGGTGGCTTCGTCGCGACACTCACGACGATCCAGATCCTCAACGTCACCCTTGCAGCCACAACCGTCGTCGCGGGCGCTGCCTATCTCGCGCGCTCGGCCTTCGGCAGGAGCTGGCGGGCGGTCGCCGACGATCCCCTGGCCGCCAGGCTCTGCGGCGTCGATACGGATATGGTCTTCCACCGGGCGCTGCTGCTCAGCGCGCTGTCAGCCGGCCTCGCCGGGGTACTCGCCGCGATCTACTACGGCAATCTCGGCTTCGGCGCCGGTCTCGTCTACGGCCTGAAGATCCTCTTCGTCGCTGCCGTCGGCAGCTACTATGCCCCCGCCCGCGCGGCGGTCGGAGCCGCGGCCTTCGGAGTGGCCGAGTCGCTCTGGGCGGGCTACTTCCCGATCGAATGGCGGGACGCGTGGATGTATGCGCTGCTCGCGGCGATTTTGGTCCTTTCCAGCGACCGGAAGGATGCGCCCGGCACCGCCTGAAAGGTCGCCGCGGGGCTTGCGACTTTGGTTGCATGCCGTAGCGTCAGAACGCTATTTCCCCAGTTTTCGGGCCCTGCTCGCGATTGACGCCGCAAGGCTGTTATGTTGACGCGGCACCCATGCCCGGCATACGCATTGACGTAAGGGGCACGCTCAAAAAATCATCTGGGGAACGGACGCTGCCCCCACCAAGAATCAGGGAGGAATGCATGGCAGGGCTTCTGGCTCTATCCAGATTCATCGACCGCATAAACGAGTTCATCGGCAAGACCATTTCGTGGGCGATCCTGCTCGCCATCCTGGTCAGTGCCGGCAATGCGATCGTGCGCAAGTCGTTCAACATGTCGTCCAACGCATGGCTGGAGCTTCAGTGGTATCTGTTCGGCGCCGCCTTCATGCTGGCCGCGGCCTATACCCTCAAACAGAACGAGCACATCCGCATCGACGTCGTCTACGGCATGTTCTCGCGCCGGGTGCAGCACTGGATCGACCTGCTCGGACACCTGCTGTTCCTGATGCCGTTCGTGCTGCTGATGATCTACTACTTCATCCCCTACGTGATGCTGTCGGTCCGGTCAGGCGAAGTGTCTTCCAGCGCCGGGGGGCTGATCATCTGGCCGGCCAAGGCGCTGCTGCTGATCGGCTTCGTCCAGCTCGGCTTCCAGGGCGTCTCCGAGATCATCAAGAAGATTGCCATCATGCGCGGTGACATGGAAGATCCCAATCCTTTCATCTCGGCACATGAGGCGGCCGAACTCGAAGGCAAGGCGATGGCCGAGGAGGCCCGCCCATGATCGAGTTCATCGCCCAGAACATGGCGCCGATCATGTTCTTCTCGCTGATCATCTTCCTCCTGCTCGGCTATCCGGTCGCCTTCTCGCTCGCCGCCAACGGCCTGCTGTTCTTCTTCATCGGGGTGGAGCTTGCGCCGCTCTCCAACGGCACCATCATCCTGGATTGGCCGCTGCTCTACGCTCTGCCTGATCGCTTCTGGGGCGTGATGGCGAACGAGACGCTGCTCGCGATCCCGTTCTTCACATTCATGGGCATCGTGCTCGAACGGTCCGGCATGGCCGAGGACCTGCTCGACACCATCGGCCAGTTGTTCGGCCCGATCCGCGGCGGCCTCGCCTATGCTGTGATCTTCGTCGGCGCGCTGCTAGCCGCCACAACAGGTGTTGTCGCTGCGTCGGTCATCGCCATGGGCCTGATCTCGCTGCCGATCATGCTGCGCTACGGCTATGACCGCCGCGTCGCCTCCGGCGTCATTGCGGCCTCGGGCACGCTCGCGCAGATCATCCCGCCCTCGCTAGTGCTCATCGTTCTGGCCGACCAGCTCGGCCGTTCGGTCGGCGACATGTACAAGGGCGCGCTGATCCCCGGCCTCGTGCTGACCGGCCTCTACATGGGCTACATCCTGTTGATGTCGATCATCCGGCCGAAGTCGATGCCGGCGCTACCGCTGGAGGCCCGCACGCTCGGCCACGGCGTGATGTCACTGATCGTCGCGCTGGCGGTCGCCGCGGTCATCGCCTATACCGCGCATGTCTATCTGTCGCCCACTCAGGGCGCCAACGCCGACATCCTCGGCGCCTGCGTCGGCATCGTCGTGATCTACATCGTCGCGATCGCCGACCGCGGCCTCAAGTTCAACATGATGTCGCGGCTGGCACAGCAGGTCATCATCGTGCTGATCCCGCCGCTGGCGCTGATCTTCCTGGTGCTCGGCACCATCTTCCTCGGCATCGCCACGCCGACCGAAGGCGGCGCGATGGGCTCGGTGGGCGCGCTGATCATGGCTGCGGCGAAGGGCCGGCTCAACCTCGACGTCATCAAGCAGGCGCTGGCCTCGACGACAAGGCTGTCGTCTTTCGTCATCTTCATCCTGATCGGTGCCCGTGTCTTCTCGCTGACCTTCTACGGCGTCAACGGGCACCTCTGGGTCGAGCACCTCCTGGTGTCACTGCCCGGCGGCGAGGTAGGTTTCCTCATCGCCGTCAACGTGCTGGTCTTCCTGCTCGCCTTCTTCCTCGACTTCTTCGAACTGGCCTTCATCATCGTGCCGCTTCTGGCACCTGCCGCTGACAAGCTCGGCATCGACCTGATCTGGTTCGGCGTGCTCCTGGGGGTCAACATGCAAACCAGCTTCATGCACCCGCCCTTCGGCTTCGCGCTGTTCTACCTGCGGTCGGTGGCGGCACGCGTGCCCTATCTGGACAGGATCACCGGCAAGAACATCCAGCCCGTGACGACCGGACAGATCTACTGGGGCGCCGTTCCCTTCGTCTGCATCCAGATCATCATGATCGGCCTCACCATCGCCTTCCCGCAGATGGTAATGCACTACAAGGGCCCGACGGTGGATCCGAGCAAGATCGAGATCAAGATGCCCGACATGCCCGGCCTCGGCGGCGGGCTTGGGCTTCCACCACTTGGCGCTCCGGCCCCCGGCGGCACTGCGCCAGCCCAGCCTGGGACCGCTCCCGCGCCGGGCACTGCCCCGGCCCAGCCGGCGGTCCCGGACCTGTCCAAGCCGCCAAGCTTCAACTGAGCCGGCCGAAAATCAGAAAGGGCGCCCACCGGGCGCCCTTTTTGCATGGCCGCAACATTCACAGGACAAAGAAAAACCCCGGGGCGGTACCCCGGGGTTGTTTTGGTGCTATGCGATCAGCTTACAGCTTGCCGCCGCGCTGCTGTACCATCATGAAGGTGTCGTAGTTGTACTCGGCCACCTGCATGTTGAGGTAGTAGTCCTTGCGGAACTCCTTGATCGAATCCCAGACTTTCTTGAACGGGGCGTTGCTCGCCTCGATCTCGGCGTAAGTCTGGTTTGCCGCGTCGAACGACGCCGACATGATCTCCGGGCTGAACGGCCTGAGCTGCGCGCCGGCCGCCACGAGGCGCTTCAACGCGGCCGTGTTGAGCCAGTCGTAGGCCGAAAGCATGTTCGAGTCCGTCGCCTGGCAGGCAACCTTCAGCACCGACTGGTACTGCTTCGGCAGTTCGTCGAACTTGGCCTTGTTGAACAGGGAGTGCACCGTCGGGCCGCCTTCCCACCAGCCGGGGTAGTAGTAGAACGGCGCGACCTTGACGAAGCCCAGCTTCTCGTCGTCGAACGGACCGACGAACTCCGCGGCATCGATGGTGCCCTTTTCCAGGGCCGGATAGATGTCGCCGCCTGCGAGCTGCTGGGGAACGACGCCGAGGCGTTCCAGGACCTTGCCGGCAAAGCCGCCGACGCGGAACTTGAGGCCCTGGAGGTCGGCGACGGTGTTGATCTCCTTGCGGAACCAGCCGCCCATCTGCACGCCGGTGTTGCCGCTCGGGAAGCCGATGATGCCCTGCGTTCCCAGGAACTCATTGAACAGGTCGATGCCGCCGCCATGGTAGTGCCAGGCGTTGATGCCGCGTGCGTTGAGCGAGAAAGGCACGGCCGAGCCGAGGGCCCAGGTCGGGTCCTTGCCCCAGAAATAGTAGCAAACCGTGTGCGCGGCCTCGACGGTGCCGGCGGTGACTGCGTCTGCGACCTGTAGCGCGGGAACGATTTCGCCTGCTGCGAAGACCTGGATCTGGAAATTGCCGTCCGTGACTTCAGACACATACTTCGACAGCGTCAGCGCGCCGCCGAAGATCGTTTCCGAAAGCGACTTCGGGAAGGACGAAGCCAGGCGCCACGTCACTTTCGGGTTGGACTGGGCAATTGCCGGAGCAGCCAGCGTCGCGGCGGCTGCGGCCGCGCCGACGCCGGTGGCACCGGCCTTCCTGATGAATGAACGGCGATCCATTAAAATCCTCCCATGCTGGATCGAAATCATGCGACGCCAAGGGGGAATGGATGCCGCCCACGACTACCGCCGCCCGCGACAATACACGGCGAAAGGTGCGAGTAAAGCGCGCCCACGCCGGCGGATGAGCGTTTCGCAAGAGAAATCCTGCGGCATCCCAGGCATGTAGAACTATAGTCTAAGCCCTCTCGCCGGGTGCAGGCGAGGAATGCAAACTTGCATTGGAAATACGCCCTCGGATCGCCTATTTTGTGGGCAATAGCCAGCCGGGCTCCCAAACAGGATTCGACCAAAATCATGCACCAGCCGCTCGTCGCCGTTTCGACAGACGTCAAGCAGTTCGAGAACTACACCTGGCACGCGGCCCCCCAACAGTATCTCGAGGCCGCGATCACGGGCGCGGGCGCGCTGCCTGTGCTGGTGCCTTCCTTCGGCGACCGCCTCGACCTCGACGAACTGCTGTCTTCGGTCGACGGCGTGATGCTCACCGGCTCGAAATCCAACGTCGACCCGCGCCTCTATGGCGAGGAGGCAACGGAAGCCAATGGCCCCTACGATTTCGCCCGTGACTCCACCACCATGCCGCTGATCCGCAAGGCGATCGAGCGCGGCGTGCCGCTGCTCGCCATCTGCCGCGGCATCCAGGAGCTCAACGTCGCCCTTGGCGGCTCGCTCGCCACCGAGATTCAGGAGCGCGAAGGCATTGCCGATCACCGCGCGCCGGTCAGCGACAACCAGGACGAGCGCTTCGCCATCCGCCAGGTGGCCACCATCAAGCCAGGCAGCTGCCTGGCAGGTGTGTTCGGCGCCGGCGACATCATGATCAATTCGGTCCACCGCCAGGCCATCGAGCGGCTCGGCTCGAAGCTCCAGGTCGAGGCCGTAGCACCCGACGGCACGGTCGAGGCGGTGTCAGTGCGAGATTCCCGCGCCTTCGCCGTCGGCGTGCAGTGGCATCCCGAATACTGGGTGAAGTCGGACGACGTCTCGCAGCGCGTCTTCAAGGCCTTCGGCGACGCTGTCCGCGCCCATGCCGCGGCGAAGCAGGCGACGCGCGCGGCGGCCGAGTAACGACCGCCTGATCTTCACGCAATGAAGGTGGGCGAAGGCTAGACCTTCGCCTTCACATGCACCGTCTCCGGGACGGGCGTCAGCGCACGCCGATCGACCGAGAACCACGAAAACACGTTGTCGGCAACGAGGTCGGCCATCGCCTGCCGGGTGAGGATGGTGGCCGACGCCACATGCGGCAGGAGCGTCGCGTTGGGCAGGTCGATCAGCGCCTGCGGCACGTTCGGCTCGTCGGCAAAGACATCGAGACCGGCAGCAAGGATCGTACCCTTCGACAACGCCTCGACCAGCGCCGCCTCGTCCACGGTGGCACCACGCCCGACATTGACGAAGACGCCATTGGCGCCGAGTGCCGCGAAAATCTCGGCGTTGACGATCTTTGCTGTCTGGGGCGTGGCCGGCACGACCGATACGAGCGTATCGACGGCAAGCGCGAGATCCCGGAGCGTCGGGTAGTAGTCGTATGCGAGGCCCTCGACCCGGCGGCGATTGTGATAGGCGATTGTCAGCCCGAATGCCTCCAGCCGGCGCGCGATTGCCTGGCCGATACGGCCCATGCCGAATATGCCGATGCGGCGGCCGCGCAACGTGCTGGTCAGCGGGTAGTTCCCGTCACGGACCCAGCGCCCCCCGCGAAGCCATGCCTCGGCGCGCGGCAGTTCGCGCACGGTGTTGATGAGCAGCCCTACCGCCGTGTCGGCGACTTCTTCGGTCAGCACGTCGGGCGTGTTGGTCACCATCACGCCGCGCTGGCCGGCATGGCGTGCATCGACCGCATCGTAGCCGACGCCGAAATTGGCGATGATCTCCAGCTTCGGCAATGCGTCGATGAAGGCGGCGTCGACGCGGCCCATAGAGGCGATGCCGCGAACACTCGCCTTCATGTCCGCGGTGAGCAGCGCCGGGTCGCCCTCGGCGAGTTCGATGAGCGGGAATGCCGCCCCCAGCCGCTCGACGACCCGCGGATGCATCTGGCCGGGGATCAGGATCGTCGGCGCCGAGGAATCCTGGGAATCCGAAGCGCTCATGTGCGTTCTTTGGGCTTGCCGGTCGATTGCCGGACATGCAGCTCCGGCTTGATCAGTTCCTGCGACGGCCGCACCTGCTGGCCATTGAGCTTGTCGAGCAGCGCGCTGGCCGCGCGGCGTCCGACCTCGCGCTGGCCGTTCCACACCGTGGTCAGCGCCGGCGTCGCGATCTGTGCTTCCTCGAGGTCGTCATAACCGGTGACCGAAACGTCGATACCAGGCACCAGCCCAGCGCGCGCAATGCCGTTCATCAGGCCGATGGCGACCAGGTCGTTCCAGCAGCACGCCGCAGTCGGCTTGTCCTTGAGGGCTAGGAACTGCCCCGCCGCCTCGAACCCGCCCTGCTTGGTGCGCGGTCCGGCGATGCGCCACGACGGCAACACCTCGAGCCCGGCCGCTTCCATGGCATTGAGGTAGCCCTGGTAGCGGTGGCGGCCGGTGGACGTCTGGTCCGTGCCGCCGATCATGGCGATGCGCTTGTGGCCGAGCGAGATCAGGTGGTTGGTGGCGAGGCCGGTGCCGTAGGCGTCGTCGCCACGGAACACGGGCACCTCGGCGCCCTCGACCGAGCGCGCGATCAGAACCGCGGGCAGGCCGTTCCCCTCGGCCATGATGATGTCTTCGGCCGGCGTGCCGATGGCCGGCGACATGATCACGCCATCCGCTCCGAGCTGCAGCAGCGTGTCGACGAAGGTGCGCTGTTTTTCAAGCTGGTCGTAATGGTTCGACAGGATGAAGGTCTGCCCGCTGCGGTCGAGCTCGCTCTCGATCGAGCGCAGGATCTCGGCGTAAAACGGGTTCATGATGTCGTGGACGACGACGCCCACGATACCGGAACGCGACGTGCGAAGGCTCGCGGCGCGACGATTGTAGATGTAGCCGATCTCGCGGGCATGCTGCTTGATGCGGTCACGGGTGTTGTCGGCGACGAGCGGGCTGTCGCGCAGTGCCAGCGAGACGGTGGCGGTCGAAACGCCAAGTGCGTCGGCGATCGTCGAAAGCTTGATCTTCTGAGCCAGCGGGGCCCTCCATCCGCGAGCGTGAACGGACGGTTCTTTTAAACCGTTTAAAGCCGTATGCCATTGTTCAACGGCAAATCAAAGCTTTTTTGCCAACTCCTCCGCCTCGGCATCGAGCGCCGCACGGTTCCTCACCCTGAGCGTGTGCTCGCGGTGGATGATGTAGAGACCGCTGGCGACGATGATCGCGGCCCCGGCCAGCGTCCAGCGGTCAGG
Source organism: Mesorhizobium sp. SCN 65-20 (assembly GCA_001724355.1). GTDB lineage: Bacteria > Pseudomonadota > Alphaproteobacteria > Rhizobiales > Rhizobiaceae > Aminobacter. The sequence goes on along the minus strand of MEEF01000106.1, from coordinate 2,531 downwards.
CAACTGGTCGAACACCAGCCAGCCCAGGATGATCATCCAGACCATCTGGAGATAGGGATAGGGGGCGAGTGCCGTGGCAGTAGCCCGCTGGTACGCCTTGATCAGCAGCCAGTGGCCAAACCCGCCGAAGACGCCGAGCCCGAACAGCACGACCCAGTCGTAGAGATGGGCCGGCAGCGACCCGGCCAATGGCAGCGCGGGCAGCATGAAGACGGCCGGCACGATCGCCGAATAGAGGATCAGGCTCTCCGCCGTCTCGCGGCCGCCCATCTGGCGCGTCATGATCGTGTACATCGACGAACTCAGCATCGCGCAGATCGAGAACAGGTGGCCGATACCGAACCCGCCTAAGCCCGGCCGCGTGATGACCACAACGCCTATGAAACCCACCGACACCGCCAGCCATCGGCGCCAGCCGGCCCATTCGCCGAGCATCGGCCCGGCGAGCGCGGTGATGACCATGGGGCTTGCGAAGTTGATCGAGACGGTCTCGGCCAGTTGCAGCGTCTGCAGCGCCAGGAAGTTGAAAATGGTCGAGCCGAACATGAAGACGGCGCGCAGGATCTGCTGCCAGAGGCTCTTGGGAACCAGGCGCTCGGGCCGCTGCCAGGCCTTGAAAAGGATGAGCCCCAGCACCGCATGCACCGTGAACCGAACCCAGACGACGAAGGGCGCGGACATGCCCGAAGTGACCAGGTGCTTCGCGCTGGCGTCAAGGAAAGAGAACAGCAGGCCCGAGGCGAAAATCAGCAAGATCGCCGATGTCGGCGTCGCAGTCTCTGCTGTTCTTGGAGGGGTCACGCTGGCAAGCCGGAATTGGGACGGGTGTTCCGCACATGCGCCAATGGACGCCGCCCGGCAAGCCGAAACTCGTGGTCCAGGACCGGAAAACGCTACTCGGCGGCTTCGACTTCGATATGCGCCTCGCCCTCAGATGCGTCGTCGACCTCCGTAGCGGCATCGTCGTCGTCAGCGGCCATGTGAGACAGGTTCGCCTCGATGCGCAGCAGCAACTTGGAGAACTGTTTCACATCCTTCTTGTCGAAGCCCTTCAGCGCCTGTTTTTCGGTCTTCTTGACCGACTTCTCGACGGCGCGAATGGCGTCGCGTCCGGTTTCGGTCAGGTAGATATGGGCCTGGCGGGCGTCGATCTCCGAGGCGCGCTTTTCTAAAAAGCCCTGCGCCTGGAGCCTGTTGATTGTCTTGGTGATCGTCGGCGGCCGCACGCCGAGGCGCGAAGCGAGCTGGCCGGGGGTCTGGCCATCGTCGTCGTGCAGCGACAGCATGATCTGGTCCTGGCCGGCATAGAAGCCGTGGGTCAGGAGCCGCGAGGCAAGTGCCGTGCGCGCCAGCCGGGCCACCGAGTGAAGCCGGCTCATTGCCGCGCCTTTGTTGGACTTTGACATCCGACTCTCCTGCGCCACGCCCCGCGCCGATATGGACGAGAATAATTGTTGCGCGGCCTTTGGCAATCGTTTCCGCATGAGATCGTTGCGCGTCGCTTTGCCGGCAACGGTCCCGCGAATGGCGTCTTGCCAGACGGATGTTACAGTTCGATGACAGATACCCTTCGCCGGCAAATTTCCGGCTAATCCTCTCGGCCAATCGCCACGATCATCTCGGCCTCGTAGGCGGACTCGCCTTGGCGAACCGCACTCTGAACGCCAGAACCCGCGCGGCGCAGGATGCGGTCGTCGCCGTTCATCGTGTCGCGCTTGGCGCTGCGCCGGTTGTAGGGCGCGACCGATGCATAGATGCTCTCGCTGACATCGTCGGGGAAGAACATCTGCCCGGTCAGGACCGACGCATCGCTCGGAAACGCCTTGAAGTGGATGTGGGTAGTGCGGCCGCGATACCAGCCGGGATAGATGGTCCGGAACGCCACGATGCCGTTCCTGTCGGACCTCTGCCAGCCGCGCAGGAATTTTTCGCCGGTGGTGTCGACATCGCGGCCGTCGCCCTGGCCCGGATAACCCGAATAGTGACCCTCGGCATCGCAATGCCAGATGTCGACGCGGGCGGCCTCGATCGGTTGGCAGTCCTGATCCACGACCTGCAGGCGCACGACCAGTCCAGCCCCCTTTCGCCCCTCGGTGATGTCGCTGCGCTCCAGCACCGGATCGAAGTAGTACGGCCCCTCCGTCGTCGCGGGCGTGATCGTGCAGACGCCCGCGTCGGGCAGAAGCCGCAATCCGTCGCCCTCTTGAGCCCGCGCCGATGCCGGCAGGAAGACGCCACCCCCTGCGGTCACGGCGAGCAGGCCGAGTGCATGCCGTCGGCTGAGATTGGTGCGAAAGGGATCGTCGGGCATGTCCGGCCTCCGCTGCGGTCGAGAAACTGCGGCAATCTAGGCCTCGCAATCCAGCCGGCCCAATGAATTTTAGGTAATGTTCGGCAGACGCCCCGTCGTTTGAGACGTGCAAAAGCCGCATCGGCATCCTATATGGAGCCTCTATCCGACCCGAGGACGACCATGACCGAAGCCCAGACCCAAATCCCCGTGACCGTGCTGACCGGCTATCTCGGCTCGG